>NZ_JAUXYO010000252.1 GCF_030694325.1 Allobosea sp. | reverse complement strand
ACCCGCCTCGGGCGTGGCGGCGCCGATCCCGCCGACGCGGCCGGCCGATCTGTCGCCGTCTCCGCGCGAAGCCGGCGCCCGTCCGCCTGCGGCAGTGACCAATGTGGCCCGAACCGCGCCTGCGCCCGCTCCCGCTGCCCGCGCCAGCGCTCCCGCCCAGCGCGATCCGATCGCGGATCTGATCAACGGCGCCGACATCCGCCCGCCCGCGGAGGTTCGCGGCGTCGCGCAGGCGCGCTCGTCGAACCAGCGCCGCAGCGCCGAGAACTGATGGGCGCGGGGGGCAAGCGGCCGATGGCGCGCCTGACCAGCGATTTCTGGGTTTCAGCCTATCTGCGCCAGGCCGCGCATGACGGGCTCGTCGCGGTGCTGCGGCGACGCGGCGCGGCCGAGGCCGGCGCGATCTTCGTCAAGCTCGACCGGCTCGACCGGACCGCTGCGCTCTACGGCCCGGCGCCGCAGTCCCTCGCCGAGGATGACGGCATCCGCCGCTTCCAGCTCGTTCTCGATTCCGATCCCGGCAGCGTCGAGGAGCGGGTCGCGCGCGAGCTGCGCTTCGATTCCGATCTCTGGCTGGTCGAGATCGAGAACCGCGCGGGCGATCCCAGGCTCGATCTGGTCGAGAGCTGATCGCGGCGGTCGCCGCAGGAGCGGCCGTGAGCTGTCGCTCAGCTGCGCTCGCGCTTGAGGCCGATCTTGCGGAGGATTTCGCTGGCGCCGCCCGCCGGCTCCTGCCGGGCGGATCCCGGCCGCTGCGGCGTGCCGCTGGCATCCATCGCCGGCTGATGCTGCCCCTTCCGGGCGAGAGGCGGCGTGGCGATGCCGCCGACCTGCGCGACCAGCCGCAGCGCCACGGCCGGCCGGACGCTGCGCATCAGCGCGACCACCGCGAAGATCCGCTCGACCGAATGGGCCGCCTCGTCGCCCAGCCGAATCAGGAACCGCGTCGCATCCTCGACGCTGGCGCCGGCGGCGGTCAGGGCCAGCGCCGTCAGGTCGCGCGAGGTGTCGGCCGCCATCGCCTCCGCCAGCAAAGGCCCGCCGCCGAGATGCGCGGACACCGCCTGAAAGGCGCTTGCCCGATCATCCGCCGCCATGGCCAGCCAGCCGGCGAAGATCTCGCCTGACACGACCGGACGCCGCTCGGAGGGGCTCAGCGTTTCGAGGGCTCCCAGCGAATCGAGGATCGCCAGCCGCCGCTCGGGGCCGGCCGCCAGGAACAGCGGCGCGAGATCGACGCTCGACAGGTCGCGCCGCGCCAGCAGCGGCGGGGCATAGCCGGCGTCGTGGCGGGCCCGCGCGACCAGCAGGTCGAGCGCCGCGCGGGGCAGTGCCACGGCGCCCCGCGTCATCAGCGCGAAGTCGATCGCCCGATCCCCGCGCTCGACCAGGATCAGCACGGCGGTGGCCGTGAGGTCGCTGCGCTCCGCCAGCGCCGAGGCCAGCCGCCCGTCGGGCTCGCCGGCGATATCTTCCATCTCGGCCGGGCCCAGCGGCAGCCCATGCCGGATCAGGGCGGCGAGCACGGCGCCGCCCCGGGCGCGCAGAGCCTCGAGGGCGGGCGCCGGCGCGTGCGGCCAGGCCGCGATCTTGCGGGCGAGGATGACGGCGGTGGCCTCGTCGACGCCCGGCACCAGCGTCGCCGCCATCTCGCCGAAGGCGGCGAGATCGTCGGGGGCGGGCTGGGGCGTCGACATCAGCAGGTCCGCCTTCACCCGCAGCGAGACCTGGCTGAGATCGAGCCCGCCATCGCGCGCGAGGCGGGCGAGCTGGGCGATTTCGGCGGAAATGCGCGACGGCATGGGCTTCTCGGCTGGTGATTCTGGGTTCGGGCGACAGTAATCCCCGAGCCTTTAAGAGGGCGTTAACCATGTGCGGGCCTGATGTGAACCGGAGAGCGATCTCCCGCGACCCACAAGCAAGGCGCCAAGGCATGGAGGCGCATCATGGCCGTCGTCATCTCCCTCGCGTCCCGGCTGCGGACGCAACCGCCGGAAGCCCGGACCGAGCGTCCGGAGTCCGCCGCGATCCTGTTCTTCACCGGCGTCCGCTACGAGCGTGAGGCCGAGCCCGCTGCCGCCGAACCGGTGGTGCCGCGCCGCTCCCGCGCGCTGGCCGCCAACCGTCCCAAGCGGCCGAAGAAGGCGACCAGCGCCCGGCAGCCGGCGTGACGCAGATCTCTCGCTCTGCAGGCGCACCCGCTGCGCGGGCCGCGGCCCTGTCGCTGCTTCTCGCCGCGGGCGCCTGCACCGGCGATCTCGGCCGCCCGCGGCAGGACATCTTCAGTCAGGTGCTGGCACCGCAGGCCGGCTTCTGGGCCGCCACGGCGCGCGGCGAGGCCGCCTCGTATTTTCGCTTTACCGACGATGAGGAGCAGCTGCGCGACCGCGCCTGGCGCTTCGTCATGCCGAGCCATGAGAAAAGCGTCTTCCAGCGCCGCGTCTCCGACCTCGCCCATGCGCGCATCCTGCCGGCGCAGATGCAGTCCAGCGCGAAGTCCGACTATTTCGACGCCCTGACCGGCGGCTCCTTCGCCTCGCAGGCCTCGCGCTATGCCCGCCTCGCGGAGGATGCCAATGCCGACCGCCTTCTGATCGGGCCGTTCCGCGCCAACGCCATGCGCGTCGTGGCGGCGGACCGCGTGCGGATGCGGACAGCCGAAGCCTCGCCGGATGTCGCGCCCTCGCAGATCGACCCGGCCCAGGCCCGCGTCGTCGAGAACGAGGGGCTGATCCTCTGGGTCTGCGAGCGCGTCGGCTTCCGCATCGAAAGCTATCGCTACGCACTCGCCAATCTCGTGGTCGAGATGCCGTCGCGCGAGGCGATCCGGGCCGAGCGGGCGATCATGGCGCTGGAGGCCGAGGCCGGCCCGCTCTGCAAGATGCCGCTGATCGGCGTCTTCGGTGGCGAGGGACGCGGCCCTGCGGGCGACGGTGACAAGGCGCCGGTCGTCTACAAGGGCTGACCGTCAAGTCCGTCAGTCCGCCATGCCGCAGGCGACGCCCCTCGCCAGGGCCTCGGCATCGGCCCGATCCGACGGCAGGCGCGCCAGCACGCGCACGACGATGAGACCCTGCTCGCTGTCCGAGACGACCCGCAGCTCGCGCGCGGCTTCGCCTTCCTCGTCGCGAGCGGCGCGTTCGTCGCGCTGATCCTCCGTCATCACCACGAACTCGACGACGCCGCGCACCGCGGCGCGGTCGGTGATCGCGTAGACGACCCCGCCGCCCTGGCGATGGAGCGTCAGGCCGAGCGGCAGAGTACCGACGCGGGCGACGACCCGCATCGGCCCGGCGCGAAGATCATAGCTGCAGATCGCGGTGACGGTGGCCGGATCGGCCTCGCGCGGCAGCGGCAGGCCACGCGGATCTCCGGCGATCAGTTCTGCCTGCCCGCCCGTGCCGAGCGTGCCATAGGCATGGGCGGCATCGCTGGTCGAGACGACCGGGATCGTCAGGATGGTCACGATATGGACGATGCCGGCGAGGACGAGCCCTGCGGCGGTCGCCAGCAGCAGGCGGCGCAGCGACGCGCCGAGG
>NZ_JAUXYO010000239.1 GCF_030694325.1 Allobosea sp. | reverse complement strand
ACTCGAGCGGACCGGGAAGGGCAGTGATCGGGCTCTGGCGGCGAAGGTGCGGGAATTCGTGGCGAAAATGCCGGACCCGGAAACGAGGCGCGAGCAGTTAGTACGGGAACTAGCCTCCGCAGCTCAGCGCACTCGAGCTAGTGGGTACCAAGCTCCTGATCGCAAAGGCCGGGATACAGATAGGCAAGAACGATGAGATCAGTTTGGCGAAATTTAATCTACAATTCGCGCACGAATTTTTGTGACGAGAACGCGCCATCTACTTTGGGACGCGACCCACGATCGCATGGGCGCGCGCACTATAAGTAATGCGCCCTTGAGCATCCGCAGGCAGGCGTAGACGCACGCGCTCCTTGAGGAGTTTTGCGTCGATTTTAGTCAAGCTTGCGATTTGCTCGCCGATGCTGGCGCCCGTTAACCCTATCGTCCAGAATTCTTCGAAACTGGCGAACTCTCGTTGCACGACGATTTCTCGAGAATTGAGATGCTCAAGTCCGGCACTTTCCCACAGCTCAAGCAGGGCATCCATCCGAGAGACCTCAGGATGTGGAGGGCGCATAGGAACGATCCCGAAAGGCAGCATCTCGTCCTGGATAGCTGCCAGCGGAAAGCCGCGGCCGGGGATGTCCCAGGCATATGCCGAGACCCAGCCGCCAGGGCGCACAATGCGCACCATTTCCGCGACACCTTTGGCCGGCTCGGGAACGAAGAATATCACTAGCGCCATCACGGCGGCATCAAACCGATGATCATCGAAAGGCAACGCCATCGCGTCGCCTTGCTGAAATTTTGCCAGCCGCGCCGCAGATCGCTTACGCGCAAAAACAAGCTGTCCAGAAGAGGGATCGACCCCTTGAACCTCAGCTGGCGCAAATCGATCAACGACGAGTTGAGTAAAGGCGCCATTGCCGCAGCCGACGTCGATCCAGCGCAGACCGCTTGGCAGCGATAGCCAATCCAGGAAAACGTCACCAACAAGCTGGCTCCATTTTCCCATCAATAGCTCGTACGCAGCCCCGTCGTCGAAGCTGATTTTTGGTTCGGCCATCGTCCGGCTCTTTCTGACCATCGCCGCCGTTGCATGACGTGAGGCGCGGGATGCGCCTGACCAGCGAGGTGAAATCGCCGGGCGTCAACCCTCGCTCTGTTACAGATTGTTGCAAGCCGGAACATCAGCCGGTCGGCGGGCGTCTTCTCATGAAGGAAAACTATTCAAGACCGCGGGAGTAAGACATGCATCATCACATCGACGCGACCATGCAGACCTGTATCGACGAATGTCTGAGATGCTATCAATCCTGCCTTGAGATGAGCTCCGGCCATTGCCTTGAACTCGGCGGGGAGCATGCAAAGCCAGGACACATCAAACTGATGCTGGCCTGTTCCGAAACGTGCCGCGCCACCGCTCATGTCATGATCATTGGCTCCCGTCATCACAAGCATCTTTGCGCCGAGTGCGCCGACATCTGCGCCGATTGCGCGAGCGAATGTGAGCGCGTCGGAGACATGGATGCTTGCGTTCGAGCCTGTCGCGCCTGCGCCGAAAGCTGCCGTGCGATGACGGCATAGCTCACCTCCCGGCATCTCCCACCACGGACCGCCGCGCCCCTGCTCCCCTCAAATTAAGGAACATCACCATGACCCGTCTCGGCTTTATCGGCCTCTCATCTGCGCTTGCCATCACGGCCGCTATTGCCCAGCAGCCTGCGCCTAAACCGGCGATGGACCCTGCCATGCATATGAAAATGATGCAGCCTGCCGCATCCGACTCCGCGTCCACCAAAGGTTACAAGGAGTCGATGATGGGCATGATGCAGGCGATGCCGATGACGTTTACCGGCGACGCCGACATCGATTTCATGATGCAGATGAAGGGGCACCATCAGGGCGCGATCGCCATGGCGAAGGTCGAACTCGCCAATGGGAAGGACGCCGAAGCCAAGAAGTTGGCGATGGAGATCGTCGCGGCCCAAGAAAAGGAGATCGCCGTGATCGACCAGTGGCTGAAGGCGAAGGGCAAATAAGCCCTTTGACCGACCGCGTTATGACGAACGGCCTGCGCCGCTGCCTTTGGAGTGACCCGCCATGGAAGAACACAGCCAAATGCAGCGGAGCAGCTACCTGCGACTTGGCGTAGAGCTGATTCTCGATTTCATCGTGATGTACCTCGTGATGTACACGATGATCGCGACGCTAGCGCATTTCCGCTTCAACCTGAACAACGTCTATATGACGCTGATGATGGTCGCGCCGATGACGGTGATCATGTTAGTCTCGATGCGTTCAATGTTCCCGTCGCCCCGCGTGAATGTCGCCATCGGCGCAGGCGCGCTCATAGTCTTCGCACTGAGCTTTGCCGGCATGCGGACGCAGGCCGGCGTCGGGAATGCCGAGTTCCTTCGATCGATGATCCCGCATCACTCGGGAGCGATCCTGATGTGCGAGAACGCTTCAATCACCGACCCCGAGATTAAGTCGCTCTGCGGCGAGATCGTTGCGGCCCAGAGGAAGGAAATCGCTCAAATGGAAGCCCTTCTGGCGCGCCAGTGAGCTGAGTCAGCGTCTTCTTGAGACATCAGTGACGACCAGAAAAAAGCCAGCCGCGACCATCGATCGGATGGTGATGCCGGAACACATCTGCCCCACCTCGTCGATGACGGCGTCGATACTGGCGCAGTACTTTATCAAGTACGGACCGAGCCCAACGCGACCGACAACATCTCAACCTACCCGATGTTGTTGGCGGCGGTGTCACGTGACATATGCATCGCTGCGGTGGGCGACGCCTTGAACCAATGCCTGCGTCCCGTCACCGTCGATCTACCCTCTCGGCAATGGTTCCATCCGCCTATTTGGAGTTATCTCTGGGTCGGCCTGACGAGGAGGGTTTGGTGAGTTGGCAGCGAAATCACTTGTGAACTGAGTTGCCGTCTTTCTACGCCAGTATGACCGCTACTCTAACGCAGGAATCGCCCCAACGCATACTCAGCTCAGGACAGTTCACCGCGGCGGACCTTGCGTCAATGCTCATGCCGGCAGTGGGCGTGGTCCGCCAAGGCCTCGATAATCGCGCAGTCGCAGGCCGTGACTCCGCCAGAGCAGGCCGCAGCGATGCGTTCCAGTTCCTTCTCCAGCGAGCGGAGCCGAGCGATCTTGTGGCGCACCTCGTCGAGATGAGCGACCGAAATTGCATGGGCCTCGTCGCAGGCCATGCCGGGCTTGTCCGACAGCCTGAGGAGCGCACGGATGCCGTCGATGGGAAAACCGAGGTCGCGGGCATGCTTAATGAACGCGAGCCGCTCGACATGGGCACGGCCATAGCGGCGCTGATTACCGTCCGAGCGCTCGGGCTGCGGAAGAAGCCCGACCTGCTCGTAGTAGCGGATCGTCTCGACCTTCACGCCGGTCCGGTCCGAGAGCGATCCGATCGGCATGACGCGCGCGAGGTTTTTTGCGTCCATCTGCATTTCACCTCTTGAACCTGAAGTGGCTACAGATCCTATGTAGGTTGTCTCGCAGCGCCTGCAAGCGGAGACGACCATGACAGCGACCTCGGACACCAAGCTCCAGAACCTGAGCTGGAAAGTCGGCGGGATGGATTGTGCGAGCTGCGCGGCGACGATCCGCGGCGCTGTAGAGCGCCTGCCCGGAGTCAGCGACGTCAAGCTCTCGGTCATGTCCGAAACGATGGCGCTGGCGCTCGACGAGAGCCAGACCAAGCGCGACGCGATCGAGAAGCGCGTCGCAGGCCTCGGTTACACCTTGACGGTGCTGGCGGCGACGGCGACGCCGGTCCAGGAGCCGGCAGCCAAGTGCGGCTGCAGCCATTCCCATAAGCCGGCGGACGCGACGACCACGGCCGGGATCCAACGCAGCCCGGAGCCCTTGAGCTGGAAGGTCGGCGGCATGGATTGTGCAGGCTGCGCCGCGACCATTCGTGGCGCGCTCGAGCGCTTGCCTGGCGTCAGCGAGGTCAAGCTCTCGGTAATGTCGGAAACCCTGACGCTCGCGCTCGACGAGACCCAGACGAAGCGCGACGCAATCGAGAAGCGAATTGTCAGCCTCGGCTTCACCACCGCCGTCGTTGCGCCGAAGACGCAAGCGTCGAGCCCTGCAGCCGGTGATCGTCGCGAGCATGAAGATCATGCCGGGCACGATCATGCGGGTCATAACCATTCTCATGGCGACGATGGAGGCGCCGCGACGCAAGGGACGGCTGATACTGTCTCCAAACAGCCCGTCGATGCCGGCCACGGCCTGCCGGGCCATGTCCACGAGGCGACACCGGACGGCGTGTCCTGGTACCAGACCAATAAGGGCCGCCTCGTGCTGACGACCGGCGCGCTGCTCGGTGCAGCCTGGGCGTCCAGCCTCGTCTGGCCTGCCGCCGCGCACTGGGCCTTCATCGCGGCTTGCGTGATCGGGATCGTGCCGGTCGCGCGCAAGGCTTATGCGGCCGCCAGCGCCGGCATGCCCTTCACCATCGAGATGCTGATGACCATCGCCGCCACGGGCGCGTTGTTCATCGGGGCGGCCGAAGAGGCGGCGCTCGTCGTCTTCCTGTTCGCCGTCGGCGAGGTTCTGGAGGGTGTCGCCGCCGATCGCGCCCGGGCCTCGATCCGCGCGCTCGGCGAGCTCGTGCCCAAGACCGCGATCGTCGAGGAGAATGGCGAGACCCGCACGATCGACGCCGCCGCGCTGATCATCGGCCAGACCGTGCTGGTGCGTCCCGGCGACCGCATCCCTGCCGATGGCGAGATCACCGACGGCGTCTCCGGCATCGATGAGAGCCCTGTCACGGGCGAGTCGGTACCTAAGACCAAGAGCGTTGGCGATCCGGTCTTCGCCGGCTCCGTCAACAGCGAGGCGGCGCTGCGCGTCCGCGTGACCAAGGCTGCCGAGGACAACACGATCGCGCGGATCATCCGGCTGGTCGAGGAGGCGCAGGAATCGCGCGCGCCGACCGAACGCTTCATCGATCGTTTTTCGCGCGTCTACATGCCGGCGATCGTGGGCCTGGCGGTGCTGGTCGCCATCATGCCGCCCTTGCTGCTCGGCGGCGAATGGTCGGTCTGGGTCTATCGGGCGCTGGCGCTCCTGCTGATCGGCTGTCCGTGTGCGCTGGTCATCTCCGTGCCGGCTGCGATCGCTGCCTCGCTCTCGACCGGCGCGCGGCAGGGTTTGCTGATGAAGGGCGGCGTGGTCATCGAGGCTGCGGCCAAGACTGGCATCGTCGCCTTCGACAAGACCGGCACGCTGACGCAAGGCCGCCCGCGCGTGACGGAGGTCGTCGCGCTGGGACGGACCGAACGCGAGGTGGTGGAACTGGCTGCCTCGGTCGAGACGGGCTCAAGCCACCCGCTGGCGCTGGCGATCATCGAGCGCGCCAAGGGACACGCGATCCCGGTGCGCAATGCCACCGAGGCGAAGGCCATCGCGGGGCAGGGCGTCACCGGTACGCTGGACGGAGTTACTATCTTCGTCGGGGCGCCGCGCCACGCGCTCTCGCGAGCCAACTTCGACGACCAGGCGATGGCCGCCGTTGAGCAGTTGGAGACCGCCGGCAAGACCGTCGCAGCCGTGATCGCGGATGGCGTCCTCGCCGGCCTGATCGCCATGCGTGACGAGCCGCGCGAAGACGCCGCCGCCGGCATCGCAGAGTTGAAGGCGATGGGCATCCGCTCGCTGATGCTGACCGGCGACAACGCCCGCACGGGAGCGGCCATCGCCGGTTCGCTGGGGATGGAGCACAAGGCCGAACTGATGCCCGAGGATAAAGTCGCCGCGATCAAGGTGCTGTCGGCCGAGACCTCTGTCATGATGATTGGCGACGGCATAAACGACGCGCCGGCGCTCGCCGCCGCCGGCATCGGCGTGGCAATGGGCTCGGGCACCGACGTCGCGCTGGAAACCGCTGATGCTGCGATCCTGAAGAGCCGGGTCCGGGACGTCGCGGCCATGATCCGGCTGGCCCGTGCGACGATGAGCAACATCCGGGTCAACATCGCCATCGCACTCGGGCTGAAGGCCGTGTTCCTCGTCACCACAGTGTTCGGCTACACCGGCCTCTGGGTCGCGATCCTCGCTGACACCGGCGCGACAGTGATCGTGACGGCCAACGCGCTGCGGCTGCTCCGCTTCAACGCCGGCCGCGCCGGCTGAGCGGGAGGAGCGCGCCATGTCCGGCATGGAGATCGCCAGCTACCTGATGACCGTCGTCTACGTCATCAGCTTCCTCACCATGTCGGCCATCCTCGCCAAGGAAGCGGGAAGGCCGATCTGGCTCTTCAACAAAGGCCGTGAGAAGCAGGCGCTGCCCGCCATGTTGTTTCGCCTCGCCTTCGCCGGCGCGGTGATCTGGCCCATCGTGCTGACATTGGTCGGCAATCCGATCAATGCTGACCCGCTCCATCGCGCGCTCGATGGCCCGTGGGTCGATGTCCTGGGGCATCTTCTCGTCGTCGTCGGAGCCTGCCTCGCGATCCTGTCCCAGCGCTATATGGGCGCCTCCTGGCGCATCGGCGCGGCGGAGGGTGAGCTCGGCCCGATCGTCGACAGCGGCCCCTTCGCCATCTCGCGCAACCCGGTCTTCGTCGGCCAGGCCCTGCTCTTCGTGGGGCTCTTCCTCGTGCTGCCCAGCCTGATCCAGGGTGCGCTGACACTCGGGCTCCTGGTCGCCATCGTCCTTCAGGTCCGTATCGAGGAACGTGTCCTTCTGCGAACCCTTGGCCAGCCCTATCGCAGCTACCAGCAGCGGGTGCGGCGTTGGCTTGGGACTCGCACCACCCCGGAAAGCACGACACCATGACGTTGCGGAAGCGACTCGGAGAAGTCCTTGGTTGGGCGGTCGCCGCCGCGGCGCTGGATCAGCTCTCGAAATGGCTGATCCTGACCTATGTCATGGCGCCGCCGCGCATCATCGAGATCACGCCGTTCCTCAATCTGCGCCTCGGCTTCAACTACGGCGTCAGCTTCGGGATCGGCCGCGACACGCTGGAGGCGTGGCCGGGCATGCTGGCCGCGTTCAAGGTCGTCGTCGCCATCGGCCTCATGGTCTGGGCCGTCAGAAGCCGGATCCGGCTCGAGCGGGTAGGTCTGGCGCTGGTTGCGGGCGGTGCGCTCGGCAATGCGCAGGACCGCTGGCGTCAGGGCGCTGTCACGGACTTCATCGACCTTCACTGGGGCGATTGGCACTGGCCGACTTTCAACGGCGCCGACATCGCGATTTCGGCGGGTGTCGGGCTGATGCTGCTGGCCGCTCTTGCCGACTATCGCAAGGCCCACTCCGAGGCCGCATCCCCACAGCCCAATGTCTCTCCAGGCGCGCAAGGAGACCAATCTTGAGGCGGATCAGACAATTGATCGAGGCGGCTGCCGCCGCTGAGACCAAACCCTTTGCGCTGCTCTCTGGCGCAGCGGCCTGGCGCCTCGGGGGCCTTGCCGTGCTGATCGCGGCTGGTCTGCTCGCCATGGGGCAGATTCATCCCGAGCCGGTGGCGCAGCGTGGCGGCATCGCTGTCATTCATCCGTGGGCCAAGGGATCAGCGCTGAAGGGCGACCAGTTCCCATTCTACGCGACCTTCGCCAACAACGGCGCTCGCCCGGATCGACTCCTCAAGATCGAAACGGCCGCCGCCCACCACGCCATCCTGAAGGCTCTGGACACCAAGACCGGCATCGTCCGTCCCGTGGAGCTCGACGAACTCGCCCTGCCGGCGAATGGCAGGGTGTCGCTCAGGCCAGGAACGCATCAGATCACGCTGATCGGCCTCTACGACAAGGTCGAGCCCGGCAGCTTCATCCCAGTGACCTTCGTCTTTGAGCGCGCCGGCCGCCTCTCGGCCGACATCCGGGTCGAGAACCTCGGCGAACCCGAGCACAAAGATCATATCTGAGCGCCTGTTCTACTCAGTACGCGTTCATGAGGGAGTTTCACGATGGCCACAGGGCACTCGCATGGGGCGGCTCCGACGGGCACCGCGGCAGGCAAGCACAAGAGCCGGCTGACAATGGCGCTGGGCCTGACCACGGCGTTCATGGTCGCTGAGGTCGTCGGCGGGCTCTGGACCGGTAGCCTCGCGCTATTGGCGGATGCGGCCCACATGCTGACCGATGCCGGCGGCCTGGCCCTGGCGCTGATCGCGATCCGCTTCGCCGAGCGTCCCGCTACGCCGGAGAAGACATTCGGCTATGTCCGCGCCGAGGTGCTGTCGGCGCTGACCAACGCCGTCGTCCTTCTGCTCCTGACGGTCTACATCCTCTATGAGGCCTATCAGCGCTTCCAGAACCCGCCGGAGATCATCGGCGGCCCGATGCTGGTAGTCGCGGTCGTGGGTCTATGCGTCAACCTCGTCAGCATGAAGCTGCTGTCGGGAGGATCGTCAGAGAGCCTGAACGTCAAGGGCGCCTATTTCGAGGTCCTGAGCGACATGCTGGGTTCGCTCGGCGTCATCGTTGCCGCCATCGTCATACTGGTCACCGGCTGGACGATCGTCGATCCGATCGTCGGCGCAGGCATCGGCCTGTTCATCGTGCCGCGCACCTGGAGCCTACTGAAGCAGGCCGTACACATCCTGCTTGAGGGTACGCCGCCGGAGGTCGATCTGAAGCTTCTACAGGCAAAGCTCGCCGACCTCCCCGGCGTCGTCGCCGTCGACGACCTGCATGTTTGGACCATCACGTCTGGGCTGGACGCGATGAGCTGCCATCTGGTGATCGACGACATGTCGCAGTCGGCCGGCATTCTGACGGCGGCAAGCGCCGTCATGCGATCGGAGTTCGGGCTGACCCACACGACGATCCAGATCGAGGATGGCGAGATCAGAGCCGCCGAGGGACACGTGAGCCCTCTGTAGCTCTAGCGCGGCCTTTTTGGCGACACAGACGAAGAGGCGCGGGGGAAAAACGGCTGAGACAAAATCGTGCTTGCACGTCGATGGTCAGGGGCGCGGCGATAATGCCGGGGCGCCAGAGGCATGCGCCTTGGGGTCAGCCTGATGACGGCGGTCTTCCACCTCGCGCATCCTCACCACGCTGACCGCATAGAACAGGACCGCGAGGACGACCAGGGCGATGGCCAGAGCGCCGTTGCGCGATTTCATGATGCCCTGCCTACGAGAATTGTCATGGCGCCTGTGGCGGCGAGCGCACGGCCAGCGCCTTCGACTGCAGCGAAACGGTCCATGGCGAAAGCCTTCCTTAAGGTTGATGAGGTGGCAAGAAATATCAATGAATTCTGAATCTTAGGCCTATAATTCAGGGGTCTAATTTCGCGTGAATTCAACGCGTCCTCGCTAGAAACGCTCTCAACGACATGGAGAGCGTCATGAAAAAAAGGCAGAGCGTTATCGCCGCGATAGTCCTCGCTATCGCGACTTCGACCCTGGTCACGCCAGCCTTCGCGTCCGGCAATACCGACCTTGCCCATCTCCACGCCGGCCAATCCTCGCGCACGCCGATCGGCTGGTCGCAGTTCTGCGACGACAACCCGACCGACTGCCGGACGCCGCGCTCGGCGCAGACTGTCATGCGCCTCGACGACCGGGCCTGGAGTGAACTCCTGACCGTCAACCTCAAGTTCAACCAGGCGATCGAGCCGGTCACGGACCAGGACCAGTTCGGCGTCATCGAGAACTGGGACTATGCGAAGACCGGCAAGGGCGACTGCGAGGACTACGTCCTCGAGAAGCGGCGCGAACTGATCAAGCGCGGCTGGCCCCTCTCGGCGCTGCTGATCACCGTGGTGATCGACAAGGAGGGCGGCGGCCACGCCGTTCTCACCGTCGTCACCGACCGCGGCGAGTTCGTCCTCGACAACCAGACCGACAAGGTCCTGCCTTGGTCGAAATCGGGCCTGACCTTCATTCGGCGACAGTCGCCGGACAACCAGAACGCTTGGCAGGATCTCGGGCGCTTCCTGGGTCGTCCGGACGTCGTCACTGCCGCGCTCAAGGGGTCTCGCTAGCATCGCGGCTCACCGCGTGATCAGCGCCCTGCCAGCAGCGGCGCAAGGATCTTGTCGAACTCGTCGATCGTCAGAGCGCCCGTCCGCTTCTCGCCGTTGACGAAGAATGTCGGTGTAGAGTTCACGCCGAATTCCTTGTTCGCGCGCTCCTGGATCTGGCGGACCGCCCGGAACAGGTCCTCTCGCTGGAGACAGGCATTCACCTTCTCCTCGCTGAATCCGGCCTGCTTCATCGTCTGGGTTAGAGCATCAAGCGGCTTTTGGGCATGAGCCCAGCCCTCCTGCGTCCTGTAGAGCATGTCGACGATCGGATACCATTTCGCCTCATCGCCGCAGCGCGCCAGCATGAAACCTGCCGCCGAAAGCGGGTCGAGCGGAAACTCGCGCGCGATGAAGCGGACCTTGCCGGTATCAACGTACTTCGCCTTGAACGCCGGCCACGTGTTGGTGTGGAAGTTCATGCAGTGATGGCAGGTGAGCGAGGCGTACTCGATCACCGTGACCGGCGCATCAGCTGCCCCGAAGACCTTCTCCGGGAGCGGGCCGGGCTCCAGCAGCTTGGCGGCAAGGGCGGGCTGGGCATTCGCCGATCGGCCGATGACGCTGGTGGCGAAGAGACCGGCAGAGAGTCGAAGCAGCGTGCGACGTGCGAACATGAAAAATCTCCCTTGGCGGTTTGATCGCACCTGAAGTGGCTTGAGGTTCAAGCGCATCCGAGCACAGAAGTCCTCAATGTGATGCGACTGGGCGTCGCAGCTCAGTAGCTCCTTCGGCGAACGGAATCGGATACGACGGGTGCGATCGCCGCCATGTACAAGATCGCTCGATGGACAACCTCACCCTTTTCGGCCTCTTCGCCGTGACGCTCATGCTAGCCACCTACGCGTTCGAAGAGCGCAGCCACTGGTTCGTTCTAGGCTTCGCTGTCGCCTGTGCGCTCGGGTCAGTGTACGGCTTCCTGCAGGGCGCCTGGCCATTCGGCGTCGTGGAGGCGATCTGGTCGGTTGTCGCGCTCCGGCGCTGGTGGACCAGACGTCCGGGCTCAGGGCGGACGCCGCAAATTTTCTCTTGAACCTCAAGTGGCATCAGGTTGTAGCAGGCCGTTAACTGTCCTTTTTGACGATTTGTCAGCTTCGTTCGCGCAAAAATTCTCGCATGTTCTCACCCATCCGAATGTCGACCTTGCGAATTGCACTCGGGCTCGTGCTTGGCGCGCTCGCCCTCTCGGGCTGCGTCACTGGCGAGGGTGACGATCGGCATCTTCAACCGCTCCCCGCACGGCTGGTCTCGGAGATGTCCGGCAAGGGCATGAGCCAGAGCGATCCCATCCTAGTTCGGATCTTCAAAAAAGAGAGCGAGCTTGAGGTCTGGAAGCGCGACCGAAGCGGGCAGTACGCCCTGCTCAAGACCTACCCGATGTGCCGCTGGTCGGGCCAACTTGGCCCGAAGAAGCGCGAGGGCGACCGACAGGCGCCGGAGGGGTTCTACACGGTGACCGCGGACCTGATGAACCCGCGCTCGCAGTTCTACCTGTCCTTCAACCTCGGCTACCCCAACCCACTAGAGAAGTCGCAGGGCGCCACCGGCTCGGCGCTTATGGTCCACGGCGCCTGCACCTCGGCAGGCTGCTTCGCCATGACCGACGACGGCGTCACCGAGATCTACGGTCTGGCGCGCGAGGCCTTCGCCGGAGGGCAGCGCAGCTTCCAGGTCCAGGCGCTGCCGTTCCGGATGACGCCCGAGAATATGTCGCGGCACCGCAACAACGCCCATTTCGCCTTCTGGAAAAACCTGAAGGAAGGCTCGGACCACTTCGAGGCAACGAAGCAGCCACCCCGGCTTGCGGCCTGTGGTCGCCGCTACGTGTTCAACGCCAAGGAGGGGGCGGGACCGTTCTCGCCGGCTGAGGCGTGCCCGACCTACGACATCGCCCCGGAGGTGCAGCCCTTGGTGTCGCAGCGCCAGGCGCGCGACGAGGCCCGGTTCGCCGAGCTGATCGGGAGCGGCACGCCGGCGATGAGCTACGCGCATCTGGACGGCGGCATGCACCAGAGTTTCCGGGCGATGCTCAAGAGCCTCGGACCAGAGCGCATGCAGCCCATGGTCGCCGGTAAAGTCGAGATTAGCCGGCCTGACGCCGCGCTCGCCGATCCCTTCGGCGGAGACGACGCTCCCGGCCGAACGGACACGACCGGCTCTCTCGCAATTCGTTGACCGGACCCCAATTCGTGTTTCGCCGAGCCGACGACAGCCTGCATGTTGTGGAGCAATATGGGATCTGAGGGGTCAAGGCCGTCCTGCGGCTGAAAGCCTGCTGCGGACTAGCCTTGCGTCAGCGCTTCAGGTCGCGGCGCTCCACCTTGGCCAGAGGACGCCCGTACAGCACGAGTCTATGCCCGGTCAGCTCGAAACCCAGCTCCCTCGCGACCAGCGCCTGTAGCCGTTCGATCTCTTCCGACCTGAACTCAATGACTGCGCCGCTCTCGGTGTCGATCAAATGATCGTGGTGGACGTCCGATGCGGGCTCGATCCGGACGCGTCCGCCCGCGAAGCTGTGCCGCTCGACGAGCCCCGTGGCAGCGAAGACCTTCAGCGTGCGGTAGACGGTCGATAACGATATGCCGGGATCTATGGCCGCGACCCGCCGATAGATCTCAGTAACGTCCGGATGATCGTCGGCCTTGGCGACCACATCGGCGATGATGCGGCGAGGGCCCGTGATGCGCTGGCCCGCCTCGCGGCAGTGCTCGATCAACACGTCGGCTGCGTCGGACATGAATTCCTCCCTAGCCTCCTTTAATGGGAATCATTCGCAAATGCATTGACAATCGGACATGCATCCATAATCTGCTTTTGCAAATCAGTTGCATCTTAGGGGCGGCGAATGCTGGACAAGGTCGAGGGTGCGGAAACCGGCTGGCGCAAATCGCGCGGCGAGCCGTCGTTGCTCGACGTGTTCCGCAGCATCGAGGTCAAGCCTGGCGCGACATCCTGGCGGAAATTTCTTGCCTTCTTCGGCCCGGGCTACCTTGTCGCCGTCGGATATATGGACCCCGGCAACTGGGCGACCTCGCTCGCCGGCGGAGCCCAGTTCGGCTACACGCTGCTCTTCGTCGCGCTGGTCTCCAACATCATGGCGATCATCCTGCAGGCGCTCTGCGCCAGGCTTGCCGTCGCCACCGGCCGGGACCTCGCCCAGGCCTGCCGTGACGCCTATCCCCGTGCCATCGCCTGGCCGCTCTGGGCGCTGGCCGAGCTCGCAATTTGCGCGACCGACCTCGCCGAGGTCATCGGCACCGCGATCGCGCTCAACCTGCTCTTCGGCATGCCGCTCGAGATCGGCGTCGTCGTCACCGCGCTCGACGTCTTCGTGATCCTCTGGCTACAGAACAAGGGATTCCGTTGGATCGAGGCCTTCATCATCACGCTACTGGGCGTGATCGCGCTGTGCTTCGGCGTGCAGATCGCTCTCGCCGATCCCGATTGGGGGCAGGTGATCCGGGGCTTTGCGCCAACCACCGAGATTATCACCAATCCGCAGATGCTCTACCTTGCGCTGGGCATCATCGGTGCGACCGTGATGCCCCACAACCTCTATCTGCATTCGGGCATCGTGCAGACGCGAGCCTTTGGCGAGACGCTGCCCGAGAAGCGCGACGCCCTGAAATGGGCCACCGTCGACTCCACCGTCGCTCTGATGTTCGCGCTGCTGGTCAACGCCTCGATCCTGATCCTGGCAGCGGCGACCTTCCACAAGACGGGCCAGAACGACGTCGCCGAACTCGGTCGGGCGCATGAGCTGCTAGCGCCTCTGCTGGGCCTGTCGATTGCGCCGACGCTCTTCGCCATCGCGCTGTTGTGCTGTGGACTGAACTCGACCGTGACCGCCACCATGGCCGGCCAGATCGTTATGGAGGGCTTCCTCGACATCAAGTTGCCGGCCTGGGTGCGCCGCCTCGTCACCCGCCTCGTCGCGATCATCCCGGCGATCCTGGTGACCTGGATTTACGGTGCCGGCGAGACCGGCAAGCTCCTGATCCTGAGCCAGGTCGTGCTGGGATTTCAGCTCCCCTTCGCGATCGTGCCACTGGTCATGTTCACGGCATCCAGGAGCAAGATGGGCGAGATGGTCGCGCCGAGATGGCTGACCATCATCGCTGCGATGATCGCGGCGATCATCATCGCGCTGAACATGAAGCTGCTCTTCGATTTGGCGACAGGCTGAGCCCGGTCACGCGATGTCGCATTGCGGGGCTGTTCGAGCCTCGCTATGCCAGCTCCGTGACCATGCGCTCGACCAGAACCGTTGTCGTCCGGGCGCTGCTCGCGCTGACACTCGCCTATGTCCTGATCCTGCAGGGGCTGTTGGGCAGCGCCTCGGCCAGCGCGCAAATCGCCAGCGCCAGTTCGATATCCGGACTGATGCAGACGCTGTGCTCCGGCGCCCACGTTCCAGACGCAGCGCCGACCGACGACGACGGCCACCATGGCACGGCGCAGTCGTCGTGTTGCACCTGGGGTGCCACGCTCGCGCTCGACCCGATCGTCCCGCCGACAGGCCCGTCAGCTCCCTTTCCCTATCGCGCTCGGATAAGCCAGGCTGTTGCGTTCGGACAGATGACGCAGGTGGCGATCCTGTTCCGGGTCGCGACCACTCAAGGATCGCGAGCGCCACCCGGCCTCGACGCGTGACACGAGCGCCGGCCCAAGCCGGTATCATCACCTGTTCGAGGATCCATTCCATGACGCGATCAGCAATCGGCGCCCTCGGCGTCGCCTCGTCCCTTGCCGCTTTTGCGACCATTCCTGCCCGTGCCCACGACTATTCCGTCGGTCCGTTGAAGATCACCCATCCCTGGGCCAGGGCGACACCGCCGGCCGCCAAGGTCGGCGGCGGCTATCTCGGCATCGAGAATACCGGACCGACGCCGGACCGACTCATCGGAGGCTCGACCGAAGCTGCCGCCCGCGTCGAGATCCATGAGAGCAGTCTCACCGACGGCATCATGCGGATGCGCGAGAAGACGGACGGCATCGTCATCCCAACGGGCCAGAAGGTGGAGTTCAAGCCCAGTGGCCTGCACTTGATGCTCGTGGAGCTCAAGGCCCCCCTGAAGCAGGGCGACAAGGTCAAGGCGACGCTACTGTTCGAGCGGGCTGGATCCGTGACGGTTGAATTCCAGATCCAAGGCGTGGGCGCGCCGCAGCCGGCGCCAGCTGAGCACGCCGGACACTGAGGCGCGTCATGTCGATTCTGAAATGGATCCGCTACGGCGCCTGGGCCGGCGTCGTTGTCGTGGCCTTCGTCGGCGCCGCCGTCATGCTGGGATGGTGGCGGGTCGACGGCCCCGGCCGGCCGCTGCCTGATAGCGCGGCCATGCAGGGCCTGCCGGCGATCGGCGGGCCGTTCGCGCTTGTCGACCACACCGGCAAGACGGTGACCGACGCCGACTATCGCGGCAAGCCCATGGCTGTGTTCTTCGGCTTCACCCACTGCCCGGAGGTCTGCCCGACGACCCTGGTGCAGTTGGCCAACATGACCAAGCAGATCGGCGCCGCGGCGGACCGGCTGCAGATCCTGCTGGTCACGGTCGATCCCGAGCGCGATACACCCGAGCAGCTGGCGCTCTACCTCCAGTCATTCGATCCGCGCGTGGTCGGCCTGACCGGCTCTCGCGCTCAGGTCGATGCGGCCCTCGCCGCTTACAAGGCCTACGCCAAGAAGATCCCGACTGACAACGGCTACACCATGGACCATTCGGCCTCGGTCTATCTGATGAGGGCCGATGGCAGCTTCCGGACCATGATCGACTATCACGAGGACGATGGCTCGGCGCTGGACAAGATCCGCCTGGTGCTCCGATGAACCTTGGCAGGCGCCGGCTCGTCTTCTCCGCCGCAGCACTCACCCTCATCATCGCAGCGGCATCCGGGATCTTCGTCGCCACACGACGAAACGTGCCGTCGTCGCCGGTCCTGTCCGGGCTGGCATTCCAGACCGCCGACGGACGTGAGCTGATGGGGGCGGCGTTCCAGGGCCGCTTCGTCCTGTTGAACGTCTGGGCGACATGGTGCCCGCCCTGCGTCAAGGAGATGCCCTCGCTTGACCGGCTTCAGGCAATGAAGGGCGACAGTTCGTTCGAGGTCGTGGCGCTGTCGATCGATCGACAGGGATTGGAAGTCGTCGCGCCTTTCTTCAAGCGGATGGGCCTCTCCAACCTCGCGATCTATCTTGATCGCGAGGCCCGGAGCATGCCGGCGCTGAGGATCACCGGACTGCCCACCACCGTCCTCATCGATCCGTCCGGGCGCGAAGTCGCCCGCTGGCCAGGTGCGCGGGAATGGGACGAGCGCTCGACGGAGTCGGAGATCGAAGAGCATATCGCCAAGGCCGGAAAGTCGACGCGATGACCACAGTACGTGTGAGCGGAGACGGTCAACAGAGCGCGAGCGGGCCGCATCGCAATTGCTCATCTCCTCTCGGCTGGGCTAATCATACAGTCATGATGTCAACCGGCAGATTACGGGATACGGGGCGAGGCCTCCTGGTCGCCGCCTGCGGACTCGTGCTCATGTTCCAGCTGATGGCCAGCGCGCTTGCGGGGAGCACGCATCTCGCCGTCAAGTTCGACGCAGGCGAGATTTCCCTCGCGGAGATCTGCGGTACCGCCCTGGATTCGCAGCGTGATCGGGCGCCTCATATCGAAAGCGTCAACACGTGCTGCGTCTGGGCGAAGTCGGTCGCTCTTGCACCGCTGACGCCTCCGCCACCGGCCTGTCTACTCCCGGAACGCGCCGAACACGCCCTGGCGATCTTCGTCCATGGCGTGCAGACATCGCTCGCGTCTAGTCTGCAAGGGCCGCCACAGGCCACGGGACCACCGCGCCGCAGCTGAAGGGCGAGCCTTCCCTGCGGCCCGCGGCATCGTTGCGCGCAAGCCCTTCACGGCAGATCCGAGACGCCGGCCGTGAGCGAGCACACATCGCCCATGCGAGTCCGCGCGACATGACAATCCCGTTTTCGAGGCCCGAGATTGATCGGACCAGTGTTCAGATCCAGACGGCTCGCACTGTCGCTCGTCGCCATGACGCTTACGGCAGCCCTCTCCTATGCCGTCGTCGCCGATAGGACGCCGCGACCGCGCAACGCCGACGCGCTCATGTTCCAGCGGCTCGACGGCAGCGCCTCCGGCCTCGCGAGCTTTCGTGGCCAGGCCGTTCTTCTGACCGTCTGGGCGACGTGGTGCTGGTCCTGTCGCGAGGAGATGCCTGCGCTTGCGAGGCTCCATCGCAGCCTGGACGGTCGGCCTCCTGCCGTGCTCGCGCTCTCCCTCGATCGCGACGGCGCAGAAGTCGTCGAGCCGCTCTTGGCGCAGCTGAACGTCAAGGACCTGCCGGTCTACCTCGATCCGACGGGCGCGTCGGTGGGTCGGCTGTCGATCTCCGGGCTGCCCACCACGATTCTGTTCGGCCCCGACGGCTCCGAGCGGGGTCGCTGGTTCGGCGTGCGAGCCTGGGATGAGAAGCCGATGATCGACGAGATCGCGGCCCTTCTCGCCGGCGCCCCGCAAAGGAGCGCACGCTGATGGACATCGCTGGTATCGGCATATGGGCGGCGCTCGCGGCCGGCGCGGTCTCGTTCCTGTCGCCTTGCGTCCTGCCGCTCGTCCCTGGCTACGTCTCGTATATCGCAGGCGGCGCGGCTACGGCCGGCGGCCTGCCTTCGCGATCCTCGTCGCGGCTCAACGCCCTCGTGATGAGCGTCTGTTTCGTGCTCGGCTTCTCGACAGTCTTCGTGCTGCTCGGCGCAGGCGCGAGCGCGCTCAGCCACCTCCTTCTCGCCTATCGCTACGAAGCCGGCATCCTCGGCGGCGCGATCATCTTCATCTTTGGCGTCTTCACGACGGGGCTGGTGCGCTTTGCCTGGCTCGAACGCGAGCTTCGCCTGCATGTGCCGATCGAAGGCGGACGGCCCATGGGAGCCTATCTCCTCGGTCTTGCCTTCGCCTTCGGCTGGACGCCCTGCATCGGCCCAGTTCTGGGCGCCATCCTGACCGTCAGCGCGACGTCGACCTCGGCATCGAGCGGCGTCGCTCTGCTGAGCGTCTACTCGCTCGGGCTCGCGATCCCCTTCCTCCTGACGGCGCTGTTCGCCGACGGCATGACGGCGAGGCTGCGCCGACTGCGCGGCGTCGGTCGCAGCCTGCAGATCGTGGCGGGCGGCATCATGCTCCTGATGGGCCTCGCCATGATGTCGGGCCAGCTCTCGACCATGGCGTTCTGGCTTCTCGAAACCTTCCCCTTCCTCGCGAAAATCGGATGAAAGGCTCTCATTCCCACATGACCAACAATGCTACCGCCGCCAGCGGACACGACCGCTGGCTCTATCTCTTCGTCGCCTGGATCATCGCAGTCGCAGCGAGCCTGGCCGCGCTCTTCATCGGCGAGGTCGTCGGCCAGGCTCCCTGCAGCCTGTGCTGGCATCAGCGCGCCTTCATGTTCCCGCTCGCGGTCTTGCTCGCCGTGGCCAGCTTCCGGGGCGACACAGGAATATGGCGCTATGGCCTTCCCCTGGCCGCCATCGGCATGGCGATCGCGGCGTTCCACAGCCTCCTCTACGCCGGCCTGATCCCCGAAGGCATTCAGCCCTGCTCGCAGGGACCCTCCTGTGCCAGCGCCGACATGACGATCCTGGGCATGCTGCCCTTGCCTTACCTGTCTCTCGCAGCCTTCGCCGCGATCGCCATCGCGCTCATCGGCTCCAGAACAAAGGCCGCGTCATGAACCGCCGTGTGATCGTTGTCCTCACCGGCGTCTTCGCCCTCGCGATCTTCTCCGGCGCCACCCTCTTCCATCGGAACGAACAGACCAAACGGGCTCAAGCCATTGCGGCCTCGCGCGCCGAGGCGCTCGTCCGCGATCATTCGCCCGTCATCGGCCCTGCGAGTGCTCCGGTCACAATCGTCGAGTTCTTCGATCCGTCCTGCGAGGCCTGCCGCGCCTTCTATCCGCCGCTCAAGCAGATCCTGGCCCTGTTCCCGAACGATGCGCGGCTTGTGATCCGGTACGCGGCGTTCCACGAGGGGTCGGACGACGCGGTCAAGATCCTCGAAGCGGCTCGGCTTCAGGGCAAGTTCGAGCCCGTCCTCGCAGCGCTTCTGGAGTTCCAGCCGGAATGGGCGGACCACGACAAGCCCGACCTAGAGAAGGCCTGGGCGCGTGCGAAGGACGCTGGTCTCGACATCGAGATGGGCAAGCGCGACGTGGCCCGGCCGGAATTCCAGATGACTCTGGACAAGGATGGGGCGGACGCAAAAGCGCTCGAGGTGAGCAGAACGCCGACCTTCTTCGTGAACGGGCAGCCCCTCACAGAATTCGGTCCGCGCCCACTTTACGAGTTGGTCAAGCGCGAGGTCGAAAAGGCGCGCAAATAGGCCGTCGGCCTATTGACTAGACGAGTGGCGCAGCCTGCGATCGTGGCGCTCGTCGAGCCGCGATCTCGCAATTTGCTCAATGCTTGTTATGCAATCCATGAGCGCCAGATCCTGCGGGCGTACCGGCATAGCCGCGCAGAAGATCGTATTGTGCGATCTGTTCACTGGAAAGGACGGCCGCGGTCTCGATATGGGCGGCGAGATGGACTGCCCTCAGAGCTCCCTGCGTGACGCCGATCCGTTCTGTCAGCGCCCGCAGGCGCTGGCCGTCGATCGTCCGCGCAACGAAGCCTGCGTCCAGTTCGCGCTCAAGGCCGAGTAGGTCTTCTCCGACCGCCTTCGCCTCTGCGCTCATACGGGTCATGATCGCCTTCAGCGCCTGCCGTTGCTCGTCCGACAGCTTGAGCGGCTCGGCCAGTTCGAGGCCATGCATGGGGCCTGGATATCGGTTGAGTTCGGCAGCCTTGGCGAGCCCCATTCCGCGGCCTTGAGTTAGGTCATCGATATCCTTGGTCGACAGCGCCTTGATCTCCCGGCCCTGCTCGCCGGCATAGGGGCTGGGCATCTGCGCTTTTGCCGGCCAGGCCGGCGCGACGCTTGCCGAAATCAGGACGAGCGCGGCTGTGAGGGCGATATGGATCATAGGGGTTCTCCTTTGAACCCAACCTGCCAGAGACCCGCATCGCCCTGACATGATCGCGATCATGTCAGGGCGATGCGGCCTGCCTTCCGTTCGATCGCACCCTCGGATTCGAGCCGCGCCAGCGTCCGGTAGAAGGCTTCGGGCGTCAGGCCGATCGCACTAGCGATCTCCCGCAGCGAGCCGCCGAAAGCGACGGTGCGCCCGTCGTCGCCGGCTTCCGCAACAAGGAAGGCGAGCACCCGCTCGCGCGCCGAGCGGATGTCGCGCAGCGTCAACCGCGAGCGCAGCATCATCACCTGCCGGGCGAGATCGGCAGTCAGGTCGAACCGCGCCGGCGCATCGTCGTTCAGCCGGGCGAGGCAGGCGGCCCTGGGAAAACACGCGACCACGGCGTCGCTGAGCGCAATGGCGTCGCAATGGTAGCGCGCGGCGAAAAGCGAGGCCTCGGCGAAGCGCTCTCCCGGCCCTGCCGTGAACAATGCCGTC
>NZ_JAUXYO010000009.1 GCF_030694325.1 Allobosea sp. | reverse complement strand
GTGCGGCCCGGAGCCGACGCGCCCGGCCAGCAGCAGCACGACGATGATGACGGGGGTCACCACCGCATAGACCAGACGCAGCTTGAAATGCCGCTCGGCCCGCGGCATCGGCATCAGCCGCCGCTCCTCGGCGCCAGGCGCAAGCAGGAAGCGGCCGACGGCGGCATAGGCCGCGCCGATGGCGGCGCCATTGGCAAGCGTCGTCAGCGCAATCGAGGCGAGGTCCGTCTCCGGCAGCCACAGATTGCGGCCGAATCTGGCCACCGCAAGAGCCAGGACGATCGTCGCCCCATCCTGAAGCAGGCCCCAGGCGGAGGCGATCAGCCGGGCCGTGAAGGTCGTCGAGGCCGGCTGCATCCTGCGGCGGAACCAGCCGATGGTCGCCAGACGGAAGGCGCCCGCGACCGCCAGAGCCAGGAGCACTATCAGGCCGATGCGGGCGGAGGCCGGGAAGCCGGCCGTTCCGTTCCGGTTGACCCGCCAGGCGCGCTCCCAGTCATCAGCCAGTTCGGCGATGCGCGGGACGGAGGCGGTGCCGTAGTCGATGCCCTCGACGATATGGTCGACGAGCGCGTCGATCGTCGTCTCCGTCGTCTCGGCCGCGGTGGTCGCGCTCGGCTGCGGCGCGGCGGGGCCGGCCTTGGCCGGTGTGGTGCCCGCGATCCGGATCTCAACCTGGCGCCCGTCCCGGGCCAGCGCCTCGACCATGCGGCTGACGGCGTCGGGCGTCTCGGCACCCGACAGGGTCAGGATGACGGGCGGCTGTGTGGGAGCCTGGGCTCGGCTCGGCGCGGCCGTCGCCACGACGAGACCCAGAGCCGCCAGCGCCGCGATCAACCTGCCCCCCACGAAACCCGAACCCATAGCCGCACACTCCCCAGCGTCACCCGCGATTTGGCGCGGCGGCGGGGAGCTTGGCAAGCGCTGGCTAGGTTCGTGCTTGGAGCCAGGCGCCCATCCGCGACACAGCCTCTTCGCATTCGGCCAGCGAACCGGCGAAGGAGAGCCGAACCGTGCGGGCGCCGCGGCCTTCGTCGAAATCCAGCCCCGGCGTGATCGCAACCCCCGCACCATTGAGCACGTCGCGGCAGAAGACCATGGAATCGTTGGAATACCGGCCGATGTCGCAATAGATGTAGAAGGCGCCGTCGACGGGCAGGAAATCCCCGAGCCCGATCCGCGGCAGCGCCTCCAGCAGATAGGCGCGGTTGTCCGCATAGCCGGCCTTGATCGCCTCGCATTCGGCGGTGGCCTCGAAGGCTGCCTCGCCCGCGACCTGGCTGAGATAGGGCACCGAGATCGAGAGGTTCTGCTGGAGCCGCTCGATGGTGCGGACGAGCCGTTGCGGAACGATCAGCCAGCCGACGCGCCAGCCGGTCATGCAGTAGTATTTCGAGAAGGAGTTGACGATGATCGCGTCGGGGTCGGCCGACAGCGCCGTCGTCGCCGGCTGCTCATAGGTCAGGCCGTGATAGATCTCGTCCGAAATGTACCAGAGGCCGAGCCGGCGGCATTCGGCCGCAACGGCGGCGATGGCGTCCGGCGCCATCACGACGCCGGTCGGATTGGCCGGGCTCATCGTCAGCACGCCCGACAGCGGCTTCTCGCGATGGGCGCGGGCGATGAGGTCCGGCGTCAGGGCGAAGCGGGTCTCGGGGCCGACCTCGATCGCCACGGGCTCGAGCCCGAGCGCGATCAGGATGTTGCGATAGGCCGGATAGCCCGGCGCCGTGATGGCGATACGCGCGCCGGGCTGGAAGCAGGCGAGGAAGGCCAGGATAAATCCGCCCGAGGAGCCGGTCGTGACCACGACGCGCTCGGCCGCCACATCGACGCCATAGGCCTCGGCGTAGTGTCTGGCGATGCGCGTCCTCAGCGAATCCGTGCCCAGCGCCTGGGTGTATCCGATGCGGCCGTCCTCGAGTGCGCGCGCCGCCGCGGCGCGGATCGAGGCCGGCGTCGCTGCCGAGGGCTGGCCGACCTCCATATGGACGACCGAGCCGCCGGCGCGCTCGATCGCGGCGGCCTGGTTCATCACGTCCATGACGATGAAGGGCTGGACGCGCGCAGCGCGGGCCGCCGGCTGCAGAATCTCATGCGGGCCGGGGGCGGATGGCGTGGCGGTGTCTGGCATCGTCTCGTCCCGAGCAATTTGGCGTTTGGGCGGGCGTAGCCGAGGTGTCCCTGCCCCGCAACCGGTGGCAAAGCTGTGAATTGACGCCCGCGCCGGGAGCGTCGAGAAGCGGCGCAGCATCAGAGCCGGCGGCGCCGGAACCGAGAAGGAACACGAGATGGCCCTTTCCACCCTGCCCCGGCGGCTCGCCCGCCTGATGCCGGCCCTGGCGCTCGGCCTGGGTCTCGCTGCGGCCTCCGCGCCCGTTCTGGCGCAGGGCACGACACCGTCGCAGGGCCTTACGGCCGAGCAGCGCAAGGCGGTCGTCGGGCTGATTCGCGAGACGCTGCTGCAGAACCCCGAACTGATCCAGGAAGCCCTGATCGAGCTCGAGCGGCGCAATGCGGTGGCGCAGGCCGACGCGCAGCGCAGCGCGGTCACCGCCGAGAAGGCGCGCCTGATCGATCCGGCCAGTTCGGCGATCGTCGGCAACCCGCAGGGCGACGTCACCATCATCGAGTTCATGGATTACAATTGCGGCTTCTGCAAAAGGGCGGTCGAGGATGTTCGGGCGCTGGTGAAGGAGGATCCGAAGCTCAAGGTCGTGATCAAGGACTTCCCCATCCTGGGCCCCGATTCGGTCGAGGCGAGCCGCGTCGCGGTGGCGGCGATGACGCAGCTCCAGGGCGCCAAGTACTTCGATTTCCACAATAAGCTGATGGCGACCAAGGGCAGGATCAATGGCGCCAAGGCGCTCGAGGTCGCCAAGGAAGCGGGAGCCGACATCGAGCGGCTGAAGAAGGAGATGGAGTCGGCCCAGACCAAGGGCGTGATCGAGGACACGATCGCGCTGGGCGACCGGCTCGGCCTCACCGGCACGCCGGCCTTCATCCTCGGCGACGAGGTCGTGTTCGGGGCGGTCGGTGCCCCGGCCCTCAAGCAGAAGATCGAGGCCGTCCGCAAATGCGGCAAGACGAGCTGCAGCGGCTGAAAGCCCTGTGCACGTGACGTTTCGGCAGGCTTCCCCTGCCGGCCCGCAGCGTCTATGAGGGCGGCGTCCGCCGCCTTGGGCGGCGCCGGAAACACCTGCGCCATGGTCGCCGTCCACGTCCTCAACGGTCCCAATCTCAACCTGCTCGGCACCCGCGAACCCGCCACCTATGGCGCGGTGACGCTGGCCGGCGTCGAGGAGCGGCTGAGGGCGAGGGCGGAGACCGCCGGCGTCGAGCTCGTGTTCAAGCAGACCAATTACGAGGGCGAGCTCGTCACCTTCATCCAGCAGGCCGGGCTCGCCGGTGCGGGTGTCGTCATCAATGCCGGCGCCTACACGCACACCTCTGTCGCGCTGCGCGATGCGATCAAGGGAGCGGACGCGCTCGCCATCGAGGTGCATGTCTCGAACGTCCACGCGCGCGAAGAGTTTCGGCACCATTCCTACATGGCCCCCGTCTGCGTCGGCGTGATCTGCGGCTTCGGCGTGGCCAGCTACGACCTTGCTTTCGACGCGATCGTGCCGCTTCTGCAGAAGCGGGCGGCGAAGCCGGCGGCCTGATCCCCTCATTCCCTCCGGGCGCCCGCGCCCGATCCAAGACCACGAAGACGGTGAAACCGCCATGGCGACCAAGAGCCCGATCGACCCCGAACTGGTCCGCGAACTCGCGCAACTGCTGAACGAGACCGATCTCACCGAGATCGAGGTTGAGAAGGGCGATCTCCGCGTGCGCGTCGCGCGCACGATCACCGCCACGGTCCAGGTGCCCGCTGCCGCGGCTCCCGCGCTCGCCACGGCGCCGGTTGCGCCCGCCTCGGCCGCGCCCGCCGATGCGAAGGCCGCTGC
>NZ_JAUXYO010000109.1 GCF_030694325.1 Allobosea sp. | reverse complement strand
GAGCCAGCTCTACGAGGCCTTCTCCGAAGGGCTTTTGCTCTTCATCCTGCTGGCGCTGCTGGTGCGGGCCGGCGGGCTGAAGCGGCCCGGCCTCGTCGCCGGCGTGTTCGGCATGGGATATGCGGTGGCGCGCATCGTCTGCGAATTCTTCCGCGAGCCCGATCCGCAGCTCGGCTTCCTGTTCGGGACCTCGGTCGATGCGCTCTCGGGCGGCATCACCATGGGCATGCTGCTGTCGCTGCCGCTGTTCGCAGCGGGGCTCGTTCTCGTGCTGCGCGCCCGGCGGGGCGCTGCGTGAGCGCGCTGAAGGCGGAACTCGTCCGCCTGATCGCGGAAGAGGGTCCGCTTCCGGTCTCGCGCTTCATGGCTCTGTGCCTCGGCCATCCGCGGCATGGCTACTATAGGACGCGCGATCCTTTCGGCGCGCAGGGCGACTTCACCACCGCGCCCGAGATCAGCCAGATGTTCGGCGAGATGATCGGGCTCTGGGCGGGCCATCTCTGGCAGGCGATGGGCGCGCCCAGCCGCTTCGCCCTGGTCGAGATCGGGCCAGGCCGCGGCACGCTGATGGCCGATATGTTGCGCGCGACGCGAATCCTTCCGGGCTTCCGAGAGGCGGCGGTGGTGCATCTGGTCGAGACCAGCCCGGTGCTTCGCGAAATCCAGGCCGCGACGCTCGCCGGCAAGGCGGAGCCGATCTGGCACGAGCATATCGAGACGGCGCTGGAGGGGCCCGCGATCATCGTCGCCAACGAATTGCTCGACGCGCTGCCGCTCGACCAGTTCGTGATGACGGAGCAGGGCTGGCGCGAGAGGCTGATCGGGCTCGACAGCGAGGGGCGGCTGGCGTTTGGGCTGGCCGCGACCGCATCCGACGGGGTGGGGCCCGCGACGGCGCCGCCCGGCGCCATCTTCGAGCAGCCGCTGGCGGCCCTGTCGCTGGTCTCGACCGTCGCCTCACATCTGGCGCGGGCGGGCGGCGGGGCGCTCTTCATCGACTATGGCCCGCTGCAGTCGGGCTTCGGCGACACGCTGCAAGCGATGCGCCGGCACGCTTTCGTCGATCCGCTGGAGGAGCCGGGCGAGGCGGATCTGACCGTGCATGTCGATTTTGCCCGGATGGTGCAGGCCGGGCTGCGGGCGGGCGCCGCGACCCATGGGCCCGTCCGGCAGGCGGATTTCCTGCTGGCGCTGGGCCTCGCCGAGCGGGCGCAAGCCCTGTCGGCCAAGGCGACGCCGGAGCAAGCGGCGTCGATCGGCGCGGCCTTCGACCGGCTGACCGAGCGGGGCGCCACCGGCATGGGCGATCTCTTCAAGGTTCTGGCCGTTTCGCATCCGGGCTTGCCGCCGCTGCCCGGATTTGACCTTCATCGCCTGCCAGAGCAGGGCTGACACGGGCGGCGCTGCCCGTCGAAACCGGACGACACGATGTTCATCACCTCTCCCGATCTCGCTGCCGAACGCGGCATCCGCCACGCCTTCTTCACCCGGCAGGGCGGCGCCTCGACCGGGATCTACACGTCGCTCAATGGCGGGTTGGGTTCCTCCGACGATCCGGCGGCGATCACCGAGAACCGCAGGCGGATGGCGGCGCATCTCTCGGTCGAGCCGACGCATCTGGTCAGCCTCTACCAGGTGCATTCCGCCGATGTGGAGGTCGTGACCGGGCCCTGGCCGGCGGAGCGGCCGAGGGCGGATGCGATGGTGACGTCGGCGCCGGGCGTGGCGCTCGGTGTCTCCAGCGCGGATTGCGGGCCGATCCTGTTCGCCGACAGCGAGGCGCGCGTCGTCGGCGCGGCCCATTCGGGCTGGAAGGGCGCCTTCGGGGGCGTCGTCGCCTCTACGGTGACGGCGATGGAGAAGCTCGGGGCGCGGCGCGAGCGCATCGTCGCCGTGCTCGGGCCGACGATCAGCGCGAAGGCCTATGAGGTCGGGCCGGAATTCGTCGAGCGTTTCAAGGCCGAGAACGCGACCTATGCCCGCTTCTTCACGGCCTCCGAGCGGGCCGCCCATGCGATGTTCGACCTGCCGGCCTTCATCGCGCTGCGGGCGCAGGAGGCCGGCATCGGGCGCTTCCTCGATCTGTCGCTGTGCACCTATGGCGACGAGGAGCGCTTCTTCAGCTATCGCCGGACGACCCATCGCGGCGAGCCGGATTACGGGCGGCTGATCTCGGCGATCGCGCTTGATTGAGGAGAAGCCCATGCCCCGCACCATCGACTATTATTTCTCGCTGCATTCGCCCTGGACCTATCTCGGCCATGCGACCTTCCTCGACATCGCGGCGCGTCATGGCATCGGGATCGTCTACTGTCCGGTGCCGCTGCGGGCGGTGTTCGACGAGACCGGCGGGCTGCCGCTGCCGAAGCGCCATCCGGTGCGCCAGCGCTACCGGCTGATGGATCTGCAGCGCTGGCGCGAGCGGCGTGGCGTGAAGCTCGTGCTGCAGCCCAAGCATTTTCCCTTCGATCCCTCGCTCGCCGACCGTTTTCTGATCGCGATCGTGAGGGCGGGAGGGGATCCGGGGCTCTTCATGGGCGAGGTCATGGCCGGCGTCTGGTCCCGCGACGAGGACATGACGCAGCTCGGGGCCGTGGCCAGGATTGCCCAGTCCTGCGGCTTCGATGCGCAGGCTCTGGCGCGCGAGGCCGACAGTGAAGCGGTTGTGCAGAGCTATGAGGGCACCATCGCGGCGGCGATCGCGGCCGGCGTCTTCGGCGCGCCGAGCTATGTGCTCGAGGGTGAGGTGTTCTGGGGCCAGGACCGGCTCGAATTGCTCGACAGCGCGCTCGCCAGCGGCCGCGCGCCCTATCGGCCGGACCCGGCGGCCTGATCGCCGGCGTCAGCCGACGATGTCGGGTGTGCGCCAGCCGAGATGCTGCCCGGCATCGACCGCGATCATCTGGCCGGTGACCGAACGGGCGCGAGCTAGGTAGAGCACCGCCTCCGCGATCTCGCTCGCATCGATCTTGCGGCGCAACAGCGTGCCCGCCGCCTCCTGCTCCATCGCCTCGAGGCCGTCATGGGGGTTGGGCAGGGTCGGGCCGGGCCCGACCGCATTGACGCGGATGCGCGGCGCCAGGGCCTGCGCCATCGTCTTGGTCGCCGTCAGCAGCGCGGCCTTGGTCAGAGTGTAGGAATAGTATTGCGGCGTCAGCTTCCAGACGCGCTGGTCGATGATGTTGACGATGGCGCCCTGGCGCCCCTCCGGGAGCCGGTTCGCGAGCGCTCCGGCCAGCACCGACGGGGCGCGGAGATTGATCGAGAACTGCCGATTCCAGGTCGGCACGTCGATGGCGGTGACCTCGTCGACGAGAAAGCTCGAGGCATTGTTGACGAGCAGTGTCACGGGGCCGAGCGCGGCCTCCGCTGCCGGAACCAGGGCTGCCACCGCCTCCGGCTCGGCCAGATCCGCGACCAGCACCCCTGCGCGGCCGCCGTCCCGGACGATCCCTGCCGCCAGCGAATCGGCTTCGTCGCGTGCGCTGCCGCAATGGATCGCGACGACGTAGCCGTTCGCGGCCAGGCGCTCGACGATGGCGCGGCCGATTCGGCGTGCGCCGCCCGTCACCAATGCGACCTCAGCCATCCGGCCGCTCCCGCGTTTCCGGCCGCGTCTCCGCCAGCCCCTCACCGGAGCGACGCTGGAGCCGCCGCTCCCAGTGCTTCGCCACCCGCAGATAGCGGTAGAAGGCATAGTTCATCGCGGTCATGAAGCCATAGACGCCGCGCAGGGCGTGGCGCCGCCCGATATAGGCCTTGACGAAGTTGGCCGGGAACTCGACCGCGAGCCTGAACACCGAGAGCGATTGGCCGCGCCGGTCGAGATCGTCGGCCTGAGCGTCGCTGTAGCTGTTGAGTTTGCTCATCTGCTCCCCGAGCGAGCGCACGGAGTAGTGATGCACCGTCCCTTTCAGCCGGGCGACGCGAGCGCCGGGCGAAAGATCGACGCGATCATGCACGGGGGAGGGGGAGTAGCGGCCCTTGTCGCGCCGGTAGAGCCGGACCGGTGCGAGCGCATAGGCGAAGCGATGCGGCGCCGGCTCACCCGGGAAGATCTCGGCGATGCGGATCTCATAGGCGTCCGCGGCCGGGCCCGTGCCTGCGAAGAGTTCGCCGATCTCGGCGGCGAGATCGGCTGGGACGACCTCGTCGGCGTCGATGTTGAGCAGCCAGTCGTGCCGGCACTGATCCTCGGCGAAGCGCTTCTGCTGGCCGTATCCGGGCCAGTTGTTGAAGATCACGCGAGCGCCCAGGCGCGCTGCGATCTCCTGCGTGCCGTCCGTCGAGCCCGAATCGACCAGCACGATATCGTCGCTGAGGCTGCGAACCGCCTTGATCGTCCGTTCGATCCGGTCTGCCTCGTCGCGCGCAATGATGAAGATGGAAAGGAGCGGCACCGGATTCCGATCTGGCTGACTGGCTCGGCTTAAGCACGCGTCAGCGGGAGCCGCAAGCGCTCGAAAAAAATGTGGCGAGAATGGGAACCCTGCGTGACCATCCGCGTTTTCAGCATAAACCGCGATAATGCCTCACGAAATTTTTAGTATTCGGTTCACCATTAGGCATGCTTTAACAGTCGTTAACGTGTGTTTATACAATCGCCGCAGTCATCCCAATCGTGCCGCATTTTCGCCGCGGTCTGCAGGGCACATGTGCTTCCGACGCAACAGACAAAAGCCTCGCCAGGTCTTATAACCATCCCCATCGACATCACCCGCCGGGGCAACCGGCAAAGCGACGACTAGGAGTACTACCATGAAGAAGATCCTGCTTTCGAGCGTTGCGGCGATCGGCCTCGTCGCTGCCGGCGCTGCCTCCGCCGCCGACCTGCCGTCCCGCAAGGGCCCGGTCATGGCGCCGGTCTATGCCCCCGTCTTCACCTGGACCGGCTTCTATGTCGGTGCCAACGCCGGCTACGGCTTCGGCAATGTGAATGCCGGCACCTTCGCCCTGGCCCGCACGGTCTCGATCGGCGACGTCGACGGCTTCATCGGTGGTGGTCAGATCGGCTACAACTACCAGATCGGCCAGGTTGTCCTCGGCGTCGAGGCCGACATTCAGGGCGCCGACCTGCAGACCGACAACAGCTTCGGCGATCGCGTCCGCACCGAGTATTTCGGCACGGTCCGTGCCCGCGTCGGCTTCGCCTTCGACCGGTTCATGCCCTACATCACCGGTGGTTGGGCCTACGGCAACGTGAAGACCACGATCGCTGGTCTGGGTTCGGCCGACAACTCGCACACCGGCGGCTACGCTGTCGGCGGCGGTCTCGAGTATGCCTTCACCAACAACTGGACTGCCAAGGTCGAGTATCTCTACGTCGACCTCGGCGAGAAGAACGTGTTCAACTCGGGCGTGAAGGTCGGCACCGACTTCTCCGTCGTCCGCGCCGGCCTGAACTACAAGTTCTAGTCTGCTTCCCCTCGCGGGGACAAAAAGAACCCGGTGGCTTCGGCCACCGGGTTTTTTGTTGTTTGGGAATGACACTGGGACCGGGAGCCGAGTGTGGTGTCGGCCGGCCTCCGCTGCGAGACCGGCCGGTCGTCGGAATGTCAGCCCTTGAAGCGGGTCGCCTCGAATGCCGGGACATCCGCGGCGAAGGCATCCAGCCAGGCGACGAGCCGGGGATGATCCGCCCGCCAGCTGCCGGCGAAGCGCAGGTCGAGATAGCCGAGCGCACAGGCCAGCGCGATCTCGCCGATGCGCGGACGGTCCGGATAGGATGGCGGGGCGGCTTCGAGCGCGGCGAGCGCGCGCGAGACCTTGCCGGCCTGGTTGGCGACCCAGGCGGCGTTGCGGCCCTCTTCCGGGCGGAAGCGCGTCTCGTAGACCTGGAGCAGGGCGGCATCGCACAGGCCGTCGGCCAGCGCCTGCAGGCGCAACTGGGCGAATCGCGCCTCGCCCGCCGGGATCAGGCGGCTGCCGCCGGCGAGATGGTCGAGATAGTCGACGATGACGCGCGAATCGAACAGCGTCATCCCGTCTTCGAGCACCAGCGTCGGGATCTTGCCGAGCGGGTTCTGCTGGCGCAGCGGCTCGGCCGGGTCGTTGGTGTCGGCGACGAGGATCTCGATGCGGTCGCTCAGCCCGAGTTCGGCGGCGGCCATCTTCACCTTGCGGCCGAAGGGGGAGGCGGGGGAGGAGCGGAGAACGAGCATCGATGGGCCTCGGAACTGCGGGCGTGTCAGCCGTCCGGACGGATCGGCTCGCATAGATAGCGCGGCTGCGGTCCCTGGGCGAGGCGTTCCGTCAGGGCCGGCAGGATGATTCGGGCTTCGTCGCCGAGCAACCAAGGCGGGTTGACGATCAGCATGCCGGTCGCGCTCAGCCCGCCTGCGGCCTCCGGGCGGTCAACGTCGATTTCCAGCCGCAGCAGACGGCCGATGCCGGCCTGGGTGATTCCCGCCAGCAGATTCACGACGGCGAGCTTGTCCTTGATCGGGTACCAGAGCGCGTAGATCCCCGTCGGCCATTTGCGATGGGCGGCGATCAGTTCCGCCTCCAGCGTCGCGAACTCGTCTTTCTCCTCGAAGGGCGGGTCGATCAGGACGAGGCCGCGCCGCTCCTTGGGCGGGACATTGCCGCGCAGCGCATTCCAGCCGTCGATCGCCAGCGCCTTGCAGCGCTCGTCTCGCCCGATCGCGGCGACGAGCTTCCTGTGAGTCTGGGGGTGGAGTTCGGCCGCGATCAGCCGGTCGTCGCGGCGCATCGCCTGCCGGCAGAGCCAGGGCGAGCCGGGATAGGCGTTCGGCCCATAGAGCGCGCGCGCGCCGGCGACCGCGTCGCGCCAAGGCTTGAGCAGGGCCTCGACGGGGGCGGCGAGCGGGGCCTGATCGAGCCGCGCGACACCGTCCTTCCACTCATGGGTGCGCAGAGCCTCTTCCGAGCCGAGGTCGTAGCGGCCGGCGCCGGCATGGGTGTCGACGATGCGGTAGGGCGTGTCCTTGGCGTTCAGATGCGTCAGGACGCGCATCAGCACGACATGCTTGAGGACGTCGGCGAAGTTTCCGGCATGAAAGCCGTGGCGGTAATTCATGCCGCGCTCTTACGCGGCTTTGCGACCGCTGTCAGCGCGGCGCCGGCACGGTGATGTCGCGCGTGCGACAGCCGGAGCGATCGACCTCCTCGCACATACGGAAATTGCGCAGGTCCTTGCTCAGGCAGATGCGAACCTCCTGCAGCACGCCGCGCCGGCAGGCGACCGACATCATGTCGGTGCGCAAGCCTGGATTGGCATCGACAAAGGCCCGCTCGATGTCGATTGCGGTCCAGTTCTGCTCGCGCCCGGCCTTGGACAGGGCCGGAGGGATCGTAATCTTCTCGCGGGCCCGGCGCGTATCGGCGAAATAGTCGCTCGGGCTCGATCCGGAGCAGGTGCCGTGCTTGCGCCATTGATGGCGGGCGAGGCCCTCGCTCGGAAACAGCCCCTGGGCCTGATCGAGCGCGATGCGTGAGGGCGTGCGCCCGGCCGGGCCGCATTCGCTCGGAAAGCCGCGCTCGTTCTGCGGCCAGAGGCCATGCACGACGAAGCCGAGGCCCGCCCCCTCGGCGCATTGCTCGCGGTTGCGATCGCGGCCGCCGTCGAGTTCGCAGAAGCCGGGCGACCAGGACAAGGCGAGGACGTAGAAATCGAAATCGCCCGGCGCGCCGCCTCGGTCGTTGCGCGGCTGCGCCTCGCCCTGGCCGAGCAGGCCGACCAGCAGCGGCAGAGCGAGTGCGATTCGCAGGAGGCTCATCGGCGGCGCTGTCCGGCTCAGGGACGCGCCATCTTGCAGTCGGGCGCGTAGCTGCGATGCCGGTCGAGCCCACTGACGCACCAGTTGACGTTCCAGGTCCAGCCGAAGAGGCCGAGGTTCTCGCGGACCGAGTAGTCGACGCGATGCAGCGTGCCGTCGTTCAGGGCCATCCGGCCGGTGCAGAAGCGGCGCGGGATGAAATCGTCGCCGAGCGGCCGGAAGCCGATCGGCCTGATCCGATCATAGGCGACGGCCTGGAGCGGGCCCCAGAACTTGGCCTCGCGCGAATTGAACCAGCTGGTGATCTCGCCGAGAACCGCCGGGTCGTCACAGGCCGGCAGCGTGCCGGTCATGGGTACGATGCGGTTTTCGGCGCGGTCGGCCGGATGGACCATGCGGCGGCCCGAGGCCTCGGCCGAGGCGGCGGCCGTCAGGAGAGCGAGGGATGCGAGGGCGGTTCGCAGCAGAGCGCGGCGCATGGAGGTCAGCCTCGTCGTGGGACGGAAATGAAGGCGCACGATGGCGGGGGGCGTTCGCAGGGTCAAGGCGCGGCAGGCGCCGAACGTGATACGGCCAGCGCCTTGTGGCTTTTCGATCGACGGCGAGTGGCCGCCGCGCGGCCAAGGCGCTGGCCCGAGCAGCGCGGATCGGGGACAGTGACGGTCAGACGGAGCAGGAGAGATGCCATGACGACGGACGATCACCCCGAGGCGACGATCATCGCCGAGCCCGCCGCGCTGCGGGCGCATATGGGGCCGGTCAACCCGCTGGCCGAGCGCAAGGTGCTCGACTGGCTCGACGGCCATTGCCGCGACTTCATCGCGCTCTCGCCCTTCCTCGTGCTGGCGACCTCGGACGGGGCGGGGCGGGCGGATGCCAGCCCGCGCGGGGATGCGCCGGGCTTCGTCGAGGTGCTCGACGAGCGGACGCTGTTCATCCCCGACCGGCGCGGCAACAACCGGGTCGACAGCTTCGGCAATGTGCTGGCCTCGCCTGGCGTCGGCCTGATCTTCATGGTGCCGGGCATCGCCGAGACGCTCAGGGTCAATGGTCGTGCGCGGCTCACCCGCGACGCAGCGTTGCTGGAACCCGCGACCGTGCAGGAGCGGACGCCGACACTCGGCCTGCTGGTTTCGGTTGAGGAAGCCTTCTTCCATTGCGGCAAGGCGCTGATCCGCTCGAAGCTCTGGGATCCCGCGACCCGGGTCGAGCGCAGCCGCTTTCCCTCGCTCGGGCGAATCATCGCGGACCAGACGAAGGCCGTCGGCGTCGCGGAGGCGGAGGCCAATCTCGAAGAGGCCTACCGGACGCGGCTTTACTGAGGGAGACGCAGCAGTTCAGCCTCTCCGGGCGCTGGAGCGACCCGGAGAGGCGCAGGGCTCGCCGCTCAGCGGCGGCCGCGCGAGCGGATCTGGTAGGCGTCGTAGTTGAACTCCGCCACCTGCTGCCAGAGCAATTGCTCGTTGCGATAGGCCATCATGTGGTCGTGCAGCCTCTTGAACATCGGGTTCTTGGCGCCGATTTCCTCGTAGAGTTCGTTGGCCGCCTTGGCGCAGGCATCCATGATCTCGGGCGAGAACGCGCGCAGCTGCGTGCCCGCCGCGATCAGCCGCTTGATTGCGGCTGGGTTGACGTCGTCATAGCGCGCGATGGTCATCGTATGGGCCTGATGCGCCGCGCCGACGAAAATGGCCTTATCGCTGGCGCTGAGCTCGTTCCACTTGGAGCGGTTGATCATCAGCAGGATCGCCGAGGCGCCCTCCCACCAGCCGGGATAATAGTAATAGGGCGCGACGCGGCTGAAGCCGAGCTTCTCGTCGTCATAGGGGCCGACCCATTCGGCCGCGTCGATCGTCCCCCGCTCGAGGGCCGGGTAGATGTCGCCGGCCGCAATCTGCTGGGGAACGGCGCCGAGCTTGGCGATGACCTGGCCGGCGAGCCCGCCGATGCGGATCTTCAGGCCCTTGAGGTCGTCGATCGTCTTGATTTCCTTGCGGAACCAGCCGGCCATCTGGGCATTGGTGTTGCCGATCGGCAGGCCGATGACGTTGTATTGCGCCAGCAGCTCGTTGAAGAGCGCTAGCCCGCCGCCCTGGAAGAACCAGGCATTCTGCTGGCGCGTGTTGAGGCCGAAGGGCACGGCCGCGCCGAAGGCGAAGGACGGGTCCTTGCCGACATAGTAGAAGGCTGCGGTATCGCAGCATTCGACCGTGCCGTTCTGCACGGCGTCGAGCGCCTGAAGGCCCGGCACGAGTTCGCCCGCGGCGAAATGCTGGAGCTGGAGACGCCCGCCCGACATGTCGGACACCGCCTTGATGAAAATGTCGCCGGCCCCGTACACGGCGTCGAGCGCCTTGGGATAGCTGGAGGTCATGCGCCAATTGATCCCGGCGGCCGGGGCTGTCTGGGCCGAGGCGGCTGTGCCACCTGCGGCGAGGGCTGCGCCGGCCAGCCCCGTCTTCAGCATCTCTCGTCTGTTCGTCATCGTCGTTTCTCCCTGCTCGGCCCGATTTGTCGGCATGGGCCTTCGCCTCGAATGCGCCGGCCGGCCGGTCGGCGCAGGTGGTGGTGGGATCGTCCCGTCAGCCGAACGAGGCCTCCAGCATCGCCGCATAGTCCGCCGCGGTGGCCGCGCGCGGGTTGGTCGCGCTCGAATGGTCCTTGGTCGCGGCCTCGGCGATCGCGGGAAGGACGTCGCGCGGCAGGCCCATGGCCGAAAGACTGCCGGGCATGCCGAGGCGGGACACCAGGCCGGCGATCCAGTCGGCGAGGTCGGTGTCGGGTGACAGGCCGAGCGCCTTGCGGATCTCGGCATATTTCGCCTCGGACTCCGGCGCGTTGAAGCGCAGTACGGCCGGCAGCAGCACGGCGTTGAGGGTGCCGTGATGCAAAGAGACCTCCTTGAGCCCACCGAGCGGGTGGGAGAGGGCGTGGACCGCACCCAGCCCTTTCTGGAAGGTCAGGCCGCCCTGGAGCGCGGCCATCATCATCTCCTTGCGGGCCTCGCGGTCGCTGCCGTCCTTCACCGCGCGCTCGATGAAGCCGACCGCACGCTTCAGGCCGTCCAGCGCGATCGCTTCGGCCGGCGGGTTCTCGCGCGGGCTGAGATAGGTCTCGATGCAGTGAGTCACGGCGTCCATGCCCGTGGCGGCGGTCAGCCAGGCCGGCAGGCCGAGCGTCAGTTCGGGGTCGCAGACGGCGATGCGCGGGATCAGGTGGGGCGAGATGAAGCCGAGCTTGCGGCCGTCCTTGAGCGTGATCAGCGCGGCGCGCCCGACCTCGCTGCCGGTGCCCGAGGTCGTGGGGATGGCGATGACGGGCGCGACGGCTGCGGTGACCTTCGGGATGCCGCCGAGGATCGCAGCGTAGGTCTCGAGCGAGCCGTTATGAGTCGCCAGCAGGGCGACGCCCTTGGCGAGATCGATCGGCGAGCCACCACCGATGGCGACCAGCCCGTCGCAGCCATGCTGGCGATAGAGCACGAGCGCGGCCTCGACGGCCTCCTCGGTCGGGTTGGTCGGCGTGCCGTCGAAGACGGGGGCGCTTGCGAGCGCGGGCGCCAGCGCCTGCACCTTCGCGACGAGGCCGGCCGCAACGATGCCCTTGTCGGCAATGATCAGGGGTCGGGCGACGCCAAGGCCCGCAAGGTCGGTCGCGATGCCGTCGATCTCGCCGTAGCCGAACTTGACGGTGGTCAGATAGGTGATCAGGGCCATGAGGTTCCTCGCCTGTTGCCGACGGACATCGGCAGGCCGAATGTCCGCGATGTCGTGGTCTTACCGGTATGGCCACGAATTGACAGTGGGCGGTGTGAGCCGTCAACAGCGGGTGTGGACGGGGAGGGATGAAGCCCATGCAGGTCGAGAAGGACAGGCGGCCGGTGACCACGCAGTTGGTCCAGCAGATCCGGCGCCTGATGACCGAAACGGGGCTGAAGCCGGGCGACCGGGTGCCGGCCCAGCGCGAACTGGCCCTGCGTCTGGGCGCGAGCCGCCCGACCGTGCGCGAGGCGGTGCTGCAGCTCGAAGGCATGGGCCTGATCCGGATCGAGCCGGCGCGCGGCGCCTTCGTCGCGGAGGGGTTCGACCGCCCCGAGGCCGATCTCACCGGCTGGACATTCGAGCAGCGCTTCTCCGAGGTCGAGATCTATCAGCTGCGTTTCGCGCTCGAGGGCTCGACGGTCCAGCTCGCGGCGCGGCATGCTTCGCAGGAGGATATCGGCCGCCTCAGCGAGTTGAACGAGGCGATGCGTCTGGCGATCGAGGAGGCGCGTTTTCTCGACGCCATGGAGGCGGACTTCAGGCTGCACATGGCGATCGCCGAAATCGCGGGGAACAGAGCGATCCGCGATATCCTGGGGCTCTACCGGCCGATCATCACCCGCAGCCAGCGGCCGCCGGTGCAGGAGCCGGCCCGGCTGCAGGAGGCTTTCGTCGAGCATGGCGCGATCCTGCGTGCGCTCGGCCGGCGCGACGGAGAAACCGCGGCGGTCGCGATGCGCCACCACATCGTCCAGTCCTCGGACCGGATGAAGGTGCCCTTCATCGCGAGCTGATCACCTTGCGGAGGACCGGGTGTCGGGACTCGCAGCAGCGCGCGCTGCCGCACGGCGCTCCAGCAGCATCAAGGCGAGGCCGGCCGCCACGATCAGGGCCGAGCCGGCGAGCATTGCCGGCGTCGGCCAGTCGCCGAAGACGAGCCAGCCGAAGATCAGCGCCCAGACGATGAGCGTGTACTGATAGGGCGCCACGACCGAGGCTTCCGCCAGCTTGAGCGAGCGCGTGACGCACAGATGCGCGACCATGGCGACGATGCCGAGCAGGCCCAGCAGCGCGAAGTCGCGCGGCGTGGGCGGGACCCAGCCGAAGGGCAGGAGCGCCAGGCCGATCAGCAGCGTGCCGAAGGTCTGCAGGCCGACCAGCGTGACGTCGGGCGTCTCGCGCAGATAGCGGCCGGCGATCATCAGCAGTGCGAAGAGGATGCTGCCGAGGACGGCGATCAGCGCCGGCCAGCTCAGGCTCGCGCCTGTCGGGTCGAGCGCGACCACGACGCCGACGAAGCCGGCGGCGACGGCGAGCCAGCGCGGCAGGTCGACTTTCTCGCCGAGCAGCAGGGCCGCGAAGACGACGGCCCAGACCGGAGCCGCCATCCAGATCGTCATGGTATCGGCGAGCGGCAGATAGACGACCGCCGCGTAGAACAGTGCCGACTCGCTCGCGCCGAGGGCGACACGCAGGAGCTGGAGCCTGGGCTTGGGCGGGCGCAGCGTGCGCATCAGGCCTTGCCTGACGATGAAGGGGGCGAGGACGACGAGGGCGGCGGCGCTGCGCAGCAGCAGCACCTGCCCGACCGTATAGGTCGCGACCAGCCATTTTCCCATCACGTCGTTCAGGGAGAACATCAGGATGCCAAGCAGCATCATGCCGATGCCGGCGAGGGTGGCGTTGCGGGTGGGCATGGAAAACGGTGCGCCGTGTGGAAGGATCGGTCGGGGAGCATCGCTTTGACGGAGCGCGTCGCTGCGGGCAAGCGCCACCCTCGCGGACGGGGCAGACGCAAAGCGCCGCACAATAATTTGCCATTGACTTAATTAAGCTAACACGGAATCATTGGCCCATGGACAGTTTCACCGCCCTCGCCGACCCGACCCGCCGCCGCATCGTCGAGATGCTGGCGGAGGGCGAACTTTCGGCCGGGGAGATCGGGGAGCGGTTCACGCTGTCGGCACCGGCGATCTCGCAGCATCTCAAGGCGCTGCGCGAGGCCGGGCTTGTCCGGGTCACGGTCGCAGGCCAGCGGCGCATCTATGCGCTGGATCCGGAGGGTATCGACGGCTTCGATCAGTGGGTCAGGCGCGTCCGCGCCTTCTGGCCCGACAGGCTGGCGGCTCTCGAGGCCGCGCTACGAAAGCCCGACCCGGGCGAGGAGGCGTGATGCAGACGCAGGCACAGAAGGCAGACAAGAAGATGTATGGCGAGGTTCTGGAGAGCGGCGCGGTGCGCTTCGAACGGCTGTTGCCGGGGCCCATCGAGCGGGTCTGGGCCTATCTGATCGAGGACGAGAAGCGCGCGACCTGGTTCTGCGGCGGCGAGACGGAAGCGCGCGCCGGCGGCAAGATCGAGCTGTTCTTCAAGCATTCGCGCATCACCGACGAGGCGCCGCCGGAGAGCGCTCGCAAGATGAACGACGAGGGCGCGTTGATGAGCGGCACCGTCACGGTCTATGAGCCGCCCCATCGGCTGGCCTTCAATTGGGTCGGCATGGGCGACCCCGATTCAGACGTCGAGATCGAGCTCGCACCGCTGGGCGACGAGGTGCGCCTGGTGCTGATTCACCGCCGGCTGGCGACGAAGCACCGCATGGCGATGGTCTCCAGCGGCTGGCACCTGCATCTCGGTCTGCTCGAGGACCAGTTGCGCGGGCGCAAGCGGGGACCCTTCTGGTCCGTCCATGAGCCGCTGATGGCGGAATACGCGCAGAGGCAGCAGGACGCGGCGGTGTAACGCGTCGCAAGACCGCACGGGTGCGGGTCCGGCTCAGCCCGCGGCCCGCATCGTCTCGTTGCCCGGTGTCGCAGCCTCGCCGGGCGCTTCGGTCCCGACTGCCAGCATGGTGCTCAGCAGCGCGGTCTGCAGGGCGGTGACGTCGGCGGCATGGCCGGCGCGGAGGGCGGCTTCGGCCGCCCTGGCATCCGCCTCGAAGGCGCGGAAACCGAGCGTGCCGGCAACGCCCTTCAGCGTATGCCGATCGCGAAGGGCGACGTCGGTTTCACCGGCCTGCAGGGCCCGGGCGGCCTCCGCGGTCGAGCGGGTCGCATCGGCCAGAACTGGCGGGTCTGGTCGTCGAGCCTATCGGTGCCGATCTCGCATGCCAGTTCGCCCCGCATGCCGCGGTCGACGAGCTCAGGACGCGCACCCGTAGTTCGACGGGCTCGATCGGCTTGTGCAGGAAATCGGTCGCGCCCGCATCGAGCGCCGCCAGCCGGGTCTCGCGCTCCTCGGCGGTGGTGACCATGACGATCGGCAGGTCGCGGTGGTTGGGCATCTGCCGCAGCGCCTGGATGCAGGCGACGCCGTCCATCTCCGGCATCATGTCATCGACCAGCACGAAGTCGAATTCGATGTTGGCGGCCGCCTCCAGCGCCTCGAGCGGGTTGGAGAAGACCGTGATGTGATGGTTGCCGATGGTGTTCACGACGCTCCGCAGCACCATCGGATAGGTGCGGTTGTCGTCGACGATCATGATCTTCATGCCATTCGCCCGAGTCTGCCGACGCCGGCTCCGGGCGATGTCGGCCGTCTGCCGGCTCCCCGAACCGCGACGGACCAACCGCTACCCGACATGTCACCCCTGCCTTCCGTTAGGGGAGCTGCATCAAATCCTCCATCCAATCCCGCAAAATGTGACGATCCGCGGAAATGTCGCAGGCGCGTGGCGACGAACTGTCATTTTACCTTGCGATGTCGCGCCCGACGCGGCATCGGAAATGCCCATTCTCCGGAACGTCCATGCCCACGTCCCAAGCCCTCTTTCGGCGCACCAATCTGCTGATCATGCTGGCGGGGATCGCGGTCCTCGTCGCTCTCGTCGCGGGCTCGCTCTG
>NZ_JAUXYO010000218.1 GCF_030694325.1 Allobosea sp. | reverse complement strand
CCTCGTCGACGTCATCACCCGTATCGTCGACGGCCATCCCCAGAGCCAGCTCAATGACCTGCTGCCTTGGGCCTACGCCACACCACCGCTCAAGGCCGTGGCCTGAGAACACCGCATACGGTAAGGCTGCCGGCGTGAGTGAAAGGCCCTCGTCCACGCCCGCCGGTGCGCTGAGTAGAATACCGCTCATATAACCCTGCGCCCATGAGAAATATTCGCGCTCCTCGAAGGGCCGGACGGAAACGGCCTCGATGAACTGTGCACATGAGGCTGTGCCCGTGCCTACAATCGCGATGGTTTGCGAACTGGTTCCGGCTCCGCCGAAGCAAACAGAAACCCCTATCGCTAGAGCGATAAACTTATCAAGTGAGATCGACATCAAAATCACTCCAACTGATTTAGTGATGCTTAACGAATCCAGCGCCTCGAATATTATTCCATGAGTCGCTCTGATGGCAGCTATAGCACTGATCGACCCGAGCGTTAGCCTGCCCGCTTATTGCTTTATCCATCATCTCGAAATGCATCATGTAGTGGCTGGGTGGAGCTTGATGACATTGCGCGCAGTCTTGTGAGCGGGGAGAAGGGTGCTGGAAAGCTGCTATCTTCCACGCATCGACATTATGGCAGCTTTGGCATTCACGACCGAACAGCGTTCGGTGTCGATCTTGATTGGTGTGGCAACCAATGCAGTCGAGTGTTGCCAAGGCCTCGGCCTGCAATGGTCGCGGCGTCAAGTTCCCCACTAAGTCGGCGCCGCTTTGGTCTAGGAAAGCCTTCAACTTTTCAAATTCATGCCGGGCGCCAGTCGGCCGATCTCGTGGGAAGCCGCCAATGGGTTCAGCTAGTCTGCTGTGCCCCGCGATAGAAAGCACTCTGTGATCCATGTTCGTCGGGCGGCGGTCGCGGCCCTGGTGTTCGACATGACAGCCGGCGCAGGTGCCGACATTCGCATGAAAGGCTGTCGAGGGCTTTGTCAGTAGCTCTGGCGCCGCGGTGGCATGGCATGTCAGACACGAGGCCGCTTCGACCCCCTGGGTCGGCGTGTGGCAGGTTTCACATTTCGTGCCGAGGAAATCGTGCGCTTGGGACAGCTGTCCTGGCATAACTGCGGCAGTCCATAGCGGAACTGTCTCCGAGCCGGTTCGGTACAGCATTATCGGCACAGCGATAGCTGCCACCAGCCCAACGGCGCCTAATACGGCATAAACAGTGGTGGTCAGCTTCATGGCATTCACCTGAGGCCATAATAAATGCCGCTCCAAACGTGCAACGCCAGGAGCGGGTAGAAGACGATGGCAGCCACAATGTGCAAAATGACCCAACGCAAGCAGGCCGTTTTCAGCACTGCTCGGCGTTCGATAGCGTTTTCGAGATCTGCGATGGCAGCGATCAGTGTGGGTATGGGCGTGTCGGGCCAAGTAGCCACCAAGCCTCTGGCAACAAACGTGTCGTAACGGATCCGAAGAGTCCCGAGTTTCTGCCGCTGCTCGCGTATGTCAATACTGATCTGAACTAAATAATAGCGACCGACGAAGCCGCTCAGTACCAGAGTGAGCATTGCCGTGACCAAAGCCATCCCGAGCGGACTTTGGTATTTGTGGCCGGTATGGAGCATCCCGAATAAGGCGCCGATCGCGCCGGTGTAGACATGGAAGGCGAGAAAGGCAGGCAATGAGACGCGATCCTTCAACCAAGTCATACGCTTCGCCAGCGAGAAAACTAACAACAGAACCATGGCGGTAGCGCCTAAAATGCCGAGCAGGCTGCCGGCCAGACTGCCTGGGAAGCGTGGCGCGGCGTGCAGCAGAAAGCCAGGTGCGAACAACGCAACCGTTGTCAGCAGCAGGCCAACTGTGAGCTGCTCCTTTTGGATCACATTCAGGCCTCGACCACGAGGCTGCCAACCGATTTCGCCTGGCAGGCCAAGATCATGCCCCGAGCTTTCTCAGCCGGCGGCAAGCCTTCCTCAACCTCCATCGTCACCTTGCCGGCCGTAAGCGGAACGACACAAATGCCGCAGGTGCCGACACGACAGGAATAGTCGATTTCCACCCCGATCGACTCGGCCGCCTCCAGCACGCTCTGGTCCGGTCCAAGTGGCGCTGTCTTGCCTGAACTTGTGAACTCGACCGTCGTGCCAGCGGTGGGCAATGCGACGACGGCGGCAGTTGGACTTGGCTGCTCAGGTGCCATGTCAGCCGGGGCTCGCGAAGCGGCGGCGGGTTGCTGCGTTGGAGGGGCCGGGGGCCGACCTTGGGCGGGACCAAAAGCCTCAGTCTTGATTTTCTCGGAGGCGACGCCGAGCTCAAGCAACTGCTTCTTTACAGCCTCCATCATCGCCGGTGGTCCGCAGACATGGACCCGGCGCCACGCAATGTCGGGTACGGCCTGCGCGATGAACGCCTTGGAAATGCGCCCGACCGCCCCTGGCCAAGACGATTCCTCTGTCTCTTCCATGGTGGCCACGAGATGCATGTTGGCGTGACGCTTCTCAAGATACTCAAGTTCCTCGCGGAAAATGAAATCACGCGCAGCGCGGGCACCATGTAAAAAAAAGATATCGCCGGGGTACGAGCGGTCGGTGAGATAGCGTAACACGCACATCATAGGCGTGATGCCAACTCCCCCGCTGATTAGAACGATACTAGCCGACTCCGTGCCAGAGAAAGTAAAGTTGCCGTAAGGACCTGACACCTCGATGGTATCTCCCACAGCGACGTGATCATGCAGATAACGGGATTCGAGGCCCTGCTCCTCCCGTTTTACGGTGATTTCTATAAAGTCGCGCTGCGTAGGTGAGGAGGCGATCGTGTATGAACGACGAATTTCCTTATCGGCAATTTTAGCTGAGAAAGTGACGAACTGTCCTGGGAGGAAAGTGAACGGAACAGGTCCAGACTCATGGCGCGACAGCCTGAATGTCTTGACATCGGCCGTCTCGCGAAAAATCGCAGCCACACGAAGGCCGCCCGTCCAGGGTCGAGTTGCGATCGCAGGGGCAGGATTCGTTGCCGCGGGGCTTGCTGCTGCAGAAGACGTTGACGCGGTGCTGTTATTCGGCGGCTGATTTGGTCCGGCTTCGGGCGAGAGCGGCGTAAGTCGCTGGACTAGGCTACCAATTTTTCGCATCCGAGCGTATTGAACCAGCAAAGCGCCGACCAGGAAGGCGACCAGGAACGCCATCATCGTTAGGTGATACCAGGACAGCCCCCACGAACCAGATGCAGCCGGAATCGGAACGGCGCTTTGAACGCCAGTTTGGTCTTTGAACCAAGCAAGAGCGAGTTGCCTAGGCGCAATTCCCGCAGCGATCGCGCGCAGAGCGGCCGAGCCACTTTGAAGCTGCAGTACGCCTTCTCGAATTTTCTCAGCTGCCTGCTGTATGGCTGTCGGATCGTTTCCTGCTAACGCGTCTTGCAGTCTCGCTTGGCCCGAACTGATCGCTTGTGAGCCCCATCCAATGCGGTTGTTGGCTTCGGCCTCGATGAACCGACGAGCCTCTGGTGTCAGCGCGGGCATGTCCAACAGGCTCGCATAGAATGGCCGAGCCCCGGTACCCATGCAGCCCATCATCCCGCTACAGCCGGCGGCCCCCTGACCGCCAGGTCCGGTAGCCGGCAAAGAGGGGGGGGAACGCGACGCCCCCCCGACGGGGCCGGAAGGGACCGGCAGCGTAGTTGTCGGCGCGGACTGTCCTGGATGGTGCCCGTCGTGTTCTCCAGGGTCAGACTGCGCCGATGCGGCACCGAAGAATGCCGCGCCCATTAGCGCAACTGAAAAGATGCCGCAGCATAAGCTCCTGCGACGCATGCGGTTAGAATGCCCCGATGAACGGCAACATCATGGAAGTGGCCATCCGCTTTTGTGCATCATCGAACTGGCCGAACAGAGCGCCGAAAGCCATACGCGTCGAATGCATAGCCTCGAGGCGTTCTTTCAGATGGCTTTCATAGGATTCCAGCCGTGCCATTGGCTCGGCGGCAGAACCGCTATCCTGCAATGCGGATCGAGCGGCATCCAAGTGCTCGCGGCCGGCCCGGAGTGCCGTTGCGAAAGTCTCCCAATTTGGCATTTGAGAGCCGGTGATCCGCAGCTCGGTGCGGAGGAATGCAATCCGCCCCTCCAGCCGAGCAGCAGAGCTGCCTTGCTGCACCATGTTGCCGGGCATTGCTCCACCGGCCATTGAGTTGGTCGGTGCGGCATTGCCTGTCATCGCTCCCATTCCAGGCTGTGCGCCGCCCGGACGCATCATCGCTTGCATCATGCTCATCATGGGACATTGACCCATGGCAGGCTGAGCAGGTTGCGCCATCTGTCCCATAGACATGGGAGAGGCTCCCGCGGCAGGCATCCGACTTTCCATCGGCATTTTGTCGTCATCCATGCCACGTCCTGCCATGGCACCTGCCGCTGGGGCGGCAGTGGCAGGTTGACCGCCGGGCATTGCCATGCCTGGCATAGCACCAGTACCGGGCATGGGCTGCTGCGCAGCGCCCGCCATGGGCGTCGGTGCCGCCATAGGCATCATGTCCATCATCGCGAATTGCCGCGATGTGTCGCTTGCGGCAAACGCTGGTGAAAACACTGCGGCAACCGCACAAGCAGCAATCGAAATCTTAAGTGCATTCTTATTCACGACGTGCCCTTTCCGATCATTATGATAGTAACTAATTTCGTTTAACACTCAAAGCGTTCTGTGAATTACTAGAGTGTTCTTCGCACACGAGTGATTTGAACCGCTCCTCGTACTCGCTCCACAATAATATGGACTTTGTCTCCGGCTTGAATGCCTCGCGCTTGAGTGGGATCGGTGAGATGGAAAGTCATCTCCATCGCAGGCATCGCGATGCTTCGATCTGGACTTTGCATCTCCGGATGCAAAACCGTGAGGGCAACTCCTGGATCAGCTCGCACCACACTGACATCGACATGGACCTTACGCGCGCCATCCCCCTGAGAACGCTGAATCAATTCCATTCGATTGAGCCAGTCAATACCACTCATGGAAGCCAAGGCTTGACCACTTGTGAAGGCGGCGAGCGCCGCCGCGAGGGCATAAATGAAATGATGTCGCTGCATCTTTTCCTCCATTGATCAGTCGTTCTCGTAGCAAAGGACAGCCCGAGATATCCGGCTTTCAGATAGACGTCGCTGGAGCGCGATGCCTTGATCTACGTCAAAGCCACGCTTACTCAGAGGCGGTCTCGAGCTTCATGAGGCCTCGAGACCTCACATAAAACGGCCCCTAGAATACCAGCATCCAAAGCTTCGCGGACAGGCTCGGAAATTACCTACTTGCTGCAGCCTTGTACAGTGAGATCCGGTCCCCGTGCCGATGGCTTGCTCTTAGGCTATTGCGCGGCCGACGGCGTCCTAGAACGCGAGCGGCCGTTGGGCGACCTTGTCACCGGCGCCGCGGAGGGCGACGCGGTCATTGTTGGAGCGCGCCTTCGAGAACGGTTGGGCGGCCATCAAATATCATGATCGGAGATACGGCCCTTGCATAATCCAGAACCATCCCGACAGCACAGGTGCGGGGCTCGGGGAAAACTTGTTCGTCGTCAAACTTGTCAAGGCTCCCCGTTCTCCAAGACCTTGAACCTCCGACAAACCGGGGCGGTAAGCCCAAGAAACTTCCCATTGTCGCAAGATCGTCGCCGCCTATGCAAAACCACGCACCGGCGCTGGTTCCAGCTCCCGAAATCATCGTTCGACAACCCCGCCGCAGCCCAGCGTAGGTAGTTTCCGACCCTCCAAAATCCGCGCGCCCAGTCGTACGCATAATCTCGAACCCATAGGAGTTCCTATGACCCGAGCTAGATTTCGGATGTTTGCGGCGGTAGTCGGCCTAGTGTTTCTGCATTCCCCCCTACTGCAAGCACAGACCCTCGCCGGCATGAGCGGCGTTCAATGGCTGGATCAGGTCGAGCGTGATCGCAAGAAGGCATCGCCATCCATCTTGGTAGAGCCTCGCGGGATCGCATTCGCGCGCCCCAAACCATGTTTGGCGGAGCCGCCATTTCTTATGGTCATCCGCGTCCAGGTGCTAAGAGCTGGCGCGTCTACTCGGATCTATTAGGCACTTGGAGTAATAACTTTGGTGTCCCAAGTGGTGTTTCGGCATGTTTTAACACCGGGGGACACGAGCGCTGTCAGCAGAACGCCAATATCCGCTCGCATCGCAATTAGCATTTTGGACGGAACGAAGGGCCCACGTTTTGGTTTTACGTTTTTGGGCTCGTCCTTTCCCCAGGAGGGGCAAAGGCTAAACCGCACTGGAGAATTTGATGCGTTACTCACTGCTGGTGTCGATTGCCGCTGTTGGCCTTATCGGCAACTCCGCTATGGCTCAGGACGGCACCATGAAGGGTATGGCGGGCGACATGTCCGTTCTTCCCCAGGTGTGTAGGGATGCACTGAAGGATGCGAAGATGCCGAAAATGATGGACGGTATGGACATGTCCAAAATGATGGAAGGCATGAGCATGTCAGGAATGGGCCAGGCGGCCATGACCGATGCCCAGAAGGCTTCAATGCAAGCGATGATGAAGATGAACATGCCGATGATGGCGACACACCAGATCAAAGACCCTGATCTTGCTTTTAACTGCGGTATGATCGTTCACCATCAGGGCGCAATCGATATGGCAAACGTCGAGATCAAATTTGGCAAGGACGAAGCCTCGAAGAAAATGGCCGAGAAAATCATCAGCGATCAGAAGGCCGAAATAGCCGAAATGACAACGCGCGTTGCAAAGATGAAAGCTAACTAGTCTATCTCAGCTTGGCCTCGATTTTATAAATACTCGCAGGATGTCTTACTTCAGGCATTCTGCGAGCAAGCGTTTTTACGGAAGCCGGTGCGTTGCTCCTCGGTTGTACAAGTCGATCACAAAATAACAGTGCCATGCCAAGCTGGCTCTCTTGGCTGCGGCGCTATCTTGCGGCAAGCGCGATCGGGCACTTGGCGTGGGAAATCGTGCAACTCCCGCTTTACACGATCTGGTCCACTGGCTCGCTGCGCGAGCAGGCCTTTGCCATAGCGCATTGCACCGCAGGTGATCTGATCATCACGACCGCCGCTATCGTGGCGGCGCTAGTTGTTTTGGGCGACATTGATTTTCCCGCGCAGCGGCATTGGCCGGTTATCGCACTGACCTTGATCTTCGGCCTCGCTTATACGATCTTCAGCGAATGGCTCAACACCGTCGTTTGGACGTCCTGGTCCTATTCCGAATGGATGCCTGTCCTCGACCTGTTCGGCTTTCGGCTGGGCCTCACACCGGTGCTGCAATGGGTCTTCGTGCCTGCGTTGGCCATGTGGCTGGCGATGCGCGCCGGCATGAGCGGTCGGCCTACATCACTTAATCCAGATACCGCGCCGCCTGCCGATCCAAGGAGCGTGTGACCATCGTCGAAGAGGGCCCGACCTACCGGCCGCCCAACCGGACAACCCAATAGAGGCCCTCCATGAATGCCGACCACGTCGCTGCTGCAGGGCCGAACTCGGCACCCTCGTCGAGGCCTGCGCCAGGCGCGATAGCGACAAGCCACGGCCACGGCACCTCAAGCCTGAAGACGGCGCGTGATGAGAAGGATCCTGTCTGCGCCATGTCCGTCGATCCCGCGACGACGCCTCATCATGCCGACTTCGAGGGCAAGCCTTATCACTTCTGCTCTTCGGGCTGCCGGACGAAATTCGTTGCGCAACCCCTGAAATACTTGGCCACGGAACCAACGAAGGCGGTGACGCAAAATGCCTCGAAGGACGAGATCTACACATGCCCGATGCATCCTCAAATCCGGCAGGCCGGCCCCGGCGCGTGCCCGATCTGCGGGATGGCGCTGGAGCCGGTCGTCGTCAGCGCCGAGGCCAAGCCCAACGCCGAACTAATCGACATGACGCGGCGGTTCTGGATTGGGCTCGTCCTGACGCTGCCTGTCTTTGCCATCGAGATGGGCGGGCATCTGACCGGGCTCGATCACCTGATACCCCGCAACCTGTCCAACTGGATCCAGCTCGCTCTGGCGACGCCTGTCGTACTCTGGGCCGGGTGGCCGTTCTTCGAGCGCGGCTGGCAGTCGCTCCTGACCCTCAACCTCAACATGTTCACGCTCATCGCCATGGGAACGGGCGTAGCCTGGATCTACAGCGTGGTCGCCACCCTCGCCCCGGCGATCTTCCCGCCAGCCTTCAGAAACATGGACGGCTCGGTCGCGGTCTATTTCGAAGCCGCTGCCGTGATTACCGTCCTCGTCCTGCTCGGGCAGGTTCTGGAACTGCGCGCCCGCGAGAGCACCAGCGGAGCCATCCGGGCTCTGCTCGACCTCGCCCCGAAGACCGCTCGCCGCATCCTCGACGACGGCCGCGAGGAGGAGGTCACGCTCGATGCCGTCGCGGTCGGGCACCGCCTGCGCGTCCGACCGGGCGAGAAGGTTCCGGTCGATGGCGACGTCGTCGAAGGACGAAGCTCCATTGATGAATCGATGGTCACCGGCGAGTCGATGCCGACCACGAAAACCGTCGGCGATCTGGTCATCGGCGGCACAATGAACCAGTCGGGCAGCCTGATCATCGAGGCGAGGCGCGTCGGTCATGACAGCATGCTGGCGCAGATCGTTCAGCTCGTCGCGAAGGCGCAGCGCAGCCGCGCGCCGATTCAACGACTCGCCGATCAGGTCGCAGGGTACTTCGTACCGGTCGTCATCGCGATGGCTTTACTCGCCTTTGGAGCCTGGGCGATCTGGGGCCCCGAGCCACGCCTGGCCTTCGGGCTCGTCGCGGCCGTCTCGGTGCTCATCATTGCCTGCCCCTGCGCACTGGGGCTCGCAACGCCGATGTCGATCATGGTCGGCGTGGGGCGCGGCGCCGAAGTCGGCGTCCTCATCAAGAACGCCGAAGCGCTTGAGCGCATGGAGAAGGTCGATACCCTCGTGGTCGATAAAACGGGCACGCTGACCGAGGGCAAACCGGCAGTCACCGCGATCGTCCCCTCGGAGGGCTTCGAAGAGACACAGATCCTCAGGCTCGCCGCAAGCGTCGAGAAAGCCAGCGAACATCCGCTGGCGGTCGCCATCGTAGCGGCGGCCGTCGCTCGGAACCTCGGGACCGCCATGGTCACGGAGTTCGACTCGCCGACTGGTAAAGGCGCACTTGGCACGGTCGACGGCCGCAAGGTGGTGCTCGGCAACGCCGCGTTCATGGTCGAGCACGGCGTCGATGTCGCGCCCCTCGCGAAGGCCGCCGACGACCTGCGGCGGGACGGCGCGACCGCGATCTTCATCGGCATAGACGGGCAAGCGGCAGGCACGATCGCCATCGCCGACCCGGTGAAGGAATCGACGCCTTCGGCCCTGGCGGCGCTGAAGGAAGAAGGCATCCGAGTCGTCATGCTGACCGGCGACAACAAGACGACGGCGGAAGCCGTGGCGCGTCGGCTCGGCATCACGGAGATCGAAGCTGATGTCCTGCCGGAACAGAAGAGCGCCGTCGTGGAGAAGCTCAAGCGCGAGGGACGCGTCGTTGCTATGGCCGGCGATGGCGTCAACGACGCGCCTGCGCTGGCTGCGGCCGATGTCGGGATTGCCATGGGCTCGGGCACCGACGTCGCCATCGAAAGCGCGGGCCTGACCCTACTCAAGGGCGATCTGAACGGGATCGTGCGGGCCAGGCGCCTGTCGCAGGCGACGATGAGCAATATCCGCCAGAACCTGTTCTTCGCGTTCGTCTACAACGCCGCCGGCATCCCGATCGCAGCCGGCGTGCTCTATCCGATCTTCGGTATCCTGCTCTCGCCGATCATCGCAGCGGCAGCCATGGCCCTGTCGTCAGTCAGCGTTATTGGCAATGCGATCCGGCTTAAAACGATCAGGATCTGAGGGCTCGCCTACAAACTGCGTTGTCGCCTGGACTACAAAGTTGCGAAACAGCCCGTTTCTAAACCGCGTGCTGGCGTTCGACAGCCTTCCGCGCCGGGACTGAACAGCTAGGCTCGGAAAATACTCAGTGAAGCCTTGTTAGCATTTTCATAAACGATCGAGGCTCGTTCAGCGATCGCGTTCTGATCTGGGTTGATTTGACCGGTCCTGAGAGAACTGCACTGGGCGAAAGCTTTTATCTTCGCTCTGGACCGGTTGTTTCGCGCGCACCTGAACGCGTGCGAACTCCCGCCCCTTCTCGAGCTCCCGAGCAATCCGCTCCTTCGCAAAATCCACAATTGACTGTCGTGTGGCGGGGTCACGAACAGCCTTGGCGAGCGCACGTTCGATTGCTGCGATCTGTGACCGGGCAGCCTTGACGGCATCATCTCCCGCGACTTGTTTGGAATCTGCCGCCCAAAACCGATCGGCGCGGGCGTGCCACTGTTCTTGCTGCGGTCGCTGTGATGTTCCGGCGTCTAGCGCTGCAAGCTCGATCGTAGCTGTGGGCCTCTCTGATTTTCCTCGATCATGCCAATCGACCGAAACGGCCGTATCTTTGGCGGCACTCCAGTTTCGCGGCTCCGCAGTTTTCTGGCGCTCACGTGCAAGACCGGACCTTGTATGGTGGGATTCTGGCGGCATGACCGTCACGTCGATTGGCCTCGTCGTCTTGACGCCGTCTACGGTTACCGTTTCGGAGGCGCCGGCTTCGGGTGTCTGCGGGCTCTGCGGAGTTCTAGTCGAACGCATCTCAGGCTTCGCTCGAAACGCGAGCGCGGCTCGATCGACCGGATCGGGCTCATAGCCGCGAACCGACAACCCGCGCGCCGAGGCCTCGATCCAGGCTGTCCGCCGGAACTCCTCCGATCCGCGCAGCTCGACCTCCTTCCAGCCGCGATGCTGCGCGATCGAAACCATGTCTCGAACCACCGCAGCATCTTCAAGCCGCGTCGCCATGCGCTCGGCCGAGACCTTGAAGGCAAGGTACTCGCCTCTGGGATCGGCATAGACCTTCGCTTCGTCGCCTGCGCCCGCTTCGGCGACATAGTATTTGCGCCGGAGTCGATCTGGCATTCCGCTTTTAGGCTGGCGCTGACCGCTCCCGTCCAGGTCAAATGCGGCTTGGCTTGCTCGCCCCTCGCGCGGAGGCACGCTCGACGCGCCGCCACGCGATGACGATCTGGCGCCGCTCGGATTTTTTTCACGACCGCGTTCGATCGTGAACTCGTTCTGATTCTGCCGGTCACCTTGCACGGCGCACCTCCCTCACCGATCCGCCAGTTTCCTTCGCCGGGATGATCGCCGCATCGATCACCTGAGAACACCAGTCCTTCAACTCGTCTTCTGACAGACCTTCCAGATCGACCGCGACGTCGCCGAAATCAAACGTCGCATCGTCAGGGATGAGCAACGGGTCGGCGATTTCCTCATCTGTCATCGGCCGGGTCCGAAATGTCGCCTGCAACTCGGCGACCGCGGACTTGAGCTCGATGATCTCGCTCGCCAGCAGCATGTTCGAGGGGCCGCGATTGGGCGCGATCATCGGAGCGGGTTTCAGCCGTGCGGTAAAAGCGGCATCCTCGTAATAGATGATCTTCTCGCAGATGATCGGCGGCACGCTGGTCGCAAGGATGAACGCTTTTGATGCTGGGATCAGCTTGAGTTCCTGCGGCAGCATAAGCGCGCGGCGCTGGTCCGAGACCGACTCGCTGCGCTTTCCCGATGACAGACCCCAGGGCCGCGAGCGGCTTTTCGCCTGCACGGTGTCGTAGCCGATCCGCTCCGAAAGCTCGTTGGCGACGTCCTGCTCCTTGGGCGCGAACACGACCTCGATCGCATGGTTGGTCATGATCGTCTTGGCGAGATCGGGACCATAGATCGCCCGAAGCTGCGCCGGGCTCTGGATGATGGTGAGCAGGCGAATGCCATAGCCTGCGACAAAGGCGACGGATTTCGCGAGCACGCCGACATGGCCGAGCGCCGGAAACTCGTCGAGCAGCAGTAGGACGCGGCGATTGAGCTTTGGGTTCTGCTCCGGCAGCTCGCGGCTGTTCAGATCGATGACCTGCTGAAAGAACATGTTCAGCAGCGGCGCCATCCGATCGAGGTTGTCGGGCGTAACACCGAGGTAGATCGACATCGGCCGAGAGCGTAGCTCGCGCAGGTCGAAATCATTCGCCGATGTGGCGGCATCGATGCGCGGATTGAGCCAAAGGCCGAGTCGCGCCGTCGTTGTTTTGCGGACCGAGTTCATCGTGTTTTCGGAAGCCGACAGGAAGTCGTTGAGCGCACCGACGCAGTGGGACGACAGCGGCGCCGTGCTCTTGGCACGCTCCTTCATCGTGGTCAGAAAATGCGCCTTCAGATCGCTCGAGGCGGAAAGCTGTCGCAGGACTTCGCCGATGGTGAGCGGCAGGCCCGGCGTCTCCGCGACATAGCCGCCGATCGCGACGAAGGCCGATCGCGCGGTTTCGAACCAGAACGGGTCGGCCCGGTTTTCAGCCGGGAAGAGCATGACCGCGATGCGCTGGAGATCGTCATAGAGATCGACAGGATCGCGACGGACATAAGCCAACGGGTTGTAGCGGGCGGTGCAGCCTTGCTCGTCGAGGGGATCGAAGAGGAAGACCGCCTGACCGCTCGCCTCCCGGAAGCCTGCCGTGCGGTCAAAGTTCTCCTTCTTGACGTCAAGTGCGACGATGGAGTCCGGCCAGTTCAGCAGGTTCGGGATGACATAGCCAACGCCCTTGCCGGATCGCGTCGGGGCATAGACCATGACGTGCTCAGGCCCGCCGAAGCACAGGAACTTTCCGTCTTTCCGGCCGAGTAGAATTCCCTGCTTTGACCTCAGACCTGCGTTGCGGATGTCGCGCTCGGTGGCGAACCGCGCTTCGCCATGCAGCGGGCGTGGTTTCGTCCGTAGGATCAGGCCCATCAGCCCGAAGGCCGCGATCGTGCCGGCCAGCGTGCCAAAAGTGATCCAGCGATCGAGGCGATCGTTCGTGCCGTAATGCAGCCAAGCGATCGCAAGCTCGTTCCAGTGGAACCCGCCATCATGGCTGCGAAGGCCTAGCAGCAGGACGTTGGAGCCGACGAACAGGAATATGGCGATGCCGGTAAGCGCGAGCGCGATCCGGAGCACCACCCTACGCGCTGGCGAGGCGCTTTCGAGCGGGGTCATAGTCGATCTCCGTGATGCGGAAGCGGCCATGCTCGCGTTTCATCTGGATGACGATGTCGACGGTCTGGCGCAGCAGGTTGCGGATATCGTCGCGGGCCAGATCCCGGCCCTCCGCGCTCTCCTTCACCAGCAGCGTCAGCTGCTCGAAGGCGAGCCGCGCTGTGTCGGCATGCACCGTCGTTATCGAGCCTGGATGCCCGGAGTTCACATTGCGCAGGTAGAAGAAGGCGGTGCCGTCGCGCAGTTCTTGCAGCAGGATTCGGTCGGGCCGCATGCGCAGGCAGGATTCCAGCAGCTCGCGTGGACCTACTTTGGCGAGGCCCTGCCCGTCTTTGGCATAGAGCAGACGGACATGATTGGGCTGCGGCACGACCAGTTCGGCCGTGTCCTCGATCGTGACGAGGCGCTCGGCCGCCGGAATCTGAGCAATCAGACCCTTCGACAGCGTGGTTTTGCCGGAGCCAGTCGCGCCGGAGATGATGATGTTGCGGCGGCTGCGAACAGCCAGCGCCAGGAATTCTCGCCACTGCCCTGCGTCTCGCAGGCGAACCAGCTCGGTCTCGTCATCCGAGAGATCATCGCTGGTCACACCAATGTCGGAGAATAGGTCGCGCTCCTCGAAATCCTCAAGCGTCATCGTGACCGTCGAGGGCTTTCGGATGGTCAGGCTGACGGTTCCTGCCGGTACCGCTGGTGGCACGACGATCTGGCAGCGCTCCTCGCCCGGTAGCGTCGTCGAGACGATCGGATGGTCGGAGGCGATATCCTGTCGGGTGTAGCCGGCAGCAGCGGTCGCCAGATGCATGAGATGGGCGTGACTGAGATCGGCTGACTCATGGCGCTGCCAACCGTCCGGCCCTTCCGTAAACACCTCGCCTGGTCGGTTGACGACGATCTCCGTCAGCTCGGATTGGGACAGGAACCGCGCGAGCGGCGCGAGATAGCGCTCCAGCACAATCCGATTGGCGCGGCGCTCGGAAGCGCTTGGCGTGGTCGGCGCCGCCGGCGCAAGCGTTACGACGGGCTGCGCATCAATCGGCAATGTCGAGAGTGCCGTCATGGCTTCGTGACTCGCGAGCCAGACGCCACACCGGCATCGATGCCAGGTACCGTACGATCCAAAATCCGCGCGCGGCTTTCGATCCGCTTGAGATCGTAGACAGAGGAAAAATCGAGATCGCGGGCGACAAAGATGTTCACGCGCTCGCCCTGGTTCTTGTTCAGTGTCGGGGGTATGTCGATCGAGCGCTCGACGGCGATGCCCGCAGCCGTGTTGGCCGCGCCCGACGTGTTGCGGATCTCGATATCCGCATCGTCGAGCTGCTGGCGGCCGATCGCAGCTGCGTCGCTGACGATCGAGAGCAGCAGAGCTGCACCGAACCTCTCCCAGAAATGGGTGTCGATCTCACCGTCGAAGCCGGCGCGGCCGAGTGCATCGGTGGCGGGCGAGGCCAGCGCGACGATGACGCCGGTCGGGGTTTTTGCCCGCGTCCAGAGCACGAACATCCGCTTGGAGCCCTTTCGGACCTGGCCGCGATATTCCCCCACGATCTGCGTGCCTTTCTCCATCAGCACGACGTGGCCGGAATCCGACAGGACATCGCGCAGCACTGTACAAGAGACGAATCCCGGCACATCCGACGACATCGCGGTCTCGAGCACGCAAGGGATGGCGGTGCCCTGCGTCACCAGGAGATTGCGATTCGGCAGGCGAGAGGCGCGCACGCCCTCAATGGTGGTCGCTTTCAGCTTGTCGGCCAACTCGTTGCGCGGCTCGGCAGAGCTTGCGAGAAGAGCCGAACCCGGGAGAGCGGCCCCCTGCCCTGCCCCGTCGCTGGACGATCCGCGACTTGGCCGATTGAAGGCGAGTACTGGCGCACGCCGAGCGCTCTCCATCAGCTTGTCTGTCTGCGGAGCAGCGGCAGGTGCGAGTTGAGGCGGCAGGACCGGCAGGGCCGCCTGCTGGACAGGAGCCGGCGCCGGCGGTTCGCGTGCCGGCTCGAAGGGCGTCGTCTGGCGGATGATGGGCTTGGCGCCGCCCTGCTCGACGGGTCTTTCCGATTTCCAAGTGCTCCAGATCACCAGGACCGAAAACGCGATCAGCGCGGCCGCGCCAATGCCGCGTTTGGCGAGCGCTCGGCCCGAGCCCTCGACTGGTCCGGAGACCGGCGTGATGCCGCGTTCGCCCTCGACGCCGGATGATGCTGTTTGATCAGTCATGACATGCTCCTCAGCGTCGCCGCGCGGGCACTGGCTGCTTTTGCGTGCGGGCAACGCTGGGGCTCGTCGTGCCGGTGCCCGGGTTCACGCCGACGGCGTCAAAGGCTTCGTTGAAGATGCACAGCACCTCATTGCCGCGTCGCAGCCGGAACTCGCGCGCCGTGGCATGCACCACGACAACCTCGCCGCGAACGTCCTTGGGCACGAGGCTTTCCGCGCCGTCCGAGCCGACCATGTAGATTGCCGGCACCTCGCGATTGCCCGCGAAGCGGAAGCTCGTGACTTTTCCGTCGTCGAAGACGCCATCGGGTTCGAGATCGGCCGGCCCCTGCGCCGAGAAGCGCCAATTGCGCGCGCCGTATTGCTGGTGAAGATCGAACGTCTGGTCGATGACCGCGCCTTCGCGCTGCTGGCCGCGGGCTTCGTTCTCGGCGCGACGGCGATCGGCTTCATCCGCTGGGTAAGAGTACTTCACGACGAAATAACTCTCCCTCAGCGAGGCTTCCGCGATCGAAAGCTCGAACTGGTAGGAGCGCTTGCGTCCGTCGCGACGCGTAGTGACGACCTGCAGATTGGTCGGCGGGTGCTTTTCGCGGGGTTTGAGGAACAGGATCGAGCCGGCCGGCGCGACCTCCCAGGCGATCGAGTCGCCGATCGCGACATGGGCGATTTCCTCATCCTCGGCGAAGATCACTTGGGTCGAGGCCCGGATAACTCCGTTGACCTTGACGACATTGCCTGGGTCATAGGCGACGAAACGCACGCGCTCGTCGCGCGCGCCGGCCGTCGGGAGCTGCAGGGCCAGCGATGGCACGCCGAGGCCAAGCGCCAGCACCAAGCCGCCTGCGACCGCGATCGAGCAGCGATTCATGGCGCGACCTCCGGATCGGCGCGGTACTCCGAGACGAGGAAGCCGAGCGGGTTGATCAGGCGATCGGTCGAGGAGACCGGCGCGTTGACATAGGCGAAGGTCAGCGTCGCGATCCAATGGGTCACCTTGATCTCCTCACCCTTACGGCTTTCCTTGAAGAAGCGGACGGAGGCGAGGTTGTCGGCCAGGAGCGAGATCGCCTTGATGCGGACTTCTGCGACGCCGAAGCGCCCATGCAGCACCTGCGGACTTTCCGGGTTCGAGCCGCGATAGACGGCGGCAAAGCGCGCCTGCTCGGCCTGCGAGGACAGGAGCGCCACCGTCTGGAAATTGCTGGCGGCCTCGGCCTGGCTGTAGCCTTCGCGCGAGCGGACGTAGCGACCGAGGAAATACTTGGTCACCGCCTCGTCGTACGTCCGCGGCGACGTGCCCAGCGCCGAGACCGTCTCGACAATGCCGGTCGCGTTGTCGACGCGGATGACGAAGGGTTCGACGGTCTTCAGCGGCGCGAGCGCTGCAACTGCGCCAACGGCGGCCGTCGCGAGCACGCATGCCGCCGTCGCCACGAACCAGGCCAGCCGCTTTGAGCGCTGCGCCGTCAGCAGGAGGTCCTGCTCCCAGCGCCGTGCATTATCGAAGTAGTCCTTCAGATCGTCGGGCCTAACCATGGCGCGTCGCCTCGATACAAGGCCGAAACGAGCGCGCGAAGTCGAAGGCAGACCAGGCTGTGGCAGCTTGACCAGTGCCTTTGGCGGGCAGCTCTTGCTGGGCCTGGCCGAGCCGTTTGACCACAGGCACCTCAGGCTGCGTTGCAGGCGGGGGCGTTGCCTCCCAGTCCCAAAGCGACCGGTTGAGCGGGCGCTTGGCCGAGCCGTCACAGGACGGTGCGCCCTTGTTCCAGCCGGCGCAGCCTGTCACCACCGTGGCCAGCACGAGGCTAGCAATCACGCGACATCTCATCGAAGCAAATCCTTCTCAGCATCCTTGCGCGGATGCGGTTGTTCCTGGTGTGGAGGGGACAATCAGACGCGTCTGATCTCGCCACCCTGTCGTCGCTCGCGGATCCTCGCCGCCGTGCGGCTGGCCGCGGTTCGCGCGCCGGCATAAGCGCCGACGGCGGCAGAGGCTGCGTTCGCAGTGATGGCGCTGGTGACGACGCGTGCTGCGAGCGATGCACCGCCGCCGGCAAGACCGCCGGCGATGGCCGGGAGTTGCAGAGCAATGTAGGCGGCGAGACCGAGTACCGCGCTGATCGCGACCGCTCCAACCATCAGCCCGCCGCCGGTCGTCGTGCTGGCCCCATACTTCTCGACGAAGCCCTGCACCGACGTCAGCATCAGCCCGACCAGTGCAACGACGAGCACATGCAGGATCAGGAAGTTCGCGACCTGACGAGTCCAGGCTTCTGTGAACGGTCGCGTGGCCTCGAATAAGGCGAGCGCGATAAAGATCGGCCCGAGCGCGATAACGACTGCCAAGCCGATCTTGGCATAGAGCAGGATGGCGAACTGCAGGAAGCCCGATACGGCGGTGAAAACCGCGAGGATGGCCGCAATCAGTGCTGGCGCAATCGTAGTCAGCCCAGCCTGCTCATAGATTTTCTGAGACACTTCGATGCCTTTGGTAAGGAGGCGGTCGAACGGTTGGCCCGAGGATGTGTCGAGCGCGGATCCCGCCAAAGCATTCCCGATCTCTTGTGGCAAAGACGTGAAGAAGAGATTGGTCACGTACTGCTGGAACGAGCTTGCGTTCGATGTGTGCAGGGCGGTGACAAAACCATCCAGTGAGGCGCCACCGTTTGTGGTCGCGCGGGCGGCGTAAAAGTCGGCCACTGG
>NZ_JAUXYO010000215.1 GCF_030694325.1 Allobosea sp. | reverse complement strand
CGTCCCTTCTCCCGCCGCCGCCATGGCCGCGCGCCTGCGCGACGAGGCCGCCCAGCCGCAGGACGCGGTGGTCACAACCGCGCCGACCAAGGAAACGCAGATCATCGCGATCTACGGCAAGGGCGGCATCGGCAAGTCGTTCACGCTGGCCAATCTCAGCTACATGATGGCCCAGCAGGGCAAGAAGGTCCTGCTGATCGGCTGCGATCCGAAATCCGACACCACCTCGCTGCTGTTTGGCGGCCGGGCCTGCCCGACCATCATCGAAACCTCCTCGCGCAAGAAGGCGGCGGGCGAAGAGGTCCAGATCGGCGATGTCTGCTTCAAGCGCGACGGCGTCTACGCGATGGAACTCGGCGGGCCCGAGGTCGGCCGCGGCTGCGGCGGGCGCGGCATCATCCACGGCTTCGAGCTGCTGGAGAAGCTGGGCTTCCACGAATGGGGTTTCGACTACGTGCTGCTCGACTTCCTGGGCGACGTGGTCTGCGGCGGCTTCGGCCTGCCGATCGCCCGCGACATGTGCCAGAAGGTCATCGTCGTCGGCTCGAACGATCTTCAGTCTCTTTATGTGGCTAATAATGTCTGTTCGGCTGTGGAGTATTTCCGCAGGCTCGGCGGCAATGTCGGCGTCGCCGGGATGGTCATCAACAAGGATGACGGCACCGGCGAGGCCCAGGCCTTCTGCGAGAAGGTCGGGATTCCGGTTCTCGCAGCCATTCCCGCCAATGACGACATCCGCAAGAAGAGCGCCAATTACGAAATCATCGGGCGGCCGGGCGATGTCTGGGCCCCGCTGTTCGAGGAGCTCGGGCTCAACGTCTCGGAGGCGCCGCCGGTGCGGCCGACGCCGCTGACGCAGGATGCGCTGCTCGGCCTGTTCTCCAGCGAAAGCACCGGCCGCGACGTCGTGCTTGTTCCCGCCACGCTGGAAGACATGTGCGGCCCCTCAGCCCTCAAGAAGACGACCCTCGAAGTCGTCTACGACCAGGTCTGAGGCGCATCATGACCGTTCACCAGCCCCTTCCCGACGCAGCCTCCGCCCCCGCGATCAATACGGCGGCGACGCAAGGCGACGGGCTGGGCTGCCATTCCGGCAAGCAGGCGCTGCGCGATGCTGCGACCGCCGCCGGCAACAGCGAGATGCTGGAGCGGTTTGCGAAGGATTACCCCGTCGGGCCCCACGACAAGCCGCAGAGCATGTGCCCGGCCTTCGGCTCCTTGCGCGTCGGCCTGCGGATGCGGCGCACCGCGACGGTTCTGTCGGGCTCGGCCTGTTGCGTCTACGGGCTGACCTTCACCTCGCATTTCTACGGCGCGCGGCGCTCGGTCGGCTATGTGCCGTTCAACTCCGAGACGCTGGTCACCGGCAAGCTGTTCGAGGACATCCGCGAGGCGGTGTTCCAGCTCGCCGACCCCGCGCTCTACGACACCATCGTCGTGACCAATCTCTGCGTGCCCTCGGCGTCGGGCGTGCCTTTGCGGCTCCTGCCCAAAGAGATCAACGGCGTCCGCATCATCGGCATCGACGTGCCGGGCTTCGGCGTACCGACCCATGCCGAGGCCAAGGACGTGCTGGCGGGTGCCATGCTCGCTTATGCCCGCAAGGAGGCCGAGGCCGGCCCGGTGCAGGCGCCGCGTGCCGGCAAGGCGCAGCGGCCGACAGTGACCCTGCTCGGCGAGATGTTCCCGGCCGACCCCGTCGGCATCGGCATGATGCTCGAGCCGCTGGGCCTGGCGGCCGGTCCGGTCGTGCCCACGCGGGAATGGCGCGAGCTCTATGCCGCGCTCGACTGCGCGGTCGTCGCGGCGATCCACCCCTTCTACACGGCCTCCATCCGCGAGTTCGAGGCGGCGGGGCGCAGCATCGTCGGCTCCGGCCCGGTCGTCGTCGAGGGCACGGTCGCCTGGCTCTCGGCGATCGGCGAGGCCTGCGGCGTGGCCAAGCCCTTGGTCGAGGCGGCGCAGAACCGGCTGGTCCCAGCGATCCGTGGCGCGCTCTCGGCCATGCCGATCAGCGGCCGGATCACGCTGTCGGGCTATGAGGGCTCGGAGCTTCTGGTCGCGCGGCTACTCGTCGAGAGCGGTGCCGATCTGCGCTATGTCGGCACCGCCTGCCCGCGCACGCCCTGGTCTGAGACCGACCGCGAGTGGCTTGCGGCGCGTGGCGTGATGGTGAATTTCCGTGCCACGCTCGAGGAGGATCTCGCGGCGATGGCCGAGTTCCAGCCGGACCTCGCGATCGGCACCACGCCGGTGGTGCAGAAGGCCAAGCAGCTCGGCATCCCCGGCCTCTACTTCACCAATCTGATCTCGGCGCGGCCGCTCTTCGGGCCGGCTGGCGCCGGTTCGCTCGCCCAGGTCGTCAACGCCGCCATCGGCAACAAGGGCCGCATGGACGCGATGAAGGCGTTCTTCGCCGGCGTCGGCGAGGGGGACACCGCCGGCACCTGGCAGGACACGCCGCAACTGCATCCCGATTTCCGCGAGAAGTTCGCCCGCCGCGCCGCCAAGGCGAAGGCGGCGGCCGAGGAGATTCCGTGATGCTGGTCCAGGATCACGACAGGGCCGGGGGCTATTGGGGGGCGGTCTACGTCTTCTGCGCCATCAAGGGCCTGCAGGTCGTCATCGACGGCCCGGTCGGCTGCGAGAATCTGCCGGTGACCTCGGTGCTGCACTACACCGACGCACTGCCGCCGCATGAGCTGCCGATCGTCGTCACCGGTCTCGGCGAAGAGGAACTCGGCCAGCACGGGACGGAAGGCGCGATGAAGCGCGCCAATGCGGTGCTCGATCCGCATCTGCCCAGCGTCGTGGTCACGGGCTCGATCGCCGAGATGATCGGCGGCGGCGTGACGCCCGAGGGCACCAACATCCAGCGCTTCCTGCCGCGCACGATCGACGAGG
>NZ_JAUXYO010000211.1 GCF_030694325.1 Allobosea sp. | reverse complement strand
GGCAAGATCACGGCGACCGAAACCTTCGTCTCCCAGCCGGGCGAGAGCGATGCCCTCCGCAAGGAGAACCAGGCCGAGAACATGGGCTGGTATGCCGCTATCACCGCCGACATGTTCGGCTGAGCGCCCCCGCATCATGGCGTGCCGCTCAGGTCACTCCAGCCCGTCGACTTCGCGTGTTGGTGAGGCGGTTCCCGGCCTGGGACATCCACCTTGAACGGGGGCTGCATGCGCCGCTGCTCGGATCGTGATCCAGACGGGGAGCCGGTCATCGCGTGGCACGGTTCGTGAATAGATCCCAGCCGAGCCCGAACCCAGTGCGCAGCGGCATGGTGCCCAATCTACGGATCCTGATCGTCGACGCCAACAATCTGCGCGCCACGATCATCGAGGAAGGGCTCCGCGAGGCAGGCTATCGCGAACTCGTGCGCGTCTCCGCGACGACCGGGCTCGTCGCCGCCATCGAGCAGCACGATCCCGACGTGGTGGTCATCGATCTCGAAGATCCCAGCCGCGACGCCTTGGCCGACATGTTCCTGGTCAGCCGTCACATCCGGCGGCCGATCACCATGTTCGTCGACCAGTCGGATTCCGCCTCGATCGAGGCTGCGGTCGAGGCCGGCGTCTCCGCCTACATCGTCGACGGGCTGAAGAAGGAGCGGATGCAGCCGATCCTGCAGACCTGCATCAGCCGCTTCAACGCCTTCCGCAAACTCCGCGAGGAACTCGACGAGGCCCGCTCCCAGCTCGAGGAGCGCAAGCTGGTCGACAAGGCCAAGGGCATCGTCATGCGCATGAAGAACCTGCCGGAGGAGGAGGCCTATGCCCTGCTGCGGCGCACCGCCATGAACGACAAGCGCAAGCTGGTCGACATCGCCCGCTCGATCATTACGGCCGCGGAGGTCCTGAAATGACCCAGATGCTGACATGGCCGAGGTGCTGACATGACACTGCATCTCCGGGTCGGCTTCATGCCGCTGGTCGATTGCGCACTGGTGGTGCTGGCGAAGGACGAGGGCTTCGCCGAGGCCGAGGGGCTGAACCTCGAACTGGTGCGCGAGGTCTCCTGGTCGAATCTGCGCGACAAGCTGAACATCCGCCTGTTCGACGCGGCCCATATGCTCGGGCCCGCAGCCATCGCCGCGACGCTCGGCGTCGGCGGCGTACGGGCGCCGATGGCGGTGCCCCTCGCGCTCAACCTCGACGGGGCCGCGATCACGGTGACGTTGCGGCGCTATGAAGAACTCGCGCGCCTCGCCGAGGGCGACATGGCCGACACCGCCGTCTCGGCCAGGGCGCTGGCGGCGCTGGTGGCGCGGCGCAAGGCCTCGGGACTGCCGCCCCTGACGCTGGCCGCGGTCTTCGGCTTCTCCAGCCACACCTATCTGATCTGCGAATGGCTGGCGAAGGCCGGGCTCTCCCTGGGCACGGATATCCGCTTCGAGGTCGTGCCGCCGCCGCAGACGGTGGAGGCCCTGCGCAGCGGCCGCGTCGACGGCTTCTGCGCCGGAGCGCCCTGGAATGCCGCGGCCGTCGCCGCCGGTGTCGGCGCGATGGTCCATACCAGCACGGATCTGCGGCGCGACTGCCCCGACAAGGTCCTGGCCTGGCAGGCCGACGATCTCGAGCGCCGCCCGGCCGCCGTCCAGAAACTCACCGCGGCGATCCTGCGCGCCAGCGACTGGGCCTGCGACCCCGCCAACATCCCGCGCTTCGCGGCGCATCTGTCGGCGCCCGACCGGCTCGCTTTGCCCGTAGAGATCCTCGAGCCCGTGCTGCGCTTCAACCTGCTTCAGGGCGCAGGCCGCCCCCCGCGCCAGGTCGAGCGCTTCGTCCGCTTCGATCGCGAGGCCTTGCGGCCCGTGCCGGAGCATGCCGCCTGGATCCTGGCGGGGATGGAAAGCGCGGGGCAGGTCAGGCCAACGCCCGGAATGCTGGAGCAGGCGAAGGCGGTCTTCCGGCCCGCCGCCTTTCCGGGCGAGACCGCCTAATTCCGCGCAGATGGCGCGGAATTAGGCAGGCGCGCTCGATTTGTGCGCTGTATCGAGCCTGTGCGGCCGCGCCTCCGACCGCTGCGAGCATGGCAAGTTGTTGTAATTCAAGACAGCAACGTCGGCGGCGCCAACTGGCACGATCCTTGTAGAGATTAACCCAACGCGGCCAACGCTGCCCGCGCCATCCTCCGAACCGGAACTGCACAGCAACGCCGCTGTCGAACGTGCCCACGGGTGCATTCGCGCGGCGTTTTTCGTGTTCGGCGGCAGGCGGGCCTTGTTTCCCCATACCGAGAGGCGATCGATGACCAAGACAATCGAGACCAGGCCGAAAGCGAACGCCAGCAAGGTCGGTCGCCGTCGACTGCTGCAGCTCTCGGGGGCCGCCGCGCTGCTCAGCGCCGCGCGGCTCGCGCTGCCGTCCGGGGCCTTCGCGCAGGGCGCAGGCCCCGAGATCAAGGGCACGCGTCTCGGCTACATCGCGCTGACCGACGCCTCGCCGCTGATCATTGCCAAGGAGAAGGGGCTCTACGCGAAATATGGCCTGCCGGACATGGATATCGCCAAGCAGGCGAGCTGGGGCGCGACGCGCGACAACATGGCGCTCGGCTTCAAGAACAACGGCATCGACGGCGGCCACATCCTGCGCCCGAAGACGCATCTCTACGCCACCGGCAAGGTGATGCAGAACAACCAGCCGCTGCCGATGTACACGCTTTTGAACCTCAACGAGGACGGCCAGGCGATCTCGGTCTCCAACGAATACAAGGACCTCAACGTCCAGAAGGATTCCTCACCGCTGAAGCAGGCCTTCGAGCGCAAGAAGGCGGCGGGCAAGGAGCTGACCGCCGCCATGACCTTCCCGGGCGGCACGCACGACCTCTGGATCCGCTACTGGCTCGCCGCCGGCGGCATCGACCCCGACACCGACATCAAGGTCATCACCGTGCCGCCGCCGCAGATGGTGGCGAACATGAAGGTCGGCACGATGGACTGCTTCTGCGTCGGCGAGCCCTGGAATGAGCAGCTCGTCAATCAGAACATCGGCTACACCGCGCTGACCACCGGCGAACTCTGGGCCCGCCACCCCGAGAAGATCCTCGGCATGCGGGCCGATTTCGTCGACGCCAATCCGAAGGCGACGCAGGCGATTCTGATGGCCGTCATGGAAGCCCAGATGTGGGCCGACAAGCGCGAGAACCGCCAGGAACTCGCCGAGATCGTCGGCAAGCGCCAGTGGTTCAACGTCCCCGTCAACGACATCAACAAGCGCCTGCTCGGCGACATCAATTACGGCAATGGCCGCGAGATGAAGGGCACCAATCTCCAGATGAAGTTCTGGGGCGAGGGCGGCTCGACCTCCTACCCCTGGAAGAGCCTCGACACCTGGTTCGTCGCCGAGAACATCCGCTGGGGCAAGTTCGAGCCGACGATCGACATCAAGGCCCTCGTCGACAAGACCAACCGCGCCGATCTCTGGCGTGAGGCGGCGAGGACGCTCGGCGTCGCCGGCGCCCCGACCGCCGATTCCCGCGGCGTCGAGACTTTCTTCGACGGCGTGAAGTTCGATCCCGCCGCGCCGATGGACTATCTCAAGGCGCTCAAGATCAAGCGGGTGGCGTGATGACGATTTTCGCCACCTATCGCTCAAGCGCTCCTCGTCATTGCGAGGAGCGCAGCGACGATGCAATCCAGGAGGGCGTGGCGCCCTGTCGTCTGGATTGCTTCGCTTCGCTCGCAATGACGGTGGGTGCCTGAGCCGATGGCCGAGCCCCTCGTCATCGTCGGAAAGGGCATGGCCGCGACGCGGCTGGTCGAGGAACTCGGCCAGCGCGCGCTCGGCCGCCATGCCATCGCGGTGATCGGCGAGGAGCCGCGGCTGGCCTATAATCGCGTCCTGCTCTCGCCGCTCCTGGCCGGCGAGATCGGCGAGCCCGATGTCGAACTGAAGCCGGCCGCCTGGTGGCAGGCGCGTGGCGTCTCGACCTTCTACGGCCGCGGCGTCACCGCCATCGATCGTGCCGTCAAAGCCGTGACCCTCGCGGACGGCGCAACGCTGCCCTATGGCAAGCTCGTCCTGGCGACCGGCTCGAAGCCGGTGCGGCCACCGCTGCCGGGCAGCGACCTGCCGGGCGTGATGACCTTCCGCGACATGGCCGATGTCCGGACCCTGCGCGAGCGCGCAAGCCGCGGCGCGCGCATCGTCGTCATCGGCGGCGGCCTGCTCGGCATCGAGGCGGCCTACGGCCTGTCTAGGGCGGGGGGACAGGTGACGCTGCTGCATCTCGTCGATCGGCTGATGGAGCGCCAGCTCGATGCCGAGGGTGCGGCCCTGCTGGCATCGGCGATCAGCGCGCGCGGCATCGCCTTGCGTCTCGGTGTGGCGACGAAGGGCTTCGTCGGCACCGACGACGTCGAGGGCGTCGAGCTGTCGGACGGAGAGGTGATCCCGGCCGATCTCGTCGTCATCGCCATCGGCGTGCGGCCGAACACGGATCTCGGCAGGGCCGCCGGGCTCGCCGTGGGCCAGGGCATCATCGTCGATGACGGCATGGCCAGCGAGGACCCCGACATCTTCGCGATCGGCGAATGTGCCGAGCATCGCGGCAGCGTCTACGGGCTGGTCGAGCCCGCCTATGAGCAGGCGCGCGTGCTCGCTACGCGGCTGGCGGGGAAGCCGGCCGCCTACGGAGGCTCGCTGCTCGCGACCAACCTCAAGGTCAGCGGCGTCGGCGTGTTCTCGGCCGGCGGGTTTGAGGCGGGCGAAGCGGACCAGACGCTCGTGCTGCGCGACCGCAACGCGGGCCTCTACCGCAAATTCGTCCTCCGCCAAGGCCGTCTCATCGGCTGCGTCCTCGTGGGTGATACGCAAGGCGCGCTGTTCTATCTCGGCCTGATCCGTTCGGGGCAGGACATCTCCGCCATTCGCGCCGATCTGCCTTTCGGCGAACCTTATTGCACCCTGAGGGCGGCCTGAGATGCGTGGCGAGGCGCCCACTCCTGCGGCAGGCCCGACCGAACGCACCGTGCGCACGACCTGCCCCTATTGCGGCGTAGGCTGCGGCGTCCTCGCGACGCCGGACGGACAGGGCGGTGCGACGATCGCGGGCGACCCCGCCCATCCCGCCAATCTCGGCCGGCTGTGCTCCAAGGGCGCGGCGTTGGGCGAGACGCTGGGGCTGGGCTCGCGCGTGCTGCACCCGCTGCGCCGCAATGCCACCGGCGGCTATGAGCGTGTCGGCTGGGATGTGGCGCTGGATGCGGTCGCCGACGGCCTGAAGGGCGCCATCGCCGCCCATGGGCCAGACGCGGTCGCCGTCTATCTCTCCGGCCAGCTCCTGACCGAGGACTATTACGTCGCCAACAAGCTGATGAAGGGCTTCATCGGCTCGCCCCATGTCGACACGAACTCGCGGCTCTGCATGTCCTCGACGGTCGCGGGCCATAGGCGCGTACTCGGTTCCGACACCGTCCCGGGCAATTACGAGGACCTCGACAGCGCCGATCTGATCGTACTCGTCGGCTCGAACACCGCCTGGTGCCATCCGGTGCTGTTCCAGCGCATGCAACGGAACCGGGCGGAGCGTGGGGCCGGCATCGTCGTCATCGACCCGCGTGCGACCGCGACCGCCGAGGGCGCCGATCGGGTGCTCGCGATCAAGCCGGGCTCGGATGCCGTGCTGTTCGCCGGCCTGCTCGTGCATCTGGCGGCGAATGGGCTGACGGACGCCGGCTATCTCGCGGACCATGTCTCGGGCTACGAGGCGGCGCTGGAGAATGCGCGCCAGATCGCGCCGAACATCGCCAGCGTCGCCGACCGGACCGGGCTGACGCCGGCCATGGTGGCTGGCTTCTACGAGCTCTGGGGCGCGACGCCGGCCGTGGTCACCGCCTGGAGCCAGGGGGTCAACCAGTCGGCCCAGGGCACCGACAAGGTCGCCGCGATCCTGCATTGCCACCTCGCCACCGGGCGCATCGGCCGGCCGGGCTGCGGCCCCTTCTCGCTGACCGGCCAGCCCAACGCCATGGGCGGGCGCGAGGTCGGGGGGCTGGCGAACATGCTGGCCGCCCATATGGGCTATGCTCCGGCCGAGATCGACCGTGTCGGCCGCTTCTGGAACGCGCCGCGGATGGCGCAGACCGAGGGCCTCAAGGCCGTCGCGATGATGGAGGCGGTCGAAGCCCGGCGCATCCGGGCGCTCTGGGTCATAGCGACGAACCCGGCCGTCTCGCTGCCGCGCGCCGACGCGGTGCAGGCGGCGCTCGGCGGCCTCGACCTCTTCATCGTCTCCGAGAACGTGCTCTCGAACGACACGCTCTCGGCGAAGCCTCACCTGATCCTGCCGGCGGCGGCCTGGGGCGAGAAGGACGGCACCGTCACCAATTCCGAGCGCCGCATCTCGCGCCAGCGCGCCTTCCTGCCGCTCCCCGGCGAGGTCAGGCCGGACTGGTGGATCCTCTGCGAGGTCGCCCGGCGCCTCGGCTTCGGCGACGCCTTCGCCTATTCCGGCCCTGACCAGATCTATGCCGAGCATGCCGCGCTTTCGGCCTTCGAGAACGACGGCTCGCGCGATTTCGACATCGGCGCCCATGCCGGCCTGCCGAAGCGGGACTATGACGCGCTCGAGCCGGTGCAATGGCCGGTGCCGGCCGGCCGGCCGCTCGGGACGTCGCGCCTTTTCGCGCAGGGCGGGTTCTTCACCGCCGATGGCCGCGCGAAGATGGTCCCGCTCGCCGTTCCGGCCCTGGCCAATCCGACGAGCGCAGACGTTCCGCTGCTTCTCAACACCGGCCGCATCCGCGATCACTGGCACACGATGACGCGCACGGGGCTGAGCCCGCGCCTCAGCGCCCATATCTCCGAGCCGTCTGTTCAGGTCAATCCGGCTGATGCCGCGCGCTTCGGGCTGAACGAGGGCGGCTTCGCCCGCATCGGCAATGCTTTCGGCGCTGTCGTGCTCAAGGTCGCGCTCGACCCCGGCGTCCAGCCGGGCTCGCTCTTCGCGCCGATCCACTGGTCCGCGGAGATGGCCTCGCACGCGCGCATCGGCGCCACCGTCCAGCCGGACTGCGACCCCTTCTCCGGCCAGCCCGAAATGAAGGCGACACCGTCTTGGATCGCGCCCGTCGCCTACGCATCGCAGGGCTTCGTGCTCTCGCGCGACGCCTTCGCCCTGCCGGAGGGCAGTTGGTGGGCGAAGCTCGCCATCGTGGGCGGGCAGGGCCAGCTGTTTGCAACCGATTCCGGGCCGGCCGAACTGATGGCCTCAATCCGCGATGCCTTCGGCGAAGACGGCCTGACCGAGATGGTCGATCTCGATGGCGGCACCTATCGCTGCGCCGTCCTGCGCGACGGCCGGCTGGTCGCAGCGCTCTTCCTGGCCCCTTTCGGCGGCCTGCCGCTCTGGGACAGCGTGAAACACGCCTTCGCCGATCCCGCGGCGCTGCCGGACAACCGGCTGGCTCTGCTCGCCGGCCGCAGCCGCGACGGCGCGGCCGATCCGGGCCCGACCGTCTGTGCCTGTTTCGGCGTCGGTCTGGCGGCGATCCGGGCAGCCTTCACGGGCGGTGCGACAAGCCCCGACGAGATCGGCCGCCAGCTCAAGGCCGGGACCAATTGCGGCTCCTGCCTCCCCGAAATCCGCCGCATCGGCGCGCAGGCGCGCGCCACGGTCGCGGCATGAACCCCCTGCGATGCGACAACCAGAGGAGAATCTGATGGGTCGGGCCGTCCTGAAGGAAGTGGAGACAGGCGCGACGGTGGTCGCCCTGCCCGGTGCCAAGCCGGGCGTGGTGCCGCTGCCGGCGCCGGCCCGCAAGCCGATCTCGTCCAGGCTGCTGCCCGGGCTCAGGGCGGTCCTCGTCAATGTGCTGCCACCGCTGGTGACGGTCGCGCTGATCGCGCTGTTCTGGCAGATCGCGGCGTCCGGGCCGCAATCCTCGCTGCCGCCGCCGACCAAGATCTGGGAGGAGGCCAAGGATCTGATCGTCGAGCCGTTCTACTGGGCGGGCTCCCAGGACATCGGGCTGGGCTGGCGCATCCTGGTCTCGCTCCAGCGCGTCGCCATCGGCTTCAGCCTGGCGGCGATCGTCGGCGTCCTGCTCGGCGCGCTCGTCGGCCAGTCGGTCTGGGCGATGCGCGGGCTCGATCCGATCTTCCAGGTGCTGCGCACCGTGCCGCCGCTGGCCTGGCTGCCGCTCTCGCTCGCGGCCTTCCGCGACAGCCAACCCTCGGCGATCTTCGTGATCTTCATCACCGCGATCTGGCCGGTGATCATCAACACCGCGGTCGGCATCCGCAACATCCCGCAGGACTACCGCAATGTCGCGCAGGTGCTGCGGCTGAACCAGGTCGAATTCTTCTTCAAGATCATGGTGCCCTCGGCCGCGCCCTACATCTTCACCGGGCTTCGCATCGGCGTCGGCCTGTCCTGGCTCGCCATCGTCGCCGCCGAGATGCTGACCGGCGGCGTCGGCATCGGCTTCTTCATCTGGGACGCGTGGAACTCCTCGCGCCTCTCCGACATCATCGTGGCGCTGATCTACATCGGCGTGGTCGGTTTCGTCCTCGACCGGCTGGTCGCGCTCACCGGCAGCATCGTCACCCGCGGCACCCTGACCAACTGAGGAGGCGAGCATGAGCTATCTCAAGATCGACCATGTCGACAAAACCTTCCAGCGTGGCGCGACCTCGACCCCTGTGCTCAAGGACATCAGCCTCGAGATCGAGAAGGGCCAATACGTCTCGGTCATCGGCCATTCCGGCTGCGGCAAATCGACCTTGCTCAACATCATCGCCGGGCTGACGCCGATCACGGCCGGCGCCGTGCTGCTCGAAGGCAAGGAGGTCCGCGATCCCGGCCCCGAGCGTGCCGTCGTCTTCCAGAACCACTCGCTGCTGCCCTGGCTCACCGTCTACGACAATGTCGCGCTCGCCGTGAACAAGGTCTTCGGCGGCCGCAAGTCGAAGGCCGAGCGGCATGACTGGATCATGCATAATCTCGACCTCGTCCAGATGGGACATGCGAAGGACAAGCGCCCGGCCGAAATCTCCGGCGGCATGAAGCAGCGCGTCGGCATCGCGCGCGGCCTGTCGATGGAGCCGAAGATCCTGCTGCTCGACGAGCCGTTCGGCGCGCTCGACGCGCTGACCCGCGCCCATCTGCAGGATTCGATCATGCAGATCCACGCCACGCTCGGGAACACGATGATCATGATCACCCATGACGTCGACGAGGCGGTGCTGCTCTCGGACCGTATCGTGATGATGACGAACGGCCCCTCCGCCCGCATCGGCGAAGTGCTCGACGTCCGGCTCGCGCGGCCCCGCAAGCGGCTCGATCTGGTCTCCGACCGCACCTACATCGCCGCGCGCGAGGCCGTGCTCAAGTTCCTCTACGAGCGCCACCGCTTCGTCGAGGCGGCGTGAGCCGTTGATGCCACCCTCCGCGTCATCCCGGACGCAGCGAAGCGGAGCTCCGGGATCCATCATAGAGCGCCGTCGAGCCCTCCGATGGATCCCGGGGCAAGCCCGGGATGACGGTTCAGTGCGGGGAGATGGGCGCGCCCCGCGACCCGGAAAAGCAAGGCCATGAGCGACGACTTCACCCCCGAGCAGAAGCGCTATCTCGAAGGCTTCATGTCCGGCATGCAGTCCGCCCGCACGGCGCGCGGCCTCGGCCCGCTCGGTGGCGGGGCGACTCCGGCGGCCGCGCCGTCAGGTCCCGATCGCGAGCATCTGGAGGCGCAGGCCAGGACCGTCGCGGCCGGCGGAAAGCTCGCCGAACAGGAGAAATGGAAGGCGGCGGAGCACCCCTTCGACGCCTATGCCCGCTTCAAGCAGCAGGCGGGGGCCGGCACCTATCCCAAGCCGGACGACAATTTCCGCTGGCGCTATCACGGCCTGTTCTATGTGGCGCCCGCGCAGAACAGCTATATGTGCCGCCTGCGCATCCCCAATGGCATCCTGACCGCCTGGCAGTTCGAGGGCGTGGCCGATCTCGCCGAGCGCCTGGGCGGCGGCTACAGCCATGTCACCACCCGCGCCAATCTCCAGGTGCGCGAGATCACGGCCGAGAACGGCCCGGCCTTCCTCGAAGGCCTCGTCGATCTCGGCCTGACCGCCAAGGGCTCCGGCGCCGACAACATCCGCAACGTCACCGGTTCGGCCACCGCCGGCATCGACCCGCTCGAACTGCTCGACACCCGGCCCCATGCCCGCGCCTGGCACCACCACATCCTCAACGACCGCTCGCTCTACGGCCTGCCGCGCAAGTTCAACGTCGCCTTCGACGGCGCAGGCTCGATCGCGACGCTGGAGGACACCAACGATATCGGCTTCCAGGCGATCGAGGTGCTGGACGGCGCCCGTTTCGAAGGGCAGCCCGTGCCGCCGGGCATCTGGTACCGCCTCGCGCTCGGCGGCATCACCGGCCATAAGGACCTCGCCCGCGACACCGGCGTCGTCGTGGCGCCCGCTGATGCGATTCCCGTCTCGGACGCGATCCTGCGCGTCTTCATCGCCCATGGCGACCGCACGAACCGCAACCGCTCGCGGCTGAAATATGTCCTCGACGCCTGGGGCTTCGAGCGTTTTCTGACTGCCGTCGAGGAGACGCTGGGACGCCGCCTGATCCGGGTCGACACAAGCTTCGTCGCACCGCGGCCGGTCTATGACCGGCTCGCCCATATCGGAGTCCACCGTCAGCTCCAGCCGGGCCTCAACTGGGTCGGCGTGGCGCTGCCCGTCGGCAAGTTGACCGTCGCGCAGATGAGGGTCATCGCGGCTCTCGCGCGCCAATGCGGCGACGGCGACATCCGCCTGACCGTCTGGCAGAACCTGCTGGTCTCCGGCGTGCCAGACGCCAGGGTGGAGGACGTGCTGGCCCATCTCCAGGCGGCCGGGCTCTCGGCGCAGACCTCGATCCTGCGAGCCGGGCTGATCGCCTGCACCGGCGCCACCGGCTGCAAATTCGCCGGCGCCTACACCAAGGAGGATGCGCTCGCCATCGCGGCGCATTGCGAGCCGCGGCTCACGCTCGACCAGCCAGTGAACATCCACCTCACCGGCTGCCACAACTCCTGCGCCCAGCACTATATCGGCGATCTCGGCCTGATCGGCGCCAAGGTCCCGGTCGGCGAGGACGGCGATACCGTGCCGGGCTATCACGTCTTCGTCGGCGGCGGCTTCGGCGTCGAGGGCGGCATCGGCCGCGAGTTCCGCACGAATGTGAAGGCCGAGGAGGCGCCGGCCCTGGTCGAGGCGATCCTGCGCACCTGGCAGACGCATCGCGCCGCGCCCGACGAGAGCTTCGTCGCCTTCGCCCGCCGCCACGAGATCGACGCGCTGCAGGCGCTCGTCGCGCAGACGGGAGACGCGGCGTGAGCGGGCATCGTCACCCCCAAGCCCTCATCCTGAGGAGCGCTCCGCAGGAGCGCGTCTCGAAGGATGCTCCAGGAGGCTCCGGAACCATCTGGAGCATCCTTCGAGACGCGCTTGCGGCGCTCCTCAGGATGAGGACTGAGGGACATGAGCGCCTGCTCGATACGCGCCCTTCATCGATCGGAGCGGTTCGATGACCATCCAGACCCCATCCCCCATCGTCCAGGTCCTGCCGGAGACGGCCCCCTTCAGCGAGGAACAGCGCTCCTGGCTGAACGGCTTCTTCGCGGGGCTGCTCTCGCTCGACAATGCCGGCGTCACCGCGCTGTCTCCGGCGCAGAACGCCGCCGTGATGGGCGAGGCCGAGGATGATGGCGCGCCCTGGCATGATCCCTCGCTAGCGCTGCCGGAGCGGATGCAACTCGCAGAGGGCAAACCCCTGCCGCGCCGGCTCTTCGCCGCCATGGCCCAGCAGGATTGCGGCCAGTGCGGCTATCTCTGCGAGACCTATTCGGCCGCGATCGCCTCAGGCGCCGAGGCCCGGCTCAATCTCTGTGCGCCCGGCGGCAAGGACACGCTGCGCCAACTCAAGACGCTGATGGATGAGGGCGAAGCGGCTGCTCCTGCCGCTGCGGCGGACGCGCCCGCCCCCGCGACGCTCGGCCCTCTCGGCCGCTGCCGCGAGAACCCGGCACTCGCCACCTTCCTGTCCCGCCGCAAGCTCAGTGGCGAGGGCTCGCAGAAGGAGACCTGGCATGTCGAGTTCGATCTCTCCGGCTGCGGGCTCGACTATGTGGTGGGGGATGCCTTCGGCGTCGTCGCCCGGAACGATCCGCGGCTGGCGGACGCCGTCATCGCGCTGCTCGGCGCGCGGCCCCATGCCGATGTCGGCGGCGTCCCGCTGCGGGAGGCGCTGATCGCGCAGCGCGCGCTCGGCCCCG
>NZ_JAUXYO010000210.1 GCF_030694325.1 Allobosea sp. | reverse complement strand
GGCGCTCGCCGCCGCGCTCGTGCTGGCGCCGCGCGCGACACAGTTGCCGGGGCAGAGCGAGGAGACGGACGCTCAAGAGCCGGAGTTGGAGCCGGAGTCGCCGCCCCCCGAGAGCCAGGAGCAGGCAGAGTCTCCGCCGCGCGATCTCGACGAGATGGTTCTCGACGCCGCGAAGGCCGCAATCCCCGCCGGTCTGCTGGCGCAGTTGCTGGCGGCGGGAGGCCGGACGCGGGCGCGCGCGGCCGGCCGGGCCGGGCAGTTGCAGAAGGTAGCGCGGCGCGGCCGCATCGTGGGCTCGAAGGTCGGCGATCTGCGCGGCGGCGCGCGGCTCGATGTGGTCGAGACGCTGCGTGCCGCGGCGCCCTGGCAGCGGCTGCGGCGCAGCGAACCCGCGATGGCGGGCCGCAATGGCTTGATCGTCCGGCGCGAGGATTTCCGGATCGCGCGCTACAAGCAGCGCAGCGAGACCGCGACGCTGTTCGTGGTCGATGTCTCGGGGTCCTCGGCGCTGCAGCGGCTGGCCGAGGCGAAGGGCGCCGTCAGGCTGCTGCTGGCGGAGTGCTATGTCCGGCGCGATGAGGTCGCGCTGATCGCCTTTCGCAAGGCCCAGGCCGAGATCGTGCTGCCGCCAACGCGTTCGCTGGTCGCGGCCGAACGGGCGCTGGCCGGCCTGCCGGGCGGTGGCGCGACGCCGCTCGCGACCGCGATCGAGGCCGCCTGCGCGCTGGCCGACGCCGTCAGGCGCAAGGGCCGGACACCGGCGCTCGTCTTCATGACCGATGGCCGCGCCAATATCGATCGCGCCGGGCGGCAGGGGCGGGTCCAGGCACAGGCCGATGCGCTGGCGGCGGCGCGGAGCCTGTGCTGCGAGGGTTTCAACGCGATCCTGATCGACACCTCGCCGCAGCCCCAGCCGCAGGCGGCCGACATCGCCGCGGCGATGGGCGGGCTCTATCTGCCGTTGCCTCAGGCCGATGCGGCCGGCGTCGGTCGGGCGGTCGGTCTCGCCCTGACGGCGGGCCGATGAGCGGCGCGCTGTCCTGGGCGCGGGAGGGGCGCGACTGGCCGCATCGCGCGGCGAGCCGCTTCGTCCAGGCGGGCGGACTGTCCTGGCATGTTCAGGAGATGGGGCAGGGGCCGACTCTGCTGCTCCTGCACGGCACGGGCGCCGCAACGCATTCCTGGCGGGATCTGCTGCCGCTGCTCGCACGCGATTTTCATGTGATCGCGCCCGACCTGCCGGGCCACGGCTTCACCGAGGCGCCGGAGCGTGACCGGCTCTCGCTGCCGGCGATGGCGCGGGGCATCACCGCCCTTCTCGGCAAGCTCGGAATCGAGCCGGAGGGGATCGTCGGACATTCCGCCGGCGCCGCCATCGCCCTGCAGATGGTGCTGACCGGGGCGGTCGCGCCCTCCTGCCTGATCAGCCTGAACGGGGCCTTCCTGCCCTTCAAGGGCGTGGCGTCCCAGCTCTTCCCTTCGGTCGCGCGACTGCTGGTGCTCAACCCGCTGGTGCCGCGCCTCTTCGCCTGGCGCGCCGGGAGCGCCGAGGCGGTGACCCAGCTGCTGGAAGGCACGGGCTCGCGGCTCGATGCGCGCGGGCAGGATCTCTACCAGCGGCTGTTCTCGAACCGGGTGCACATCGCCTCGACGCTCGGGATGATGGCGAACTGGGATCTCGAGGCGCTGGGCCGGAGCTTCGGCAGGGTCGATCTGCCGGTGCTGCTGGTCGTCGGGGCGAGCGACCGCGCGGTGCCGCCCGGCGATGCGCGCGAGGTGGCGCGCCGCCTGCCCGATGCGCGGATCGAGACGCTGCCGGGCGCGGGGCATCTGATCCATGAGGAGAAGCCGGCGGAGATCGCGTCTCTGATCGGTGCCGAGATGCTGCGCCACAGGGAGGTCGTCGCGTCATGCTGACCGAGCTTCATCCGCCGAGCCTGGGGTCTGGCACGCGCGTGCCGGATGCCGACCGCCGGCCGCATGCGGTGGTGATCGGCTCGGGCTTCGGCGGCCTCGCCGCCGCGATCCGACTGGGTGCGCGCGGCTATCGCGTCACCGTGCTGGAGACGCTCGACCAGCCCGGCGGGCGGGCCCGCGTCTTCCGGCAGGACGGTTTCACCTTCGATGCCGGTCCGACGATCGTCACCGCGCCGTTCCTGTTCGAGGAACTCTGGGCGCTGTGCGGGCGGCGGATGGAGGAGGATATCCGCCTGACCGCGCTCGACCCGTTCTACCGGCTGATGTTCGACGACGGCTCGAGCCTCGACTGCTCCGGCGATGTCGAGACGATGCGGGCGCGGATTTCGGCTTTCGCCCCGGGCGAGGAGGCGGGCTATGGCGGTTTCCTGAAGGACGCCGAGGCGATCTACAAGGTCGGCTTCGAGCGTCTGGCGGATGTGCCGTTCAGCACGCTCGTCGACATGCTCAAGGCACTGCCGGCGATGGCGCGGCTGCGGGCCGACCGCAGCGTCTACGGGCTCGCGGCGCATCATGTCCGCGACGAGCGGCTGCGCACGGCGCTGAGCTTCCACCCGCTCTTCATCGGCGGCAGCCCGTTCTCGGCGACGGCGATCTATGCGCTGGTTCTGCATCTGGAGCGCAAATTCGGGGTGCATTTCGCCCATGGCGGCACGGGCGCGCTGGTGCAGGGCCTCGTGCGCCTGCTCGAAGGGCAGGGCGCGACGTTGCGTTATGCCGCGAAGGTCGCGGAGATCACCGTGGCGGCGGGAGCGGCCACCGGGGTGAGGCTCGCGGATGGCGAGGTCATCGCCGCCGATGTCGTCGTCTCCAATGCCGATGCCGCCTACACCTATGGCACCCTGCTGCAGGCGCAGCCGCGCAGGCGCTGGAGCGACGCCAAGCTCAAGCGGGCGCGCTACTCGATGTCGGTCGTGGTCTGGTATTTCGGCACGCGCCGCCGCTACGAGAGCGTGCCGCACCACACGATCCTGTTCGGGCCGCGCTATCGCGGGCTGGTCGACGACATCTTCGAGCGGAAGGTGCTGGCGGAGGATTTCAGCCTCTATCTGCACCGCCCCACCGCGACCGACCCGACCCTGGCTCCGGAGGGCTGCGACGCCTTCTATGCGCTGGTACCGGTGCCCAACCTGCAAGGCGAGGTCGATTGGGCGCGCGAGGCCGAACCGTTCCGGGCCCGCATCCAGCAGCGGCTCGAGGCGACCCTGCTGCCGGGGCTCGGCGACTGCCTCGCCACCTCGCGCCTGATGACGCCGCCCGCATTCCGCGACGACCTGCTCTCCGTCCATGGCGCGGCCTTCGGGCTCGAGCCGCGGCTGCTGCAGAGCGCCTGGTTCCGGCCGCATAATGTCAGCGAGGAGGTCGACGGGCTTTATCTCGTCGGCGCGGGAACGCATCCCGGCGCCGGCCTGCCCGGTGTTCTCTCCTCGGCCAAGATCCTCGATTCAGTGGTGCCTCATGCGACACACCGGGTCTGACCCGCGATACCCTGGGCCGTCCGTGGCGGACCTCGCCGCCTGCGACGCGATCCTGCGCGTCGGCTCCAAGTCTTTCAGGGCGGCTGCCCTGCTGCTGCCGCGCCATATCCGCGAGCCCGCGACCGCGCTCTATGCCTTCTGCCGGCTCGCCGACGATGCGATCGACGAGGGGCCGGGCGATGCCGCCACGATCGCGCTGCTGGAACAGCGGGTCACCGCCGCCCATGCCGGCCGGCCGCATGAGCACCCTGTCGACCGGGCCTTCTCCGAGACGGTGCGAGGTTTCGGTCTGCCGCCAGCGGTGACGCTGGCGCTGATCGAGGGGCTGGCCTGGGATGCACAGGGGCGGCGCTACGAGAATTTCGACGAGCTCTGCGACTATGCCGCGCGCGTGGCGGGCTCGGTCGGCGTGATGATGGCGACGCTGATGGAGCGGCGCGCGCCCGAGGTGCTGGCGCGGGCGGCCGATCTCGGCGTGGCCATGCAGCTCAGCAATATCGCGCGGGATGTCGGCGCCGACGCGGCGATGGGGCGGGTCTACCTGCCGCTGTCCTGGCTGCGCGAGGCCGGTATCAATCCTGACGCCTTCCTCGCCGATCCGCGGTTTTCGCCGGCGCTGGGCGGCGTCGTGGCGCGTTTGCTGGCCGAGGCGGACAGGCTCTATGCCCGGGCCGATGCGGGCATCGAGGCTCTGCCGGCCTCCTGCCGCTCCGGTATCCGGGCGGCGCGGTCGATCTATGCCGAGATCGGCCGCGAGGTGGCGCGGCGCGGTCACGATGGCGTGTCACGGCGGGCCGTCGTGCCGGCTTGGCGCAAGCTCGGACTGCTCGCCCGTGCGCTGGCGGCAGGCGCGGCGGAGCCGACGCTGCTCGGACTGCCGGCCCTGCCCGCCAACGCCTATCTCGTCACGGCGGTGGCCGTGATGTCGCAGGGGCCTCGGGTGCCGTTGCGTCCACCCGCCCTGCCATGGTGGGATCTGGTCGGACGCACCACGGCGGTGATCGAGATGTTCGAGCGCCTCGGCCGGGTCGAGCGTTCTGCCGTCAGGCGGCCGTAAGGAAGGATCTGCCGCGATGGGATCCAGCACGCTGATCATCGCCGAGATGGTGCTGACGCTCGGTCTGTGCCTCGGATTCGGTTTTTATCAGCTCTGGGACCTGCGCCGCGAGAAGGCGAAGGACGCGGCCAAGGCGGCTGAAAAGGCTGCGGTGGCGGCAAGTAACGACGGTGCCAGGCAATCGCCGGCCAAGACGTAAACACGGAAATCTTTCCAGGCCGTCATCCCGGACAAGCGGCGTAGCCGCGCTGATCCGGGATCCATCGTAAAGCTCCGGAGCCCTCCGATGGATCCCGGGGCAAGCCCGGGATGACGGTGAGGTTCCGAGGAAATTCTCTGGACTCAGCTCCGCCGCGGCATCTTGAAGGGCAGCATCGCCTGGACGACCGGGTTGGCGAAGCGGTCGAGAGACAGGCTTTCATGCATGGCCGTCACGCTCTCTCCTCCGAGCGAGGTCCGCACCAGAGAGCGCGCATAAAAGGGCGTGTCCTCGAGCGTCTCGACCAGCGCGGCGGGCCGGCCGCGATCGCTGCGGGTCTCGCGCGCGATGCGCCAGCCGCTCTTCGGTAGGGTGGCGGTCGGGCCCGGTTCGATGACACTCGCCCCGCCGCTGCCGTCGAAGCGCCAGCCGAGATCGAAGGCCGAGCCGTCGCGGCGCGTGCCGCCATAGAGCACGGCGGCGCCGTCGGGCGTCGGCGCGCGCGACCAGTGCCAGCTCTGGAAGCCCTCGGCGAGCGGCGCGTCGCCCTGGTTCATGTCGAGATAGCCCGGCCCGCTCCAGTGCAGTTTCGGCTCTGAGAGATCGACCTCGACCCGCGAGAGCGGGGCGATCGGCCACCAGCGATGGGCACCTTTCGGGTTCAGCGTCACGACATGGTCAGTGATCGCCTGCGGCGTGACGCGAACGGTGCCGCGGACGCGGCGCGGCACCGGCAGCGGCATGCCGATCTCGTCGATGGCGATGGTCATCGTCCGTCCGTCCCAGTGCAGCGCGCTGGGGCCGATCGAGAAATGATCCGGCGCCACCGAGACATGCCGGCACCCGCGCTCGGTCATGGTCCAGCGCCGCGCGCCGGGGCCATACAGCCCGACATTCAGCGCGCAATGGTCGAGCGGGTCGGGCCGGCCGCGCCGCCGCGCCCAGGCGTAATAGGGCGAGAAGACGCTGCCGATGAAGGCGATGATGCTGAGCCCGTAGCGGCCGTCATCGCTCAGCGCGTCGACATACCACCAGACATAGCCGCCAGGCGCGACCGCGACGTCGAAGCGAGGTCCGCGAGCACGCTCTGCGCCGCCAGCAGCCCGGAGAGCGCCACCATCGGCACGCCCGGCCCCGGATGGACGCTCCCCCCCGTCCAGTAGAGCCCCGGCAACCGGCTGCGCGAGCCCGGGCGGTTGAAGCTCGCCATCGCGCCATGGGTCGAGCGGCCGTAGAGGCCGCCGCCCGTCGCCGGAAACAGCGCTTCCCAGTCGCTGGGCTGCGTCGTCAACATCGCGTCGCGCTGCAGGGCGATCTCCAATCCGCATTGCGCCATCCGGGCGAGGCTCCTGCGCAGGCATGTCTCGATCTCCTCGGGTGGCACAGCGGGGCGGTCGCCGCAGGGCGAGGCGTTGACCAGGATGAGCAGGCGCTCGGGACCGTCCGGGGCGGCGCCCGCCCCGTCGCGATCCTGCGCGCAGACGTAGACCGTCGGCTCCTCGGGGAGGCGGCCCTGCCGGCAGATCGCCTCGAACTCGGCGGCGTAGTCGCGCGAGAAGAAGACGTTGTGCCGGTGCAGCGGATAGCCGCCTGTCGGCGCGACCGCGGCGAAGGTCAGCGCCGAGAGCGAGCGCTCGGCGGGCTTGGTCGCTGTCGCGAAAGGGGCGGCGGCGCGGCCGAACCGGCCGGTGGCGATGGCGTTGACGTCTGCATTGCTGACGACCGCGTCGGCCCGCAGGACCTCGCCGCAGGCGAGGCGCACGCCCGCGGCGCGGCCGCCCTCGACCAGGATCTCGCTGACGGCCTCGCCATAGCGCAGCGTCGCGCCCTTCGCTTCGGCGAGCGCGGCCAGGGTGCGTGCGAGCCGGTGCATCCCGCCCTCGACCAGCCAGACTCCCTCCTGCTCGACATGGGCGACCAGCATCAGCGTCGCCGGCGCAGCGAAGGGGGAGGAGCCGCAATAGGTGGCGTAGCGGCCGAAGAGCTGGCGCAGGCGCTGGTCCTGGAAGGTTTGGCCCAGCGCATCCCAGAGCGTGCCGAAAGGGCTCGCGCCCCAGAGCTGGCGCAGGCCACCCAGCCCCATATGCTGCACCAGCCCGAGCAGGCTCGGCCGCTCGCGCGCCATGAAGCTGTCCTTCAGCGCGTCGTGCAGGCCGCGCGCCTGGTCGCAGAAAGCAAGGTAGTTGCGCCCCTCGGCAGGCCCGGCAAAGGCTGCAATCGCATCCGCCGAGGCCGCGCGGTCGGCGAAGAGGTCGAGCCGCTCTGTCTCACTCCAGGCATGGCGGGCCAATATGGTGGCCGGCGTCAATGTGACGTGGCGTTCGAGCGCCTCGCTGACCTCGTCAAAGATGCGGTCGAAGACCCAACGCATCGTCATCACGGTCGGGCCGACGTCGAGCCTGCGGCCGGCGACGGCGACCTCGCGCATTTTCCCGCCGGGGGCATCGGCCTTCTCGACCAGGGTGACGTCGAAGCCGCGGGCGGCGAGCAGCAGGGCCGAGACCAGCCCGCCGATACCCGCGCCGATGACGACGATGCATCGCGTGCCCACTCGCCCTCCGCGTCCCCGTTGACTTCAGCGTGAAACTGTCCACTCTTATTGACACATAGAATGTCAGTTTGAAATAACGCTCATTCGGAGGGTCGCATGGATACCGGGACACGGATCGAACAGACCCTGGAGGCGGCGCTGGCCGCGGGGCACCGTCAGAACTGCCCCCCGCTGCTGGCCCAGGCGATGCGCCATGCCGTGTTTCCCGGCGGGGCGCGCATCCGGCCGCGGCTGACGCTGGCCGTGGCGCGGGCCTGCGAGGATGCCGACCCCGCCATGGCCAGTGCGGCGGCGGCGGCGATCGAGTTCCTGCACTGCGCCTCGCTGGTCCATGACGACCTGCCCTGTTTCGACGATGCCGACATGCGCCGCGGAAAGGCCTCGGTCCACAAGGCCTATGGCGAGCCGCTGGCGGTGCTGGCCGGTGATGCGCTGATCGTGCTGGCCTTCGAGACGCTGGCCGAGGCGCCTGCGCGGCGGCCGCAGAGCCTGGCGACGCTGGTGCGGGTCGTCAGCGCCGCCGTCGGCAGCCGCGGCGGCATCGTCGCTGGCCAGGCCTGGGAATCGGAACCGGCGATCGACTGTGCGCTCTATCACCAGGCCAAGACCGGAGCGCTGTTCGCCGGCGCGACGATGGCGGGCGCCGCGGCGGCCGGCGTCTCGCATCAGGACTGGCGCTGGCTCGGGGAAAAGCTCGGCGAGGCCTTCCAGGTCGCCGACGATATCCGCGACGTCGCCGCGACGCCTCAGGAACTCGGCAAGCCCTGCGGCCAGGACGCGGCGCATCTGCGCCCGAACTACGCTCTCACCTACGGGCTCGGTCCGGCGATCGCCCATCTCGATGCGCTGGTGCTGGAAGCGATCGCCGCCATTCCGGCCTGCCCGGGCCGGCAGGATCTGGGGACGCTGATCGGCCTGACGGCGAAGAGCTTCCTGCCGGAGAGCCTGCAGCGCCGCGCGGCCTGACCGTGCCCCCGGCCTCGGTCACAGCCGCCGGGCCTGTCGCGGAACCGGTCCGGCCGGTCTCGCTGGCCGACCGGCTGGCGGGCTGGCGCAACCGGCTGGTGGCGAGCCCGCGCTTCCAGCGCTTCGCCGCCTCCTTTCCCCTGACCAAGCCGATCGCAAAGCGGAATTCGCAGGCGCTGTTCGATCTCTGCGCCGGCTTCGTCTACGCGCAGGTGCTGCAGGCCTGCGTCCAGCTCGACCTGTTCCGTATCCTCGACGAGGCGCCACGCAGTGCTGCCGAACTGGCACCGCGCCTGGCCCTGAGCGAGGCGTCGGCCGAGCGCCTGCTGGGCGCGGCGGCCGCGCTCGACCTGGTCGAGCGTCGCAGCGGCGGACGCTATGGGCTCGCCATGCTGGGGGCCGCGCTGCTCGGCAATCCCGGCGTCGGCGCCATGATCGCGCATCACCGGCTGCTCTATGACGATCTCGCCGATCCGCTCGCTCTGCTGCGGGGCGAGAGCCGCCCCACGGCGCTGTCGGGTTACTGGGGCTATGCGACGGCCGAGCAACCGGCGGCGGCGCCTCCCGCGGAGGTGGCGGCCTACAGCGCGCTGATGGCGCAGTCCCAGCATTTCGTCGCCGACGACATCCTGGCGGCCTACGATTTCTCCCAGCATCGGCGCATCCTCGATGTTGGCGGTGGTGAGGGGGCTTTCCTGATCCGCGTGGCGCGGCAAGTGAAAGCGCCGGCGCTGATGCTGTTCGACCTGCCGGCCGTGGCGGCGCGGGCGCAGGCCCGTTTCGAGGCGGAAGGGCTGGGCGCGCGCGCCAGTACGCTCGGCGGTGACATGCATCGCGACTCGCTTCCCGAGGGCGCCGATCTCGTGACGCTGGTCCGGGTGCTGCACGACCATGACGACGACGCGGTGCGGGGATTGCTGGCGCAGATTCGCGCTTGCCTGCCACCGGGCGGGACTCTGCTGATTGCGGAACCGATGGCCGGCTCACCCGAGACCCGGCGAATGGCCGAGGTCTATTTCGCCTTCTACCTGCTCGCCATGGGCAGCGGTCGGGCACGCAGCCCCGCCGAACTGACGCAATTCCTCCTTGATGCCGGGTTTTCCGATGTCCGCCGGCTGAAGACCCGGCGCCCCTTGCTGACCGGCGGCCTGACCGCACGTGTCGCCTGACACAAAAAGTGTAAATTCAATTTGACACCTTAGATTGTTCCGATAACCTGACACTCAGGCGATGGAGCCTGGCCAAGCCGGCCGGCTCCCGACCTCGAAAGTGCCCCGATGCATGCGCTGGCAGTCCTCGTCGAAAGGCCCGAGCATCTGGTTCTCAGCCAACTGGAACTCGTTGCGGCCGGGCCTGAGGACGTGGTCGTCGCCACCCAGTGGAGCGGGATTTCGACGGGCACCGAGCGCCTGCTCTGGTCGGGCCGGATGCCGCCCTTTCCGGGCATGGGCTATCCGCTGGTGCCGGGCTACGAATCGGTCGGCCGCGTGATCCAGGCCGGCAACGCCTCTGGACGCAGCGTCGGGGATCTCGTCTTCGTGCCCGGCTCGCGCGGCTTCAAGGAGGCGCGTGGCCTGTTCGGTGGTGCCTCTTCCCATCTCGTCGTGCCCGGCGCCAAGGCCGTGGCCATCCCCGAGGATCTCGGCCAGAGCGGCGTCCTGCTGGCGCTGGCAGGCACCGCCCAGCATGCCCTGGCCGGCGCGGCACTGCCCGATCTCATCATCGGCCATGGCGTGCTCGGCCGGCTTCTCGCCCGCATCGCGGTCGCCCATGGCGGCGCACCGGTCGTCTGGGAAACCAACCCGATGCGCGCCACGGGGGCTCAGGGCTACGCCGTCGTTCCGCCCGGAGACGACAGCCGCAAGGATTACTGCGCGATCTACGACGTCAGCGGCGATGCCGCCCTGGTCGACACGCTGATCGGCCGGCTCGCTCCGCAGGGCGAGATTGTGCTCGCCGGCTTCTACGACAAGCCGATCTCCTTTGCCTTTCCGCCGGCTTTCATGCGCGAGGCGCGCCTGCGCGTCGCCGCGGAATGGCGTCAGGCCGATCTCGATGTCGTCATGACCCTGATCGCCGACGGGCGGCTCTCGCTGGACGGGCTCATCACCCACAGCGCCCCGGCCAATGACGCGCCGGCCGCCTATCGCACCGCTTTCAGCGATCCGTCCTGTCTCAAGATGATCCTGGATTGGAGTGCCTGCTCGTGAACATCCAGATCCGAAATCCCGTCCCTTCTCCCGCCGCCGCCATGGCCGCGCGCCTGCGCGACGAGGC
>NZ_JAUXYO010000208.1 GCF_030694325.1 Allobosea sp. | reverse complement strand
TGCCCGCCGGGGGCGCCACCGCCTCGATCCCGGTCAAGGCGGAATGGGGCGCGAGCGCCTATCTCGTCGTGCTGGCGCACCGGCCGATGGATGCCGCCGCCCAGCGCCTGCCCGGCCGCGCCATCGGCCTGTCCTGGTTCTCCATCGGCAAGGAGAGCCGCACGCTGGCGCTCGATCTCGGCGCGCCGCTGCTCGTGCGCCCGCTCACGACCCTGTCGCTGCCAGTGAAGGTCACCGGCGCCCGGGCCGGCGAGGAGGCTTTCGTCACGGTCGCCGCCGTCGATGTCGGCATCCTCAATCTCACCCGCTTCGCAAGCCCCGATCCGAGCCAATTCTTCTTCGGCCAGCGCCAGATCGGCCACGAACTGCGCGACCTCTATGGCTATCTGATCGACGGCATGCAGGGCACGCGCGGCGCGATCCGCAGCGGCGGCGATTTTGCCCCCTCCCTCGAAGGCGAGAAGCCGACGCAGGAGCCGGTCGCCCGCTATTCCGGCGTGGTCAAGGTCGGCCCCGACGGCGTGGCGAAGGTCGATTTCGAGCTGCCGGCCTTCAACGGCTCGCTGCGCGTCATGGCTGTCGCATGGTCGGCCGGCCGCACCGGCCAGGCCAGCACTGAGGTCATCGTGCGCGACCAGGTCGTCGCGCAGGCGACGCTGCCGCGCTTCCTCGCCATCGGCGACCAGTCGCGCTTCCACCTCGCCATCGACAATGTCGAGGGCCCGGCCGGCCCCTATGTCGTCGATCTCGACATCCGCGGCCCGGTGCTGGTGCCGGCCGACGCGACGCGCCGGACGATCCAGCTCGCCGCCGGCGCCAAGAGCCAGATGACGATCCCCGTCACGGCCGCCGGCCTCGGCCGCGCCGAATTAGATGTCCGCATCTCCGGACCCGGCGGCGTCGGGACCGTGCAGAACCTGGCCGTCCGCGTGCAGCCCTCCGCCGCGACGATCGCGCGCCGCATCGTGCGCCCGATCCCCGGCAATGGCGGTGCGATCACGGTCTCGGCCGATCTCCTGGCCGATCTCGTTCCCGGCTCCGGCCAGGTCTCGGTCTCCGTCTCGCCGCTGGCTTCGCTCGACGTGCCCGCTTTGCTCAAGGCGCTCGACCGCTATCCCTATGGCTGTACCGAGCAGACGGTGAGCCGCGCCATGCCGCTGCTCCATGTCAACCGGCTCGCCTCGCTGGAACATCTGGCGCTCGACGCCAATGCCGACGAGCGGGTGCAGACCGCGATCGAGCGCGTGCTCGCCCGCCAGGGCGCCAACGGCTCCTTCGGCCTCTGGAGCGTCGGCGGCGACGATCTCTGGCTCGACGCCTTCACGGCGGACTTCCTGACGCGCGCCCGCGAGCGCCAGTTCGCGGTGCCGCAGAGCGCCTTCAACCTCGCGCTCGACCGGCTGCGCAACCAGGTCGTCAACACCGGCGAGATCGTCAAGGAGGAGGCGGCCGGCATCGCCTATGCCCTCTATGTGCTCGCCCGCAACGGCCGCCCGGTGATGGGCGACCTGCGCTATCTCGCCGACAACAAGCTCGCCGATTTCGCCACACCCATGGCCCGTGCCCAAATCGGTGCGGCGCTCTCGGCGCTCGGCGATCGCGGTCGCGGCCGCGCCGCCTTCGTCAGCGCGCTGGCCGGGCTGCAGGAGCGCAGCGACGACGGCCTGTCGCGGCCTGACTATGGCTCGCGCCTGCGCGACGGCGCCGCGGTTCTCGCGCTGATCGCGGAATCGGCCGGCGACCGGGCCGAGATCGGCCGCGCCGCCGCCATCCTCGACGGCGCCCGCAACAGCGCCCGCTACACCTCGACCCAGGAGCAGGCCTGGATGGTGCTGGCCGCCCAGGCCATGGCGAAGGACGCCGAGGGCATGACGCTGACGGTGGACGGCGCCGAGCGGAAGGGGCCGCTCTACCGCACCCTGTCCGCCGCGGCACTGGAGCAGAAGCCGCTGACGGTCGCCAACCCCGCCGCCTCCACCGCGCAGGCGGTGATCACCGTGGCGGGCATTCCGACCGGCGCCGAGCCCGCTCTCAACCAGGGCTTCGGTCTGGAGCGCGTGATCTACACGATGAAGGGCGAGAAGGCCGACCCGGCCCGTCTGCGCCAGAACGAGCGCTATGTCGTGGCCCTCACCGTCACCGAGCCGACCAGCCGCTATGGCCGTCTGCTCCTCGTCGATCCCGTCCCCGCCGGGCTGGAGATCGAGAACGCCAATCTCACCGAAGGCGCCTCGGTTGCGGGGCTCGACTGGCTGAAGCAGGAGGTCGCACCCGTCCACACTGAAGCGCGCGACGACCGCTATGTCGCCGCCTTCGAGCGCTCGGGCGGCAACGACCAGAAACTCGCCTACACGGTCGCCTATATCGCCCGCGCCGTCTCGCCCGGCCGCTACGTCGCCCCTGCCGCCGTAATCGAGGACATGTACCGCCCCGACCGCTTCGGGCGGACGGGTTTCGGGACGGTGGACATCGCCTCGGCGCGGTGATGCACAGCGATCACAAGCCGTCATTCTCAGGCGAGGCGAAGCCGAGACCCGAGAATCTCGATCAGGAGATGCTCGGGTCGAGCCCGAGCATGACGGTGGCAGGCCGAAGCTTCCGGACGCTGAAGATCGCAGCCGCATCGCTCGCCCTGCTCCTCGCCGCCGCGACCGCCTCCCTCCTCCACTACGCCGCGCCCCTTCCCCCGCTCGATCTCACGGCGGCAACCGAGCGCTCGACCGTGGTGCTCGACCGCGAGGGCAGGCTGCTGCGCCCCTTCCTGACGACGGATGGCCGCTGGAAGCTTCCGGTCGGCACCGGTGATGTCGATCCGCGCTATCTCGCCATGCTCAAGGCCTTCGAGGACAGGCGCTTCGACAGCCATGCCGGCATCGACGGGCTGGGGCTCGCCCGCGCGGCCGGCCAGATGCTGGCGAACGGCCGCATCGTCTCCGGCGGATCGACGCTGACCATGCAGGTGGCCCGCCTGCTTGAGCCTCGCGAGGAGCGCAGCCTCGGCGCCAAGCTGCGGCAGGCGGTGCGCGCCATCGAGCTGGAGCGGCGCTTCACCAAGTCGCAGATCCTCGACCTCTACCTGACGCTCGCCCCCTTCGGCGGCAATCTGGAGGGCGTAAGGGCCGCCAGCCTGGCTTACTTCGGCAAGGAGCCCAAGCGCCTCTCGACCGCCGAGGCCGCGCTGCTCGTCGCCCTGCCGCAATCGCCCGAGACGCGCCGGCCGGACCGCTTCGTCGAGTCTGCCCGCAAGGCCCGCGACCGGGTGCTGGCCCGCGTCGAGCGGGCCGGCCTCGCCACCGCCGCCGAGATCGCTGCTGCCCGGGACGAGCCCGTTCCAACGGCCCGCAAGCCCTTCCCCAACCTCGCCCCCCATGTCGCCGAGCAGGTCGTGGCCGAAGCACCGGGCGCCCGGAGCCATCGCCTGAGCCTCGATGCGCGGCTGCAGGCGACGCTGGAAGCGCTGGCCCGCGACCGCAGCCTCGGTCTGGCGCCACAGGTCTCGATCGCCATCCTCGCCGTCGACAACGACACCGGCGAGATCCGCGCCTCGGTCGGCGGCGTCGATTACTTCGCCGCCGAGCGGGCCGGCTCGCTCGACCTGACGCGGGCGCTGCGCTCGCCGGGCTCGGCCTTGAAGCCCTTCATCTACGCACTCGCCTTCGACAATGGCATCGCCCATCCCGAGACGATGCTGGAGGACCGGCCGGCGCGCTACGGGCTCTATGCCCCTGAGAATTTCGACATGACCTTCCAGGGCATGATCTCGGCCCGCAAGGCGCTCCAGCTCTCACTCAACGTGCCGGCGGTCGAGCTGCTCTCGGCGCTCGGCGCGCAGCGTTTCCTGTCTCGCCTGCGCGACGTCGGGGTTTCGGTCGCCATGCCGAAAGAGGGCGGAGCGCCTGGCCTCGCCGTCGGCCTCGGCGGTCTCGGCATCACCCTGCACGATCTGACCCGCCTCTATGTCGGGCTGGCACGCGGCGGGGATGCCCCCGGCCTGACGGTGCGGGCGGATGACGGGGGGGCGCCCTCACCGCGCCTCGTCGAGCCCGTCGCCGCCTGGTATGTCGCCGACACGCTGCTCGGCGCGCCGCCGCCCCTCAACGCCGTGCCCGGACGCATCGCCTTCAAGACCGGCACCTCCTATGGCTATCGCGACGCCTGGGCCGTCGGATTCGACCGCAAGCATACGATCGGCGTCTGGGTCGGGCGCGCCGACAACGGTGCCGTGCCCGGCCTCGTCGGGCGCGTCGTCGCGGCGCCGATCCTGTTCGACGCCTTCGCCCGGCTCGGCCTCGACCCGCGACCCTTCCCGCAGCCACGCGACAGCATCGTCGCCACGAGCACCCATTTGCCACCGCCGCTGCGCCATCTGCGTCACGACGTGCCCAAGACCGTGTCCGCGATGACGACGCCTTCGCTGAGGCTCGCCTTCCCGCCGGAGGGAGCCCGGATCGACCTCGCCGCCTCGGCCACCGACGGGCGCCTCGAACTCAACCTCAAGGTCGCGGGCGGCGCGCCGCCCTATACCTGGCTGGTCGACGGCGCGCCGGTCCTTCCGCCGACGCGACGGCGCGAAGCGATCTGGCAACCGTCGGGCAAGGGCTTCCTGCGCATTTCAGTGATCGACGGCACCGGCGCCAGCGAAAGCGTCTCGGTGCGGCTGCAGTAGCAGCCGCACGTCATGCTCGGGCTTGACCCGAGCATCTCAGGGTTCGTGAACGACCCGACCGTGCCAGCGCGCCCTAAGATTCTCGGGTCTGCGCTTCGCTTCGCCCGAGAATGACGCGGAAGCCCTTACTCAGCCGGCTGCGGATGCGCCGCCGGCGCCTCCTTCGCAACATGCTCATGCACCGAGCGCTTCTTGCTTGCGAGATAGGAATAAGCCACCGGCACGACATAAAGCGTCAGCAACGTGCCGAAGGTCATGCCGCCGACAATGACCCAGCCGATCTGGGACCGGCTTTCGGCGCCGGCCCCGGTCGCGAGCGCCAGTGGCACCGCTCCCAGCACCATCGCGCCCGTCGTCATCAGGATCGGGCGCAGACGCAGTTCGGCGGCCTCGACCAGCGCGTCGATCATCTCCTTGCCCTCCTCCCGAAGCTGGTTGGTGAACTCCAGGATCAGGATGCCGTGCTTGGTGATGAGGCCGACGAGCGTGATCAGCCCGATCTGGCTGTAGACGTTCATCGTGCCACCGGTGAAGTACAGTGCGGCCAGCGCGCCGGTCAGCGAGAGCGGCACCGACACCATGATCACGATGGGATCGATGAAGCTCTCGAACTGCGCCGCCAGCACCAGATAGATGAATCCCAGCGCCAGCAGGAAGACGATCGCGATCGAGGCGCCCGACTGCTTGAACTCGCGGCTCTGGCCGCCATAGTCGATCTGCACCGTCTTCGGCAGGACTCGGGCCGAGGCCTGCTCCAGCACCGTCAGAGCGTCACCGAGCGAATAGCCCGGCGCCGGCACCGCCGTGATGGTGGCGGAACGCAGCTGGTTGAAGCGGATCAGTTCCTTCGGCGCGACGCCTTCTTCGACCTTGACCAGGCTGGAGAGCTGGACCACGGCACCTCCGCGTCCCATCAGATAGATCGACTGCAGCGCCTGCGGCGTGTTGCGGTCCTCGCCGCCGACCTGGATGACGACGTCGTACTGTTCGCCGTTCATGTTGAAGCGGGTGACCTGCCGCCCACCCAGCAGCGTCTCCATCGTCCGACCGATCACGTCGACGCCGATCCCGAGATCCGCCGCGCGCTGCCGGTCGATCGAGACCTTGATCTGCGGCTTGTCGAGGATGAGGTTGGATTCGACATTGGTCAGGGCCGGCGAACCGGCGACCTCGGCCATCAGCGTGTCGACATACTCCTTGATCTGGACATAGGGCTCCGACGAGCGCAGCACGAACTCCACCGGTCGGCTGTTGGCGCCACCCTGGCCGAGCGAGGGCGGATTGGTGGCGAACAGCCGGATGCCGGGAATCTGCGACAGCTGCCGGTTGATCTCGACCACGATGTCCTGCTGCTTGCGTGTGCGCTCTTCCCACGGCTTCAGCCGGGCGAAGGCGATCGCACGGGTCACGTCCGGAAAGCCGACGATGACGAGGTAGGTCTGGACCTCGGGGATCTTGCTGAAGACCTCCTCGACCCGGCGCGCATACTCGGCCGTGAAGGTGATCGTCGCCCCTTCCGGCGCGACGCCGATCGCCGTGATCGTGCCGCGGTCCTCGACCGGCGCCAGTTCGGAACGCAGACCCGTGAAGAAGAAGTAGCTGGCGCCGGCAACACCCACCGCCAGGATCACGATCAGCGGACGAATGGAGAGCGCCCCCCGCAAGGACGCCCGGTAGCCGCGTGACATCGCGTCGAAGCCGCGTTCGAGCAGATTGTAGATCCGGCCATGGCTCTCGTTGTGCTTGAGCAGCTTGGCGCACATCATCGGCGTCAGCGTCAAAGCCACGAAGCCCGAGACCAGCACCGCTCCCGCCAGCGTCAGCGCGAATTCGATGAAGAGCTTGCCGGTACGACCTGTCGAGAACGCCATCGGCGCGTAGACCGCCACCAGCGTCAGCGTCATCGCCACGACCGCGAAGGCGATCTCGTTGATCCCGCGGATCGCCGCGGCATTGGACTCCATGCCGTCCTCGATATGCCGGTGAACGTTCTCCAGCACGACGATCGCATC
>NZ_JAUXYO010000205.1 GCF_030694325.1 Allobosea sp. | reverse complement strand
GTCCTCTGCCGCGACTGCCTGGCCGACCACGAGGCGCAGGGCGAGGCTCCCCGCCGCTGCCCGGCCTGCGGCTCGCCGCGGCTGCTGCGCCACCCCGAGCGCGACAGCCTGAGCCTCGCCCATATCGACTGCGACGCCTTTTATGCCGCGATCGAGAAGCGCGACGATCCCAGCCTGCTCGACAAGCCGGTGATCATCGGCGGCGGCAAGCGCGGCGTGGTCTCGACCGCCTGCTACATCGCCCGGACCTATGGTGTGCGCTCGGCCATGCCGATGTTCAAGGCGCTGAAGGCCTGCCCGCAGGCCGTGGTCGTCAAACCCGACATAGCGAAGTATGTCGCGGTGGGGCGGCAGGTGCGCCGGCTGATGCAGGAGCTGACGCCGCTGGTCGAGCCGATCTCGATCGACGAGGCCTTCCTCGACCTCGCCGGCACGGAGCTGCTGCACCATGCCAGCCCCGCCGTGACCCTGGCGCGGTTCGCACGGCGCATCGAGGCGGAGATCGGCATCACCGTCTCGGTCGGGCTGTCCTATGCAAAGTTCCTGGCCAAGGTCGCCTCCGACATGGACAAGCCGCGCGGCTTCTCGGTGATCGGGCGGGCGGAGGCGGTCGCCTTCCTCTCCGCCAAGCCGGTGGGCCTCATTCCCGGCATCGGCCAGGCTAGCGCGGCCAAGCTGGCGGAGTCGGGCTTCCGTCTCATCGGCGATCTGCGCGAGGCGCCGGTCGACAAGCTGTTCCGGCTGGCCGGCAAGGACGGCCCGCGGCTGAAAAACCTCGCCAACGGCATCGACCCGCGCCGCGTCACGCCGGACCGCGAAACCAAGAGCGTGTCCAGCGAGACGACGCTGGATGTCGACCTGTCCCGCTTCGAGGAGCTGGAGCCGGTGCTCTGGCGGCTCTGCGAGAAGACCTCGAAGCGCCTGAAGCATCAAGAACTGGCGGGCCGGACCATCACGCTGAAGCTGAAGACGGCGGATTTCCATTCGATCACCCGAGCGACGCGGCTGCCCGAGCCGACCCAGCTCGCCGCACGGCTGTTCACGGCGGGGCGCGAGCTCCTGCGGCGCGAATGCAGCGGCCCGCGCTACCGGCTGATCGGCATCGGCGCGAGCGACCTGACCGGCCCGGAGGAAGCCGACCATGGCGACC
>NZ_JAUXYO010000204.1 GCF_030694325.1 Allobosea sp. | reverse complement strand
TCTTCTCCAGCAGCCCGCGCAGGTTCATCATCTCGTCGGTCATCGGGGATCTCGCGGTTCAGGGTTGGCGTTCGCAACCCAAACCTAACCGGCAATCGCCGATGACCACCCTCAGCTACACCACGCGATGGGACACGACCCGTCGCCCTCGCCTGGGTGGTGGAGCGGCCCGGCGTGTCATCGACCTTGATGGGCGTCAGTCGGCCTAATCAGATAGCGGACAACGTCGCCGCTCTCGAACACCGTCTCACACCTGACCACCGGGCTAGGCTTAACGCTGTCAGCGCATCGGCTTCACCAAGGATGCTCTACAGCCTGTTTACGCCAGCCCTGCGCCGGCAGGCGGTCTTCGGCGGAAACTCTGTACGGCCCGCTCGCTAATCCGAAGCTGCGCGTCGGGGCGCGCCAGTAGCTGCCGTTCGGCGGTCGCCGGCAAGCGGACGCGGGACGCGCTCAACAACTCCGAGCACCTCGTAGACCAGTCACGATGCCCAGCCCTCGGTCGTCAGGACAGGTCGGACCCAAACACTGGCCAATGCGTTGCCTCAGGTAGACGCAGCTCGGTCCGATTGCTGCTCCGGGATTTCGCCTAGCCAGAAGGACACGCCGGTGACTTTGCACTTTGTTCGTCATGGCGAAGGCCCCCGCCTCCTTCTGGTCCATGGCTTGGGTGGGACGTGGCGGTCCTGGAGCACAATCCTCCCAGCGCTTTCGAAGGCGCGCGAGGTGACCGCGATCGATCTACCAGGACATGGCGAAACACCAGCGGCGGCAGACAGCGGCACTTTCGCCGGCCTTGCAGACAGCGTGGAGCGCTTCGTCCTGGAGCAGGAGCTGGACGGCATCGACATCGTAGGCAGTTCGCTTGGAGCACGGATCGTCTTGGAGATGGCGCGCCGCGGCAGGGTCGGAGCTACTGTCGCTTTGGACCCTGGCGGTTTCTGGAGAGGATGGGAGCGCACCTACTTCCGAACGACGCTCGCGGCGTCGATCCGTCTTCTCCGAGGGCTGCGTCCGGCACTTCCAAGGCTCTCATGGTCAGCAGTGATACGCAGCGCGCTTCTGGCGCAGCTCTCAGCAAGACCATGGCGCCTGGACGAGGAGGTTGTTGCAGCTGAACTGCAAAGTTTTGCCAGCACGAAAACCTTCGATGCTCTCGTGCGCGATCTGGCGACAGGCTCGAGCAAAAAGGTCCAGCGGCTAATCCCGCTCATCCTCTCGTCATCGGCTGGGGCCGTCAAGACCGTCTGTGTCTGCCGCGACAGGCCGCTCGCGCTCACGAGGCTTTCCCATCCGCCAAGCTCCACTGGTTCTCCAAATGCGGGCACTTCCCGATGTGGGACCGCTCAGACGAGACGGTGCAACTCATCCTCGAGACAACGGGGAAGTGCCTCCAGCCAAAGTCCGCGGCGAGATGCACCACGTCCCGATATTGAGGTGTTGTCAAAAACCTGACGTTGGGGGCACAATTAGATGGTCGGTTGCGCGGGCTGTGATCGCTTGAAAACGTCTGGTCAGGCCGTACCAATGAGCGACGAGCTCCTACGGAGCGCCTTTGAACCTGCGTCAACTGAAGTATTTCGTGCGCGTCGCCGAAACCGCCAACATGACGCGGGCGGCTGACGAGCTGCGCATTGCGCAGCCAGCGCTCGGCATGCAGATCAAGCAGCTCGAAGAAGAACTTGGCGTGACGTTGCTGACGCGACATTCGCGGGGCGTTTCTCTCACGACCGACGGTGCAAAGCTCCTTCCGCGCGCGATCCAGATCCTCGAACTCGTCGATCTGACCCGCCGTGAGGTGCGTGGCGACATACGGGAAACTGTACGGTTCGGTCTGACGCCCAGCCTCATGCAGATCATCGGCCCTGAACTGCTGCTGCGGATTTCACGCGACGCCCCGAGCCTGGCTTTCAGTCTCACCGAGGAGATGAGCCATGTGCTGGTCGACAGCCTGCATCGGGGCGACCTCGATGTGATCCTCGCCTATGAGGTTGCCGATGCACCCGGCCTGTGGAAGCGCGCCCTCTATCAGGAGGATCTTGTCTTCGTCACGGCCGGAGCCGGAGGACGCGCCGGTCCCGTGATCTTCGCCGAGGCGCTGGCCGGGCCGCTCGTCCTGCCCGAACCGCGCGACGGCGTCCGCTCCCTCGTCGACAAGGTGGCGGCCGAGTATGGGTTCGTCATCCGCCTGGAGCACGAGATCAGGTCGATCTCCGGCATCAAGGCGATGATTGCTCGCGGGCCGGCCGCCGGCATACTGCCCTATGGCACCGTGCTGGCCGAGGTGAACGCGGGGACGCTGAGCGCTAGGCCGATCATAGAGCCGGTCCTCCGTCGCACGTTGCATCTGGCCGGCTTGCGGAAGGCGCGCCACCTGGCCGCGCTGCCGACCATCCGCGAGGCGGTCGTCGCGGCGATGATCCCCTTATCCGAGGCCATGACAGGGCTGGGTCATCCGCTCTCGGAAACCTCGCCATCGCAAAACGCTTAGGGCTGACCTAAGCCGATTGCATTGGATTCCATGCGGCTGGCAGCGCCATCCTCCGACCAGTGGCCAAGCGGCCATTGAAGATCGAGGATGCCCGATGTCGTCGAACCCGCTGGACAAGCAGCCTTCGCAGGAGCGCGATCGGGACAAGACGTCCCGGTTTGAGTTTTGCGTTGCCGAGATCGTACAGGCCAGCCGCATACTCGCTCGAGAGACCATTCTCGACAGTTTCGGGCATGTGTCCGCGCGCCATCCAGACGTCGCGTCTCGCTATCTGATGCCACGGGTCAGGGCGGCCGAACTGGTAACGGCCGAAGATGTGCTCGAGTTCGATCTCGATGACAGTCTCGTCTCGCAGGCGCCGTCGCGCATCTTCGCGGAGCGGAGCATTCACGGCGCCATCTATCGTGCGCGCCCAGACGTCATGGCGGTCTGCCATCATCATGCGCCCTCACTCATGCCCTTCTGCACGAGCGACGCGAAGCTCGTTCCGGTTTTCCATCTCGGCGCGACCATGGGCCAGGTCGTGCCGCTCTGGGACAGCCAAGACGAATTCGGCGACACCAACCTGATCGTCTCGACGCGCGAACAGGGCGATTCGCTTGCACGCACGCTGGCTTCGAACTGGACAGTCCTGATGCGCGGCCACGGAGCGACGGTCGCCGGCCGATCGGTGAGGGAGCTTGTCTTTCGCTCAATCTATGGTGCGCGCAACGCCGAGGTGCAGTGGACGGCAGCCCAGATCGGGACCGTTCGTTCTTTGACCGCCAACGAGGCAGCGGCTGCGGGCGACTTCAATCTGACACCATTCGCGATGGACCGCGCCTGGGAGCAGTGGTCGCGCAACACGATAATCGGATGATGACGACAGACGGAACAACAACACAAAACGGGAGGTCAGACCATGCCTGAATCCCTGTCTCGCCGAAAACTGCTCGTAGCTATCGGCGCGGGTTGCTTCGCCCGCCCAGCCTTTGCGCAAGGAGTTTCCTCCTATCCCAGCAAGCCGGTGCAGCTCGTCGTGCCTTATCCCGCAGGGGGTGCGGTCGATCTCGCGGCGCGTCTCGTCGCCGAGAAGTTGCGCGGTGAGTTCGGTCAGCCGGTCATCGTCGAGAACAGGCCGGGCGCCAACGGAATGGTTGGGACGGCCGCCGTCGCGCGCGCGGAGCCGGATGGCCATACGCTGCTGATGGCGCCACGGGAGGTATTCGGGATCAACCCGCTCCTGATGCCCCAGCAGGCGATCGACGCAAAACGCGACTTCACCTATGTCGGCGTCGTCGCCACCGGGGCATATGTCCTCGTCGTCAACCCTGGACTTGGCGTGAACAGTTTCGCCGAGTTGGTCGCGCTCGCGAAGACCAGAGAGCTGGCCTATGCCAGCTTCGGGAAGGGCAGCATGGCGCATTTCAACATCGAAGCGCTGGCGAGGCGTCTCGGCGTCAAGATGGTTCATGTTCCCTATCGCGGCGCGCCGCCGGCGGTCGCTGCAGTAGCGACAGGTGAGGTCGCACTGACGATCGCGACACCGCCAGCCGCGCTCTCGCTGATGCTCGACGGCAAGGTGAAAGCGCTCGCCGTGGGCGACAGACGCCGTCTGCCCCAGATGAGCACCGTGCCGACCATGGCCGAACTGGGCTTCGCCGACGATCCTCTTGTTCCAAATTTCTTTGGCTTGGCGTTGCCCGCCGGGACGCCTGCGCCAATCGTCGAGAAAATCGGCTCGGCCGCGGCGCGGGCAATCGCTTCACCGGACATCGCGGCAAAGCTCGAAGCGAGCGGATTGGTGCCGTCGCCCGGCTCACCTTCACAAATGGCGCAGCTCGTCGCTGCCGATCTCGATCGGTTCGGGCGCTTGATGCGCGAGCTGGATATAAAGGCCAGTGAATGACCGGACGCTCCGTACGTTGGGAAGGGCGCGAGGAGAGAGCGCAGGACGCTGGTGCGAGCAAGTTGCGCCAATTGCAGACGATGAGGCGAGTTCCGGAACCAGACATTGCTTCTGAGGATTTCGGGGTCGTTTCCTCTGATCCTTACGTCCGTCGCCTGTCCGAAGGGCATACATCACTGGACTAATCCGCTCTCGCGGCATGGCGTTGCGGCGCGGTCATCGCTGAGATTTCGCATGTGATGCGGACGAAACGCACTCCATCGACCTCATTCGGCCGCAGTTGCGAGGCGATGCCCACCCCGACCGAAAGGTTCTGTCGCTCAAATCAGCCTTTTGGCTAACCGACCGCGCACCTCTCTGTCATGACGTTACCAACTGTACTGGACCATCCAGCCGGTCGCCGTCTGCTATTTTCACTTCAATTTCACACCGTTTTCAAGCCGAGAGGTACGAGGCGCGGCTACTATCGATCGGAACAGCAGTCATCAAAAACAGATTGTACCGTTTGACCTGTGAATGCGTCTAAGAAACGTGATTTATCCGTACTGGTCTCAGGCCACCAAAATGTGGTGGAGGTTCAATTGCTTTCCATATCAATTGTCGAGACGGTAGGTTTTGTCGCCGCGGTTCTAACGCTCATCACTTTCGCACAAAAGCGAATGCTTGATATGCGGCTCGCAGCTCTCTCGTCAAATGTCGTTTTCATCACATACGGACTTCTCGGCGGCATATATCCCGTACTTGTTCTTCATATGCTGCTATTTCCAATCAACCTAATGCGATGCATTGCAGAGATATTGGGAAGACGAACAACAAAGAAATCGGATTACAATCACCGTGGTACCCCCGGATTGTGCTGGGTCTACGTATCAATGTTCGCTCCCACTTGTACGCCTAGCCGCTGAACCGTCGGCAATTGCACCGTTCGACAAGTCTCATCGACGGTCGTTCGGCAGCCATCTCGAACCAACTCGAACTGCGGGAGGAAACGAAAAATGGGCTCGATCCGATCAGGTTTCTCAAGGTCGAATTTTCGCCGAGTAGTCGGGAACGTTATGATCCGTGGGGGGATAATTGGCGGATTGTTCATCGTTCAGCATACCGGATTACAGGCGCAGGCCTCCCCTGCAATCAGCGCGGAGGATGGACAAATAATTTGCCGCGCATGGCAAATCCGGGTGGAGCGAACATTAAGGATGAAAGAAGAATACAAGATCGTTTCTGAAATCGAGGCCCGACGCATCCGAGGCGAACTGGTCAACCTTGAAACGCAGTGCAAAGACTTTCCGTCGCAGAGTGTTTTAGCACGATATGCCGAGGTCGATCGTTTACTTTACGATGATGCAGAAGACGGATTTTGATTTATAGCGGCCCCCGGTATTGAACAATCTATATTCGATAAGTGTCCAATTTTGAGAATTGCACCGCAGTGAGTGCCGACGTGGTTCGGGACGCTTTTATTTTGAGGAGACCCGGATGGTTCTCGAAGATTTCACGCTCGCACTGTTCACTGCGTGCAATGCGCTACGTGTCTTTGCCTATGTTCCACAAATCCGAAGGGCCGCCACGGACACACACGGAGCGTCGGCAATATCGTACACGACTTGGAGCTTGTTCCTCGTCGCCCATCTGTCGACGGTTGCCTACGCGATCGTCAATCGCTCAGACTGGATGCTCGCTGCGTGCTTTGCCGCCAATTCCGTTTGCTGCGTTGCCATCTTGGTGTTGGCTCACCGTAACCGACGCCGGTTCCTTCTCGCCACCAAAGATATGGCAGCCACTGTTCCGCTGGCGCGCTAGTTAGGCGGTGTGGACGAATTTGATCAAGCATAGCCCTGCGGCGATGCTGACGATGGAGCGGAAGTTCCGAGCTGTTTTTTCGCAGCGGAGGGCGACGCGCTTGAAGCGTTTGAGGGCGCCGATGCCCTGCTCGATGCGGGCGCGCGCCTTGTAGAGCGTCCTGGCGAAGAAGACGGGTTTGCCCTTCTCGTTGTCCTTGTGCGGGATCACCGGCGCGATGCCGCGTGCGCGCGCCAGGGCCCGGTTGGCCTTGCTGGCATAGCCTTTGTCGCCGATCACGGCGCGGGGCGCGACGTCGGGGCCGAGGTCGAGCAGCACGGCGAAGTGGGGCGCGTCGCCTTTCTCCCCGCCGGTCAGGTCGAATCCGATGAGCGCGCCCGAAGCATCTGACTTCGCGTGGATTTTGGTCGTGAAGCCGCCGCGCGAGCGGCCGAGCGCCTGGCCTTGCTGCCCCCTTTTGCGCCCGCCGCCGAGACATGGGCGCGCACGATGGTCGAGTCGAACATCTGGATGAGATGGGCCGACGCACTCATGCCCGCCAGCGTGTCGAAGAAGGCCTCGAAGACGCCCGCCTTGGAGAGCCGGTCGAAGCGCTTCCACACCGTGTTCCAGTTCCCGAAGCGCTCCGGCAGCGCCCGCCAGCGCACGTTCTCGACCGTGAAGAAGTGCAGCGCTTCGAGGAACAGCCGGTCGTCCGCCGCCTTGCGCCCCCGACGCGGCAGGCAGGTCCGGAACACCGTGAGCGTCGCCGCCCAATCCTCTTCGCTCATCCGCGTCGACATCGCTTCCGACCTCCAAATCAGTCGGAAACCTATGAATCACACCGGAATCCTCGTGGGAATCCTCAAACAATTGCTGGCGGCAATTCGTCCACACCGCCTAGAGGAAGCTTCTGGATCTATCAGTTTCACAACGGCCTGTTCGCTAGCGTCTATACTGGGAGCGCAGCCGACGAAGAGGCAGAGGCTGTGGAGATGGATAGCGGCGCTGGATCGCTTGTCATGCTTCGCAACCCTCAGACCTAAATCCACGTCTGCGTGTGTCGGTTTCCATCTCGTTGCCGGCACAAGTTGGGGAACGAAATCGAAGCGCCCGGAAGGCGTCAACGATTTCAGAAACCTAGATGAGAGAAGTGGCGGACAGGGAGGGATTTGAACCCCCGATACCCTTGCGGGTATGCCGCATTTCGAGTGCGGTGCATTCAACCACTCTGCCACCTGTCCGCGGTCGCCTTCGGTCGAAGCGGGCTGGTTACTACACGCGGTGTTCGGCCAAAACAAGCCTTCGCTCGCGCGCCGGCCGCTTTCTGTTCCGCACCGTCGTCTGAGTGTCGTATTTGCCCGGGCCCATGACGCTTTCGCTTGACCTCTGCGACCCCAGCGACTATCGAGCCTCGTCCGGCGTGGGGAAACCCGCGCCCGATCTCTTTTGGCCCTTTGGCTTCGCCGCGCGCGAGCCTTGAGCCTTCAAGAGCGAACCCTGACCCGTAACGACTGCCAAAAAGCCGTCCCGCATGCGCCTCGTCGAGGCCGTGACAGGGCGGGGCCGAACATGGAGGATAAAATGTTCGCAGTCATCAAGACCGGCGGAAAACAGTTCCGCGTAACCGCCAACGATCGCATTACCACCGCCAAGATCGAAGGCAACCCGGGCGACACCGTCGCCTTCGACACCGTGCTGATGCTCACCGACGGCGAGAAGACCACGCTCGACGCCAAGGCCCTCTCCGAGATCACGGTTGCGGCCGAGATCGTCGAGCAGGCTCGTGGCGACAAGGTCATCGCCTTCAAGAAGCGTCGCCGCCAGAATTCCAAGCGCAAGCGTGGCTTCCGCGCCGAGCTGACGGTCATCCGCATCACCGACATTCTCACCGGCGGCAAGAAGCCGGAGATGAAGAAGGGCGAGGCCTCGACTGTGGCGCTTCAGGCCGGCGCTGCCGAGGCCAAGGCCAAGCCCGCCGCGAAGGCCCCGAAGGCCGCCAAGGCCGAGGCCGGCGCCATCGACGCCTCCAACCTCTCGCTGATCTCGGGCGTCGGCCCGACCATCGAGAAGAAGCTGCGCGCCGCCGGCATCACCTCTTGGAACGACATCGCCGCCTGGACCGAGGCCGACGTCGCCAAGTGGGACGAGGAGCTCAAGCTCCGCGGCCGCACCACCCGCGAGGAGTGGGTCGTGCAGGCTCAGGAACTGCTGGCCGGCAAGCCCCCGCGGGCCAAGGCCGACCAGGCCGAACAGGCTTCCGGCGAGGACTACTGACACCTCCCGTCAGGTCGTCTTCGCTTTCGCTGCCCGGACCGGCTGGCTTTTGCCGCCGATTCGGGTTAGAGAGACCACATCAGTTTTGAGGTAGGGCGTTATGGCTCACAAAAAGGCAGGCGGCTCGTCCCGCAACGGTCGCGACTCGGCAGGCAGGCGCCTGGGCGTCAAGAAGTTCGGCGACCAGTCGGTGATTCCGGGCAACATCATCATTCGGCAGCGTGGGACCACCTGGCATCCCGGCGCCAATGTCGGCATGGGCAAAGACCATACCCTGTTTGCCACGACGACGGGTCGCGTCCGATTCACGACCAAACTCGGCCGAGCTTTCGTGAACGTAGTCCCGGCCCAAGAGGCCGCAGAATAAGACGGCGGATAGGGACTTCTCCGATCCGCCGGTTCCATCGAACCGGAACGGATCAGGGGTCCAGCCCTCTCAGGGGTCACCCAAGGTCAGCGAAAGGGAGATGGGACAAATCCCAGCTCCCTTTTTTCGTTTGCGCCGACGGAGAGACCCCAATGTTCCCCGAATTGACCCGCGACGATGTCTTCCGGCTCGAGACCCGCCGTCTCTGGCTGCGCTGGCCGCGCATGGCGGACGCTTCCGCCATCCTGCGTCAGGCGGGGGAGAAAGCCGTGGCCGAGATGACGGCCTCGATCCCGCATCCCTACCCTGTGGAAGCGGTCGAGCCCTTCATCTTCGCCATGCGCAAGGGCAATGCGCTGGGTGAGCATCTGGTGCTGGCGATCACGCCACGCTCGAAGCCCAACGAGCTGATCGGCATGATCGGCGCGCATCGGCAGGCCACGGGCGTGCCCTTCATCGGCTACTGGCTGGGCACTGGTCATTGGGGCAAGGGGCTGGCGACGGAGGCCACCCAGGCGCTGATCGACATTGTGTTCTCGCTGAGCGAGATCAAGGCGATCGAGGCCGATGCGCGGGTCATCAACCCCGCCTCCAAGCGCGTGCTGGAGAAGTCGGGCTTCCGTGCCGAGGGCTCGTTCCTGAAGTCGCTGCCGGCCCGCGGCGGGCTCTTCCCCTGCGAGCAGTACCGGCTCGACCGCTCGACCTGGGCGGCGCTGAAGAGCTGGGGCACGAGCGGCTGGACCCATGCTCCGGAGATCGAGCCCTCTGTCGCCGTCGACACGCCGGGCGAACCCTGCCCGGCGTGAGCCTAACACGTCATTCCCGGGGCGGCGCTCTGCGCCGACCCGGGAATCGCGATCCGGAGCTGCTCGGGTCGAGCCCGAGCATGACGAGCAGTTTTGCCTACTTCACGAAGGTCCCTCCGAGCTCATCCTCGATATGGATGCGGATGATCTCGTCGAAGCTCGATTCCGCCTTGAAGCCGAGCGCGATCGCGCGCTGTGGGTCGAAATTGCGCGGCCAGCCCTCGACGATCCTGTCGATCACCGGGTCCGGCACGCGCTTGATGCGCGCCACGACGCCGTCGCCGGCGACCTTGCGCAGCGCCTCGATCTGCTCCGCCACCGTGCAGGAATAGCCCGGCATGTTCAGCGCGCGACGCGGGCCGACAGCCGCGAGATCCATGGTCGAAGCGTGGATCAGGAAGTTGACCGCCGAGCGCGGCGAGGCATGCCAGTGGCGCACCTGGTCCGACACGGGCAGCACCGCGTCGATGCCGTTCAGCGGCTCGCGGATGATGATGGAGAAGAAGCCCGACGCCGCCTTGTTGGGCGTGCCCGGCCGCACGCAGATCGTCGGGAAGCGGATGCTCAAGCCATCGAGGAAGCCGCGGCGGCTGTAATCCGAGAGCAGCAATTCGCAGATCGCCTTCTGCGTGCCGTAGCTCGTCAGCGGCGTGGTGAAGAATTCGTCGCCGATCTTGTCGTGGAAGGGCGCCCCGAACACGGCGACCGAAGAGGTGAAGACGACGCGCGGCTTGTAGCCGTCGCCGGTCAGGCGGATCGCCTCGAACAGGAACCGCGTCCCGTCGAGATTGATCCGATAGCCCTTCTCGAAATCGGCCTCGGCCTCGCCCGAGACGACCGCCGCGAGATGAATGATCAGTTCCGGCCGCGAGGCGATCAGCTTCTCCGCCTCGCCCGGTACCGAGAGATCCGAGACGATCGCGTCGAAGGCAAAGGCTGCCCCCTTTGGCGCCTGCGCCGCAACGACATCCTGCGCCGTCACTTTCGTGATCGGCTTGCCGCCGAGTTCGCCGTCACGGGCGAGACGCTCGATGAATTTGCGGCCGGCCATGCCGGCGCCGCCGAGAACGAGAATATGCATGCGCTGTCTCCCTGTCGTTTTTTTGATCTGCGCTCAGAGAGCGAAGCCGCCATCGGCGAGGTGGATCTGACCGGTGGTGTAGCTCGCCTCGTCGGAGCCGAGATAGACCGCGAGCCAGGCGATCTCCTGCGCCGTGCCGAGCCGGCCCATGGGCTGTCGATCGATGAAGGCCTGCCGCGCCGCGGCTTCCGTGGTCTTGGTCGAGACCGCCAGATCCTTGATACGCTGGTCGAGCGAGGGGGACTGGATCGTGCCGGGGCAGATCGCGTTCGAGCGGATGCCCTTCTTGATGAAGTCGGCCGCGACCGCCTTGGTCAGGCCGATCACGGCGGCTTTCGTCGTGCCATAGGCGTAGCGGTTCGGGATGCCGCGCACGGAGCCGGCGCCCGAGGCGATGTTGACGATCGAGCCCGCGCCCTTCTCCAGCATGCCCGGCAAGAACGCCTTGATCGTGCGGTGCATCGAAGTCACGTTGAGGTCGAAGGAGAAATCCCAGGCCTTGTCGTCGGTGTCGAGCACCGTGCCGTGATGAACGTAGCCGGCGGCGTTGACGAGGATGTCGATCGTCCCGACCTTCGCCGCGAAGGCCTCGACCGCCTTGGTCGACAGCACGTCCAGCTTGCGCTTCTTCGCCTTGGGAATGCCCTCGAGCAGCGCAACTTCCTTGTCGGTCGCCCAGACGGTCGCGCCCTCGGCAACGAAGGCCTCCGCGATCGCGCGCCCGATTCCCTGGCCGGCGGCGGTGACGACCGCGACCTTGCCCTTCAAACGTCCTGCCATCTGCCTCTTCCCTTTAGCCGGCTTTATGAAGCGGTTTACGCATGTGGACCAGCCGCCGGTTCGGCCTGTCCTCGTGATGGGTGATCGCGTAACCGAGCCGCTCATACCAGGCGATCCGGTCGGCGAGCTTGGCGTTGGTGTAGAGATGGATCGCGTCGAAACCGCGCTCACGCGCCCGCGCCTCGGCAAAGCCCATAAGGGCGGAGCCGACCCCACGGCCGGCAGAGGCGGGCGTGACGGCGACGCTCCAGACGCCAAACAGGTTCGGCTCCTCCTCCAGCACGAGCACGCCTTCGAGACCCGCCACTCCCTCGGCCAGCCAGATCTCATGCTGCGCCAGCACCGTGTCGTAGTCGGCGATCCGCGGCAGTGACGGCGTTCCGATGATCGGCTCGTTGGGCAGGTAGGCAGCCTCCGTCAATGCGACGACCGCCGGAAGGTCATCAGCAGTCGCGCGGCGCATCGACATCACTCGTCCGCCCGGCCACGCAACGGCGCCAGCGGCACGATCTGCCGCCCGGCCGCGTCGAAATTGGCCGGATCGAGCCAGGCCTCGAAGGCGGCGTTCACGGCCGGCCATTCGCTGTCGAGGATCGAGAACCAGGCGGTGTCGCGGTTGCGCCCCTTGACGACCATGTGCTGGCGGAAAAGCCCCTCATAGCGGAAGCCGAAGCGCAGCGCAGCGCGTTTGGACGGCTCGTTGAGGTTGTTGCATTTCCACTCGAAGCGCCGGTAGCCGAGCGAGAAGCCATAGGCGCCGCAGAGATGGATCGCCTCGGTCGCGACGCGCGTCTTCTGAAGCACGGGCGAATAGGTGATGTAGCCGACCTCGAACACACCCTGCTCCGGCCGGATCTCCATCAGCCAGAGATGGCCCTTGGCCTTGCCGTCGGCCTTGTCGATGATCGCGAAGGGCACGATGCCGGCCTTGCCCGCCATCATCGCGAGCAATTCGCCATAGGCCGCCTTCGTCTGCGGCGGATGCGCCGGCATCCACTCCCAGATCTGGTCCTGGCCGGCATTCACGGCCCAGATGTCGTCGAAATGGCGGGCGGGGTCGATCGGCTCGAGCCGGCAATAGCGCCCCTCCAGCACGCGTGCCGGCGGAAAAGGCGGCGCCGTCCAGTTCAGGATCGGGTTGCGGTCGACGGTCGGATTCGCATCGCTCATGGCTTCGTCATCTCCTGCCAGCCGGCGAGATCGGCGGAGACCGACCAGCCCGCGCCGAGTTCGGCGGCGACCGCTGCCGTGATGGCGTGCCCTTCCGCCTCCCAGACGCGCTGCTCGGCTTCGCTCGGAAAGCGCGAGCGCGCCTCTTGCTCTTCTTCATAGATGGCGTCGAATGCGTCCATCCACGCCTCGAGCCGGTCGGCCAAGTCCTCCGACAGGCCGAGATCCTCGGCGTCGGTGGCCTTGCGGCGTCCCTTGGCGTCGAGCGTCCAGAGCCCGCTGAGGCCGAGCCAGGCCGGTGCGATGAGGAGCGTGTTGCTCACGAACGCGCTTTCAGGTCTTCGGTGAAGAATGGGTTCAGCGGCGCCGAGGCGCCATTGCCGGCAAAGCCGCGGAAGCTGCCTTCCTGCGCGATCAGCCGCGTCGCCTCGATGAAGGCGGCCCAGGCTGCGCGCGCAAGCGCACCGCCGATCGAGATCCGGCGCACCCCAGGCTTCGCGATGTCCGCAACCGACAATCCGAAATCCCCGTAGACCAGCGCATTGACCGGCCGCCCGCCGGCCGCCGAGACGATCGTCGCGATATCCGCGACCGTCTTCGGGCCGGGCGCATAGAGCACGTCGGCACCGGCCGCGGCATAGGCTTCGATCCGCCGGGCGGCCTCCTTCAAGGGCTCGCCATGACCGGTCAGGAAGCATTCCGCCCGCGCCGTCAGCATCACGCCGGAACCGGTCTCGTCGATCGCCTTGCGCGCGGCGCGGATGCGCTCGACCGCGAGTTCGAACGGATAGAGCGGATCGTCCTCGCGCCCCGTCGCATCCTCGATCGACAGGCCCGCCACGCCGGTCGCGACGCAGAGCTTGACGTTGGCAGCGACGCCGTCGGGCGTGTCGGCATAGCCATTCTCGAAATCGGCGTTCACCGGCAGATCGGGCAGCGCCTTCACCATTTCGGCGATATGGGCGAGCATCATGTCGCGCGGCACGTCCTGGTCGGCCCGCGCTTGAGTGAAGGCGAAGCCCGCACTGGTCGTCGCCAGCGCCTTGAACCCCTGCCCGCGCAGCCAGCGCGCCGAGCCGACATCCCACGGGTTCGGCATGACGAAGCAGCCGGACTCATGGAGCGCGCGAAAGGCATCGACCTGAGGGGAATAGGCCATTTTAAATCGTTTCAGAGACGTATCGGCAGCCGGAGGCGCATAGTGTCCGCAAAGCGGCGCCTTGTCAGCCCCAAGGGCACGCGCAACGTGGTCGGCTCCTTTGCGCGGGCGGAATGACGGCGTTCAACCCATCCGCATCGTCATCCCGGACGCAGCGAAGCGGAGATCCGGGATCCATCATAGGGCGACGTCGAACTCTATGATGGATCCCGGGGCAAGCCCGGGATGACGGGAGAGGGTGAGACGCCTGTCACACCTCAGTGATTGTCGCGCGGCACGCCGAACTTCTTGTGGATCTTCTGGTACTTGACCGCCGGCTTCAGCACCATTCCCTCGGAGAGTTCGCCGACGATCTTGCGCTGGATCTCCTGCCACGGCGTCTGGCTCTTGGGGTATTTGTAGCCGCCGGCCGCCTTCAGCGCGGCGCGCCGCTGCGCCAGTTCCTCATCCGAGATCAGGATGTCGGCCGTGCGCTTGGTCAGGTCGATGCGCACCTTGTCGCCCGTCTTGAGCAGTGCGAGCCCGCCGCCCGTCGCCGCTTCCGGCGAGGCGTTCAGGATCGAGGGCGACCCCGAGGTGCCGGACTGGCGCCCGTCGCCGATGCAGGCGAGCGCCGAAACGCCCTTCTTGATCAGGTAATCCGGCGGCCGCATGTTCACCACCTCGGCTGCGCCGGGATAGCCGATCGGCCCGACGCCGCGGATGAACAGGATGCAGTGCTCGTCGATGGCGAGCGCTGGATCGTCGATGCGGTGATGGTAGTCCTCCGGCCCGTCGAAGACGATGGCGCGGCCCTCGAAGGCGTTGGGATCTTTCGGATTTTCCAGATAGCGCTTGCGGAACTCCGGCGTGATCACGCTGGTCTTCATGATCGCGGAATCGAACAGGTTGCCGGACAGGTTGAGGAAGCCTGACTGCGCCTTCATCGGCTCGTCATAGGTCTTGATCACGCGCCGGTCGACCGAGAAGAAGCCCTCGCAGTTCTCGGCGAGCGTGCGTCCATTGGCGGTGATCGCCGGCTTGATCTTGCCCTTGGCGACGAGCTCCGCCACCACGGCGGGAACGCCGCCGGCACGGTAATAATCCTCGCCGAGATATTCGCCGGCCGGCTGCAGGTTCACCAGCAGCGGGACGTCGTAGCCGATCTTGGTCCAGTCCTCGTTGTCGAGGGCTACGCCGATATGCTTGGCGATAGCGTTGACGTGGATCGGCGCATTGGTCGAGCCGCCGATCGCCGAATTGACGACGATGGTGTTCTCGAAGGCCTCGCGCGTCAGGATCTTCGAGGGAACGAGGTTCTCCCAGACCATCTCGACGATGCGCTTGCCGGTCAGATAGGCCATCTCGTAGCGGTCGCGATAGGGCGCGGGAATGGCGGCGCCGCCCGGCAGGGTCATGCCCATCGCCTCGGCCAGCGAGTTCATCGTCGAGGCCGTGCCCATGGTGTTGCAATGGCCGGCCGAGGGCGCCGAAGAGGCGACGAGGTCGACGAAGCCTTTGTAGTCGATCTCGCCGGCGGCCATCATCTGGCGCGCCTTCCAGACGATCGTGCCCGAGCCGGTGCGCTCGCCCCGGAAATTGCCGTTCAGCATTGGCCCGCCCGGCAGGGCGATGGCGGGAATGTCGACGGTCGCGGCGGCCATGATCTGGGCCGGCGTGGTCTTGTCGCAGCCTGTCGTCAGGACGACGCCGTCGAGCGGATAGCCGTAGAGGATCTCGACGAGGCTGAGATATTGCAGGTTGCGGTCGAGCGAGGCGGTCGGCCGCTTGCAAGTCTCCTGGATCGGATGGATCGGGAACTCGAAGGGCACGCCGCCCATCTCGCGGATGCCGTCGCGGACGCGATGCGCCAACTCGATATGGTGGCGGTTGCAGGGCGCGATGTCGGAGCCGGTCTGGGCGATGCCGATGATCGGCCGGCCCGACTGCAGCTCGTCGCGCGAGAGGCCGAAATTCATCGTGCGCTCGATATACAGCGCCGTCATGTCGGCATTGGCGGGATTGTCGAACCAGGCCTTCGAGCGCAGCTGCTCCGGCTTGATGCGGCGCGGCGCCTTCTTCTTCGTCGTGGCGACCGGGCGCTGGTCGCGCGGCAGGTTGCTTTCGGGTGTCTTGGCCATCCTCGTCTTCCTCTCGCGCGGCGCGGACACTGGCGGCCGCTTGCCGATCTCTGCTTCTACCAATTCGAGACAGGCTCATCATGCCCATCGGCCCCGGCGCGGCAAGAGCCGATCCGGCGATAGTCATACTATTTACGCGCCCTGCATACAGCATGCAATCGAGGCCGCACGACGCGCCGCACGCTTGCCAGCGCCCCCGCTTTGGCGCCAAGAGAGACGGCAAGAGAGGACAAGGCCCCGTCCCAAGCGGGCCGCAATGCGACCAAGCCCGAGGAAGCCCGCCATGACGCTCCACGTCGTCCCCGCCTTCGCCCGTATCGGCGAGGAGAACGCCTTCGCCGTGCTCGCGCGCGCAACGGAACTGCAGCGTCAGGGCAAGGACATCATCAATCTCGGCATCGGCCAGCCCGACTTCCCGACCCCCGACCACATCGTCGAAGCCGCGGTGAAGGCGCTGCGCGACGGCCATCACGGCTACACCCCGGCCAACGGCATCCTGCCGCTGCGCGAGGCGGTCTCGGCCGATCTGCACAAGCGCTTCCAGGTCGAGGTATCCCCCGAAAGCGTGATGATCGTGCCCGGCGGCAAGGTCACCATGTTCATGGCGATCCTGATGTTCGGCGAGCCCGGCGCCGAGATTCTCTATCCGGACCCCGGCTTCCCGATCTACCGCTCGATGATCGAATACACCGGCGCGACGCCGATTCCCGTGCCGATCCGCGAGGAGAACGGCTTCGCCTTCTCGGCCGAGGAAACGCTCGCGCTGATCACGCCGAAGACGCGCCTCCTGATCGTCAACTCGCCGGCCAACCCGACCGGCGGCTTCACGCCCAAGGCCGAGGTCGACAAGCTCGTCGCCGGCCTGGCGAAGTTCCCCGACGTCGCGATCATGTCCGACGAGATCTACGACCAGATGCTCTATGACGGCGAGCAGCATGTCTGCCTGCTGAGCTATCCCGAGATCCGCGACCGGCTGATCCTGCTCAACGGCTGGTCGAAGACCTATGCCATGACGGGCTGGCGCATGGGCTGGTCGATCTGGCCCAAGCCCCTCTACGACAACGCCCGCAAGCTGGCGGTGAACTCCCATTCCTGCGTCAACGCCCCCGCGCAATGGGCCGGCCTTGCAGCGCTCACCGGCCCGCAGGACGCGGTTAGGGTGATGCTGGCCGAGTTCGACAGGCGCCGGAAGGCGGTGGTGAAGGGGCTCAACGCCCTGCCCGGCGTTTCCTGCATCGTGCCGAAGGGGGCGTTCTACGCCTTCCCGAACGTCTCGCAGACCGGCTGGAAGGCCAAGAAGCTCGCCTCAGCCCTGCTCGAGGAGACCGGCGTCGCCACCATCGGCGGCCCGGATTTCGGCGTCCATGGCGAGGGCTACATCCGCCTCTCCTACGCCAACTCGCTGGAGAACATCGAGCGTGCGCTGGAGCGCATGGGCAGCTTCCTGGCGAGCGCGAAGGCCGCATGACCTTCGGCAGCCTGCCAGTGATCGCTCTCTTCTCGAAATCAACGGCGCATTGAGGCGGGGCTCGGCCCCTTTTTGCGTCATCCTGGACGAGCCGCGAAGCGGCGCAGGCCGGGATCCATCCTAGAGCGTGCTAAGTTTTCTCGGAACCACCGCCGTCATCCCGGGCTTGCCCCGGGATCCATCGGAGGGCTCCAGAGCCTTATGATGGATTTTGCATCGGCGCGGCTGCGCCGCTTGTCCGGAATGACGGATTGTTTCCGAGTGAAATCAGCATGCTCTAGGGCGATGTCGCGCCTTACCACGGATTCCGGGACAAGCCTCGATCGCCCCGGATGACGCGCGTTTCCGGACAGTGTGCTCGGCGATAGGCGCCAGCAGCCTCAGTTCCGGGCCGTGCTCGCGGTCATGCCGGGGTCGACCTTGAAGCTCGAGGCTTCGAGCACGGCCGTGCCGATCATCGTCTTCACCGAGACGCGCACGGGCACCATGACATTGGTGCCCGCCACCGGCGCGAGCCAGGTGCTGATGTCGCGGTTCTCGATCATGAACTTCGTGCTCGGCCGCTGCGAGCGATGCCCCGCGATCGGCACATAGCGCACCTGGCAGACCGCGACCGGGCCGCTATAGCCCTCGAGCTTGACCTCGCGCGTGCCCGACTGGCTCATCTTGATGTCGTAGCGCGCCGCGCCGTCGAAGATCTGGAGCGTCCGGTTGCAGGCATTGGCCAGCCCCTTGCCGACGACCGGCATGAGGAAGGCGCTGAGCGGATCGATCACGTTGCGGCGATGGCCGTCGTTCAGCGGCACGCGGTCCGGCTTGGCATCGATCGGCGGCTCGATTTCGACGGCTGCGACGGCGTTGCTGTCGAGCGCCATGCGCACGGTGCGGCTCTCGCTCGAACTCGCCGAACTGACGGCGAAACTGGTCGGCGAGAGCTTCGTGCCGTTCAGGCTGCCGCTGGCGGCACCCGAGCCGCGCCCGCCGGTGAAGCCCCCGATCAGGCCCGTCAGCTTGGCGGTCAGGTCGAGCTTGTAGGCGGAGCCCTCGATGCCGCCGGTGAGGTTCGCCGTGCCGAGCGTCAGCCCCAGCAGCGACACGTCATAGCGCGCATCGAGCGAGGCGGCAGCGGCGGGCAGAGCCAGGGTCGCGGCTCCGATGGCGAGGATCCACCCGCCCAGGGACGATGCGATGGCGGGTTTCATCCGGTTCCTCCAGGCGGCAGGCCATGCCGACATGCATTGCGATTCGGTCCGAATCGTGACCGCTTTCGCCGGGTTTGGCGAGCGCCGAGATGCCGCGGCGGCGCTCGCGCCGGCACGGCGCTCCTTTCGGCGCGGCACCACGCGGTTTTCCTTGACGGCCCCGCCGGCCTTGGCTATGGAACCGCGACTTCAATTTGACTTCCGGTGCTCATGTCCGGCACGTCGCGTGTCGGCATTTTTGTTTGAGCCAGCCGGTTGGATTTAGGGAACGATACCATGGCGCGCCGTTGCGAACTGACCGGGAAGGCCACCCTCACCGGCCACCTCGTCAGCCACTCGAACCGCAAGACGAAGACCGTCTTCCGGCCCAACCTCGTCAACGTCACGCTGCAGTCAGATGCGCTTGGCCGTTCCGTGCGCCTGCGCGTCTCGGCCAACGCCCTGCGCACGGTCGATCACCGCGGCGGCCTCGACGCCTTCCTGATCAAGGCCCCGGCCTCCGATCTGTCGACCGGCGCCTTGACGCTGAAGCGCGACATCGAGAAGAAGCTCGCCACCGCCTGAGCGGACGAGCCTTTTCGGGACGGAACGAAGCGGCCGCGAGGCCGCTTTTTTCGTTTGGCCTTCCCTTCTCCCCTTGCGGGAGAAGGTGGCAGCGCGAAGCGCTGACGGTTGAGGGGGCGCTGTGCCCTCACCGTTCAGCCCTTCGGAAACGACATATTCAAACTCACGGCGCCCCCTCATCCGGCGCTGCGCGCCACCTTCTCCCGCGAGGGGAGAAGGGAAGGACCCGCCCTCAAGCCATCTCGAACTCCAGCAGCACCGTCCGCTGCAGGAACGAGAAATTATCGTCCGAGATCAGCGTCAGGATGGTCCGGCCCGGCTCCTGATGCACCGCCAGCCCCTCCATGTTGTCGATCTCCTGGCCGAGATCGGCCTCGATCAGGGCGGGCCCGTCGAGAAGCGCGCCCGGCTTAAGGCTCGCTGCGGGAATGCGGCGGATTCGCATGCCGACGCCGCGCAGCGCGCGATACCAGCGCTCCAGCAGCAGCAGGTCGCCATCGGGCAGGAAGGCGAGGTCGGTGATGTCGAAGCCGCCATGCCTGATCACCCGGAACAGGCCCGGCTGGCGCCCGAGGATAACGCCGAGCGTCGGCTCGTCCTCACCGGCCGAGCGCTCGGCGATGGCGACGATCGCGCCCGCCAGGGGCTGGCCCGGAGGCACCACGCCGATCGCTTCCAGCCCGCGATTGTCGGGCAGGCGCTTGACCTCGCGCGGCACCGGCACGATCCGCGCCCGCGCCATCACGCCCTCAGTGGCCCAGTCGAAGCGCAGCACGTCATGGGTCCGCTCGACGCCGAGATAGGCAATGCCGTCGGCGATGCACAGGCTCTCGGTGTCGTAGTAGCGCGAGCGGTGCAGCGGCCGGCCCGAACTGCCGAGAATGGGCGCCAGCTCAGCGCCTTCGAGCCCGGTGAGCCGGCCGTTGCGCGTGGCGAGCGTGCCGGTCAGCCAGAAGCCGTTGTCGGTGACGGCGACGAGATCGGTGCCACGCGGTCCACGCCACAGCCCCGACAGCCCACCGAAGCGCGAATGACTGCCGCTGAGCACGAGCCCGCTGCGGAAATCGAGACGGCCGAAGCGCGTCTTCTCGGGGCTGCGCGGTTCGAAGGCGGCGATCGACCGCGCCGAAATGGCGACGGGGATGCGGCCGGTATCGGGAGATGCGGCCGCGGCCGGGCCGGCTGCGGCCCATGCGCCCAGCCCTGCCAGAGCGGAACGACGCGTCAGGCGCATCGGGACGACGCGCCTGCGTCTGGAGCCGTGCTCACTGCAGCCGCCGCGATCCGCGCGACGGCTTGGCGTTCAGCCCCGCATCCTCCTCGAACAGCTCGGCGAGCTTCTCGGTCATGACGCCGCCGAGCTCTTCCGCGTCGACGATGGTGACGGCGCGACGGTAGTAGCGGGTGACGTCGTGTCCGATGCCGATGGCGATCAGCTCGACCGGCGAACGCGTCTCGATCTCGGCGATGATGTGCCGCAGATGCCGCTCGAGATAGTTGCCGGAGTTGACCGACAGCGTCGAATCGTCGACCGGCGCGCCGTCCGAGATCACCATCAGGATCTTACGCTGCTCGGGCCGCGCCAGCAGGCGCTTATGCGCCCAGTCCAGAGCCTCGCCGTCGATGTTCTCCTTGAGCAGCCCCTCGCGCATCATCAGCCCGAGATTCTTGCGCGCCCGGCGCCAGGGCGCATCGGCCGCCTTGTAGATGATGTGACGCAGATCGTTCAGACGGCCGGGGCTGGCCGGCTTGCCCGATTGCAGCCAGCTCTCGCGCGACAGCCCGCCCTTCCAGGCCCGCGTGGTGAAGCCGAGAAGCTCGACCTTGACGCCGCAGCGCTCCAATGTCCGCGCCAGGATGTCGGCGCAGGTGGCCGCGACCGTGATCGGCCGTCCGCGCATCGAGCCGGAATTGTCGATCAGCAGCGTCACCACCGTATCGCGGAAATTGACATCCGATTCCTGCCGGAAGGAGAGCGGCTGGTAGGGGTCGATGATGATGCGCGGCAGGCGGGCGGGATCGAGCGCGCCCTCCTCGAGGTCGAACTGCCAGGAGCGGTTCTGCTGCGCCATCAGCCGGCGCTGCAGCCGGTTGGCGAGCCTGGCCACGACGCCCTGCAGATGCGCCAGCTGCTTGTCGAGATAGGCCCGCAGCCGCGTCAGCTCCTCGGCGTCGCAGAGGTCCTCGGCCGTGACGATCTCGTCGAACTTCTGGGTGTAGGGTTTGTAGTCGGTCTGCGGGCGGTCGTTGCCCTTGCTCTCGCGCGGGCGCGGCGCCTCGCCGGCCTCGTCGGCCTCGGAGTTCTCGTCCTCCTCGTCCCAGTCTCCCGAGGGCGCGTCGGAGGCTTCGGTCGCCCCC
>NZ_JAUXYO010000202.1 GCF_030694325.1 Allobosea sp. | reverse complement strand
CGCCCGCGCCGAGGCCGGCGAGACGATCCATTTCGACGGCTGGCGGCTCGATCTCGCCCGCCGCCAGCTCGTCACCGCCGAAGGCGTCGAGATTCTGCTGACGACCGGCGAATTCGACATGCTGGCGGCGCTGGCGCGGGCGCCCGGCCGCGTCCTCACCCGCGACGTGCTGATGGACCTCACCCACGGACGCAGCCTCGCGGCCTTCGACCGCACCATCGACGCGCAGATCGCGCGGCTGCGCAAGAAGATCGAGCCGAACCCGCGCCAGCCCACGCTGATCAAATCGGTTCGCGGCGTCGGCTACGTCTTCACGGGCAAACCGGCGCCCTGACCGCCCAGGGCGGGTCGGCCATCGGGGAGGAATCGAGCAGGAGGGCGATGCCGCCCGTCCCGCCCTGCCTGGAATGCTCGATGCCGTGGAACGCGCGCGGCGCATCCCCGGTGCGGATGCGCACGGCGGAGCAGCCCAGCCGGCCCGCAATCGCGCAGAGATCCGCGACCAGCGCGGCGGCGACGCCCGGCCCGTCGGCCGCGCTGGCGACGACGAAGAGCGGCACGTCGAGGATGGCGCCATGCACCATATGGAGCGCCTCCCGGCACAGGCACAGGCCCTGGACATGACCGCGCGGATTGGTCGCCACGCGCACATCCTGGCGCCGCCCCGCAGGGGCATCGCCCTCGCCGCGTTTCGTGCGCCAGCCCTCGAGATCGGGCGAAGGCTTCAGCCTGCGCACGAGCAGGAATGCCGCATCGACCTGATCGGGTGTCATCCCGGCGATGATGTAGGCTTCCTGCATGGCGAGGCTCCTCTCCCCGCGATCCGTCCGCCCCGCCATCAGGCGGCGGCGTGCAGATCGGTGTGGCAGACACCGCAGGCCCGAACCTTGACGAGCAGTTCGCCGGGTCCCGGCACCGGCACCGGCACGTCCTCGATCACGAGGGGCTGGGCGAACGCCCGCACGACAGCCGCCTTCATCATCGTCGCCATGATCCACTCTCCCTTCGTCACCGCGACGGTAAGGCGTCGCGCGGATCCGACCTTGAGCGAGATCAAGCGACGGCGGGGAGATCCGCGTCCTCGACCATCGCGCGGGCCTCCCGGTAGACGGCTGCGGGGCCCGCCTCGGTGGAGAGCCGCCTCCAGCCGGCCACCGGCGCGGCGCGCTCGAATTGCCGGCGCACGATGTCGCCCGTGGCGTCCGAGGGATCGCCCCGGCGCGCCTCGACCCGTGCGATCAAGGTCGGCGCCGGCGCCTCGAGCCACAAGCCGAGGAAGCCCGCCCCGGCCTCGCCTGCGGCCTGCGCGATCCGCTCGCGATCGGGTGCGCGGTCGAACACGGCATCGGCGACGACGCCGTGCCCCCGCAGCAGGATCGCCGCCGCGCGCTCAGCCTGCTCCGTATAGCCCGCCTCGGAGACGGCCGGCCGCAGCGTTGCGCTCGATCAAGGCGAAGGCCCAGCGGGCGGTTCGACCGCGGGCGCAGCTTGGACTACACCGGAGAGGATGGCCGGCGCGATCTCGCCGCGCCAGCCCTGCCCTCCCTCTGCAGAAAGCGTCGCGCGTCATGATGAAAGACTTTGCCGGCAAACATGTCATCGTCATGGGCGGTAGCCGCGGCATCGGCCGCTCGACCGCGCTCGCCTTCGCCCGGCGCGGGGCCGCGGTGTCGATCTGCGCGCGCAGCCCTGGGCCGCTGGCCGCGACGCGGCAGGAGATCGCGGATCTGGGCGTCAGCGCCCATGCCGCCTCCGTCGACCTCGCCGATGCGGCCGCGATCGACGCCTATCTTCCCGAGGCGGTGAAGGCCCTCGGCGGCCTCGACATCCTCGTCAACAACGCTTCGGGCTTCGGCCATTCCGACGACGAGGCGGGCTGGGGTGCCTCCTTCGGCGTCGACATGATGGCGGTGGTGCGCGGCAGCCACGCCGCCGTCCCGCACATGGCCCCGGGCGGTGCGATCGTGAACATCTCCTCGATCTCGGGGCTGCGTGCCAGCGCCCGCTCGGCGCCCTATGGCGCGATCAAGGCGGCGGTGATGCATTACACCGCGAGCCAGGCGAAGATGCTGGCGCGGCAGGGTATTCGCGTGAACTGCGTCGCGCCGGGCTCGGTCGAATTCCCCGGCGGCACCTGGGAGGACCGGAAGACCTCGAATCCCGATCTCTACAACGCGACCCTGGCCACAATCCCCTTCGGACGCATGGGCCGCCCCGAGGAGATCGCCGAGGTCGTGCTCTTCCTCGCCTCCGAGCAGGCGAGCTGGGTCACCGGCCAGAGCCTCGTCGTCGATGGCGGCCAACTCGTCGGCCCCTGACGACACCGACGGACGACCGGCCCGGGCGGATTGTCCGCTCAGGCTTGCGCCGCGGCGGCGCCCGGCTCGCAATAGAGCGCGTGCAGCGTCTCCAGCACCGCCCGCGCCTCGGGGCTCGCGAGCGAGAACGTCACCGCGACGCCGCGGCGTCGCGCGGCGATCAGCCCCTGCCGCCGCAGCTGCGCCAGATGGGCCGCAACGCCGGCCGGGCTCAGCCCCGTGATCCGCGCGAGCTCGCCCGCCCCCTCCTCGCCCTCGACCAGACGGCACAGGATGGCGAGACGGCGCGGACTCGCCATCGCGGCGAGCAGCGCCGCCGCCTCGATTTGGGCTGCAATGCCGGTCTCGTCCCGCTTCAGCACGGTCGTTGACATATTCGATATTCCATATATATAGATATTAATGATCGTTAACGAGAGTTCGTGGTCATGGTCAATGTCGGTTCGCTCGACCGGACGCTTCGCTTCGTCATCGGCGCAGCCCTCCTCGTCGCCGCCTTCGTGCCGCCGCTCGCCGGCTGGGTCGCGCCGCTCGGCGTCTGGAAATATGCGTTGACGGCCTGGGGCTCGATGATGATCGGGACCGCCGCGATGCGCTTCTGCCCGGCCTATACACTGCTCGGCCTCAACACCTGCGGGACGCGCCAGCCGTGACGGTCGCGTCGAGCTTCACGCCGCTCGCCTCACTGGCGGGCGGCGCCCTGATCGGGCTGGCGGCGGCGATGCTGATGCTGTTCCAGGGCCGCATCGCCGGAATCGGCGGCATCGTCTCGCGACTTCTGTTGCCGGCCGGCGACGGCCAGTCCTGGGGCCGGCTCGCCTTCGTGGTCGGCTTGGTGCTGGCCCCGCTGGTCCATCTGGCGCTGACCGGCACCGCGCCTCGGCCCGACATCGCGACCGGGCCCTTCCTGCTGGCGGTCGCGGGGGGTCTCGTCGGCTTCGGCGCCGTCTGGGGCAATGGCTGCACATCCGGGCACGGCATCTGCGGCCTCTCGCGGCTCTCGCTACGCTCGGCCGCAGCCGTCGCCACCTTCATGACGACGGCGATCGCGACCGTCTTCCTCGTCCGACACGTGCTGTGAGAGCCTCGATGTCCGTGATCGTGCAGTTTCTGACCGGCCTCGTCTTCGGGCTCGGGCTGATCCTCGCCGGCATGGCCGACCCGGCGAAGGTGCTCGCCTTCCTCGATCTCGGCGCGATTCCGGCCGGCACCTGGGATCCGAGTCTGATCTTCGTGATGGCGGGCGGCATCGCCGTGACCTTCATTGGCTATCGGCTGATCCTGGCGCGCGAGCGCCCCGTCATGGCCGAGCGCTTCCTGCTGCCCGAGGCCGGCACGGTCGATGACCGGCTGCTGACCGGCGCCGCCCTGTTCGGCATCGGCTGGGGCCTTGCCGGCCTCTGCCCCGGTCCCGCGCTCGTCTCCACCCTGACCGGAGGCCAGCCCGCTATCATTTTCATCGCTGCCATGCTCGCCGGCATGGCGCTGGCGCGGCTGCTGTCGTCGGCCACGCCACCCCTGCGGTCGAAGACCGCGTGACGAACCCAGCAGGTTTCTGATGACCGCCAGCGCAAGCGCTTCGTCAAGGTCCCGCTGGGACCTGCTCTGACGGACTTCGCCGATGATCGCCACGCCTGACATCGCCTCGCTCGGCTCGGGCTCGCTCGTCGGCTTCACGCTCGGCCTCGACGGACAGACGCTGCTGCTGGTCTTCGGCGTGCCGATGCTCGTCATCGCCGCCGCCATGCTCCTGCGCCGGAGCGGGAGCGGCGCCGGCTTCCAGCCGATGCGGGAGACCCGAAACGGGTCCCCCGCCGCGATGTCGCCCCTGATCGCCAAATCGACCGGCCGGCGGAAATGCGGCTCGATCGGCATGGAGAGGTCGATGATCTCGATCAGACCGCGGCCTTCTTGATCGCGTCCAGCGTCTCGCCGCCGAACTTGGTGACGAACTCCTTCTCGACCTCCGCCGTGACGATCTTCGAGAAGGAGTCGCGGTCGGGGTTCTCGACCGCCTGCATGCCGGCCTTCTTCAGCGCGGCCAGGCTGGAGCCCTCGGTGTCCTCGTTCATCTGGCGCTGGACGCCGGCGAGCTCGATTGCGGTCTCGCCGAGGATCTTCTGGAGATCGGGCGCCATCGCGTCGAACTTCGTCTTGTTCATCACCACCGGTCCCGTGGTGAAGGCATGGCGCGTCAGCGACAGATGCTTCTGCACCTCGGCGAACTTGGCGTTGAGGATCAGCGTCACTGGATTTTCCTGCCCATCGACCGCGCCGGTCTCGAGCGCCGAGAACAGCTCGGTGAAGGCCATCGGCGTCGGCACGGCGCCGAGCAGCTGGAAGGCGCGGATATGGGCCGGGTTCGGCGTGGTGCGGATCTTCAGCCCCTTGATGTCTGCGGCCGTCGCCACCGGGCGGCGGCTGTTGGTCAGGTTGCGCCAGCCGATCTCCCAGGTCGCCAGCGCTTTGAGGTTCGAGCCTTCGAGCTCCTTGCGCAGGCCGTCGCCGATCGGGCCGTCCATCACGGCGGCGGCATGCTTGCGGCTCTGGAACAGGAAGGGCAGGTCGAGCACGTTGAGCTTCGGCGCGAGACCGGTGAAGAACGGGTTGCCGGTCAGGCAGATGTCGAGCGAGCCGCCGCGCACCGCGCTGATCGTCTGCGGATCGGAGCCGAGCGCCCCGTTCGGGAAGATCTGGACCTCGAGCTGGCCATTGCTCTTCGCCTTGACCTTCTCGGCGAACTGCAGCGCGGCCTTGTGCCAGCTGTCGGATTCCGGATGGGGGTGCGCGAAGCGCAGCTTCGCCGCCTGGGCGAGCGCCGGCCGGCCGATAGCAAAGAGGGCGAGGCCGGAGCCGGCGGTGATCAGAGCATGGCGCCTGGTGAGGGTCATCTTGTCTTCCTCCTGAGGTGTCGTTTTTGTGGTTTCTCGTTTTCGACGCGGCGCCTCTTCAGCGCCCGTAGAACCATTTCGCCGGCACGGTCACGATCTCCGGGACCAGAACCAGCAGGGTGAGCACCGCGATCTGTGCCAGCAGGAACGGCATGACGCCGCGCACCACCTTGTCGACCGGCACGCGGCCGACGGCGCAGACGACGTTGAGCACCGTGCCCACGGGCGGCGTCAGCAGGCCGATCGCGTTGTTCATGATGAAAAGAACGCCGAAATAGACCGGATCGATGCCCGCCTGCTTGACGATCGGCATCAGCACCGGCGTCAGGATCAGCACGGTCGGGATGAAGTCGAGCGCCGTGCCGACGACGACGACGAGCAGCATCATCGCGGCCATCAGCAAAGTCTTCTGGTCCATCAGCGGACCCAGCAGCGCCCCCACTTCGGCGGGAATGTTGGCAATGGTGATCAGCCAGGCCGAGACCAGCGCCGCCGCGACCAGGAACATCACCGAGGCCGACATCTTCAGCGCCGCCAGCAACGCCGGCCGCAGATGCGCGATCCGCAGCTCGCCATCGACGAACATCCCGATCACGAAGGCATAGACCGCCGCCACCACCGCGGCCTCCGTCGGCGTGAACACGCCGAGCTTCATCCCGCCGATGATGACGAAGGGCAACAGCAGCGCCCACAACCCATCGAGCGCAGCCTTCGCGATGCTGCGAGCGGTCGGCCGCGGCAGGGTCGAGACCGGCTCGTCCTTCGCCAGCACATACCAGGTGATGACCAGCGCCAGCCCCATCAGCAGGCCGGGCACGATGCCGGCCAGGAACAGCCGGGTGATCGAGACGCCGGCGGCGACGCCGAACACCACGAAGCCTATCGAGGGCGGGATCACCGGCGCGATGATGCCGCCGGCCGCGATCAGCCCGCAGCTGCGGTCGAGCCGGTAGCCGGCCTGCCGCATCATCGGGATCAGCAGGGCGGCCAGTGCCGCCGTGTCGGCCACCGCCGAGCCGGAGATGCTGGCCATCACGATTGCCGCGACCACCGCGACATAGCCGAGCCCGCCGCGGACATGGCCGACCAGCGCCATCGCGAAGGCGATGATGCGCTTGGAGAGCCCGCCCGCATTCATCAGCTCGCCGGCCAGCATGAAGAAGGGCACCGCCATCAGCGGGAAGCTGTCGGCCCCGCCGATCAGGTTCTGCGCCAGGATCTGCGCGTCGAACATGCCGAGATGCAGCATCAGCGCGACGCCGCAGACCAGCAGCGAAACCGCGATCGGCATCCCCAGCGCCATCGCGCCGAGCAGCGAGACGAGGAAGACGAGGACGGTCATGGCCGCGGAGGCTCCTGCCGCTGCGCCTCGAAGCCGGCGAGTTCCTCCGACTCCGCGCCGATGACGAGCTGGTCGGGCGGCATTCGCCCCGTGGCGATCCTGATCAGGGTGACGAGATTGATCGCGCCGATTCCGAGACCGCAGGCGAGCCCGGCGACATAGAAGATCGCGGTCGGAACACCCATCACCGGCGAGAGATTGGCCATGTTGAGGCTGCTCTGCTGCCAGCAGCCCCAGACCAGGAGGCCCATGCAGAACAGCGAGAGGCTCTCGGCCACGAGCCGCGCGATCCGCCGGCCGCGCAGGCCGAGCATCTGCACCACCGTCGTCATGCCGAGATGCCCGCCCTCGAGCGCGACCAGGAAGGCGCCGCCGAAGGTCAGCCAGACGAAGATCATGCGCGAGGCTTCGTCCGACATGGTGATGCCGGAGTTGAAGCCGTAGCGCAGCACGACATTGCCGAAGACCATCGCGATCATCCCGACGAAGGCGAGGATGAGCGTGTTCTCGAGCAGGCGCAGCAGCGATTTTGGCAGGTTCATCGGCAAAGGGCTTTCAGGCTTCGTCGCTGCGCAGGGCGGCCGGCGGGATCAGCGCCACGACCGGCGGTACCGCGGCGAGGCATGCCGCGTCCGAGCGGCGCGGATGTTCGACGCGTATCGAATGGATGAGCGGCGAGAGCGCATGACGCGACTCCGGAGGTTTCCAGGCCCGGGACGGCAGCCGGTTGGCCCGGCCGCGTTCTTGTATGCTGCATACTGCGCGCCGGTGTGCAGGCCTGTCAATCACGCGCTTCCGGTGCGCCGCCGGAACCGCACGCAGTGGTTGGGATGGCGGCAGGTGGTGGAGACCGCCCGGCCCGGCAGCCGCGCGCAACCGATGCGGTCTCTGCGTCGCGGGGAGAGCCGCCCGCCGCTCGGCGCGGCCGGGCGCAGCGCCATAACCGTGAGCGCGCGCAGGCCCAACTCCGCTGCCGCCGGCGGGCACATTGGGGGCTTGCCATTCCGCGAAGCATTGATTAGACCCCGCGACACCAAGGCGAGCGCGCCGACGCCGACCGCCATTGGGGGATCGTCTAACGGTAGGACCCCAGACTCTGACTCTGGTTGTCTAGGTTCGAATCCTAGTCCCCCAGCCACTTCGACAAGTGGCTGATCTGAAGCGACAACACCAAATCGTACCAGCATGTCGGGTCACCAAGGCCCCACTCGGGCGAGCCGTCGGCTTCGTGACGGTCGCCCTGCGGTCGATCCGTGGGCCCTGCCCTGTTCTTTGTCTGTGGTCCGGCGGTCCGGGGAACGGCTGAGTCGGTGGATCCGAGAACGCGGTCGAGCCGCCTGGACAGGGCGCGCGCTCGTGGTGGATCGCGCGGACTGGATCCAGACCGCCGATCGGACAAGCAGTGGCAGATTGCTGAGCACGCGCGTCTGGAACCCGCAACACGACCCCGGCTGACAAGCCTCGGACGCGCTGCCGTTACCTCCCTCGATGGCCCCCTCTGGTCGCTGTTCGACTGCGCTCATGGCGAAGGGAGATTGCCGGCGGGCGACGATCGCCCCTCTCCGTCTGCGTGGCGCATGCCGCCTCACTTTACGCAAACCTTACGGCCGCGGCTCATCTTCGACATGGCGGCCTTACGGTCATCGGCTCCATCTCCGGTCCGACCACGGACCGGAGCTTTTCCATGTTCATCGACCTTCTCTTCCTGCTCGGGGGCCTCGCGCTGTTCGGGATCGCCGGCATCGCCGTCGCCGCGGCAGAGCGGCTGTGAGGCGCATCATGCCGCTCGACATCATCCTGGGGCTGACGGTGGCGGCGCTGCTGCTGGCCTATCTGCTCAAGGCGCTGCTGCGCCCCGAATCCTTCTGAACGGGGACCGGTTCATGACCCAGACCCCTTTCCTCCCTGACCTCGTCCAGTTCCTGATCTTCGCGGCCCTCCTGCTGGGGCTCGCCTGGCCGCTGGGTCACTACATGGCCCGCGTCTTCACCGGCGAGGCGCAGTTCCTGGCGCCGCTCGAAAACGCAGTCCTCGGGCTCGCCGGCCAGGGCCGGCCGCAGCCGCAGCGCTGGCAGGCCTATGGCCTGTCGCTGCTCGCCTTCAACGCGGCGGGCTTCGCGCTGCTGTTCCTGATCCTGCGCTTTCAGAACCTGCTGCCGCTCAACCCGCAGGGCTTTGACGGGCTATCTGGCCATCTCGCCTTCAACGTCGCGATCTCCTTCGTCACCAACACCAACTGGCAGTCCTATGGCGGCGAGACGACGCTCTCGAACCTCAGCCAGATGCTCGGCTTGACGACGCAGAACTTCGTCTCGGCCGCCAGCGGCGCGGCGGTGGCGGCCGCGGTGGCGCGCGGCTTCGCGGCGAAGCAGACCCGCGTTCTCGGCAATTTCTGGGTCGATATGACCCGCACCACCCTCTACATCCTGCTGCCGGCCGCGCTCGTGCTGGCGCTGGTCCTGGTCGCGCTCGGCCTGCCGCAGACGCTCGCCGCATCCTTCGACGCGACGACGCTGGAGGGCGCCAAGCAGAGCCTCTCGCTCGGCCCGGTGGCGAGCCAGGTCGCGATCAAGCAGCTCGGCACCAATGGCGGCGGCTTCTTCAACGTCAACTCGGCGCATCCCTTCGAGAACCCGAATGCGCTCAGCAACCTGCTGACGACGATCTCGATCCTGCTGATCCCGGTCGCCTTCTGCTTCACCTATGGCCGGCTCGTCGGCGACCGTCGGCAGGGGCGTGCGCTGTTTGCGGCGATGGCCGTGCTGTTTCTCGCCGGCTTCGCCGCGATCTACGGCGCCGAGCGCCTCGGCAACCCGCTCCATGCCGGCCTCGTCGATGCCGCGGCGGGCAACATGGAGGGCAAGGAGGTCCGCTTCGGCATCCTCGCATCGACGCTGTGGGCTGCGGCGACGACCGCGGCCTCGAATGGCTCGGTCAATGCGATGCTGGATTCCTTCACGCCGCTGGGCGGGCTGGTCGCCATGCTCAACATCCAGCTCGGCGAGGTCGTGTTCGGCGGCGTCGGCGTCGGCCTCACCGGCATGCTGCTCTTCGTCGTCATCACGGTCTTCCTCGCCGGGCTGATGGTCGGGCGCACGCCGGAATATCTCGGCAAGAAGATCGAGGCCCGCGAGATCAAGCTCGCGGCGCTGACGCTGCTCGTCATGCCGCTGGGCATCCTCGTCCTCGCCTCTCTGGCCATCGCGACCGGCCAGGCTCAAGGCGCGGTGCAGGATGCCGGCCCGCACGGGCTTTCCGAGCTGCTCTACGCCTACACCTCGGCGACGGGCAACAACGGCTCGGCCTTCGCCGGCTTCACCGCCAACACGCCCTGGCACAACAGCTTCCTCGGCGTCGCCATGATACTCGGCCGCTTCGGCTACATCATCCCGATCCTGGCGATCGCCGGCAGCCTCGCGGCCAAGCGCCCCGCGGCCGAGACGGCGGGCACCTTCCCCACCCATGGGCCGCTCTTCGTCACGCTGCTGGTGGCGACGATCCTGATCGTCGGCGCGCTCACCTTCCTTCCCGTCCTCGCTCTGGGCCCGATCGCGGAACACGTCTCGATCCTGGCCGAGCAGAGCTTCTAGAGGTCCCCATGAGCAAGCATGCTCCCGCCGAGATGGGCCTGTTCTCGCCCGTCATCATCAGGCCTGCGATCCTGCAGGCCTTTCGCAAGCTCGATCCGCGCAGCCTGGCGCGCAACCCGGTCATCTTCTCGACCGCGCTGGTCTGCGTGCTCGCGACCGTCCTCGTCATCCGCGAGGGGCTGACCGGGGGCCCGGTCTTCTGGATCGGGCTGCAGATCGCGATCTGGCTCTGGTTCACGGTGCTCTTCGCAAACTTCGCCGAGGCGGTCGCCGAAGGGCGCGGCAAGGCGCGCGCCGACGCCTTCCGCTCGACCCGCTCCTCCTCGCTGGCCAAGGTCCTGGTCGATCCGGCCAACCGGGTCGTCTACGGCACCAAGGAGGTCGAGCTCGTCGAGCCGGGCGAGGTCATCCTGGTCGAGGCCGGCGACATCGTGCCGACGGATGGCGAGATCATCGAGGGCGTCGCCTCGGTCGACGAAAGCGCCATCACCGGCGAATCCGCCCCGGTCATCCGCGAATCCGGCGGCGACCGCTCCTCCGTCACCGGCGGCACGCGGCTTGTGTCGGACTGGCTCGTGGTGCGCGTCACCGCCCGCCAGGGCGAGACCTTCCTCGACCGGATGATCGCGCTGGTCGAGGGCGCCAAGCGCCAGAAGACGCCCAACGAGATCGCGCTCGACATTCTGCTGGCGGCGCTGACGCTGGTCTTCCTCTTCGTCGTGGTGACGCTGCCCTTCTTCGCCTCCTGGTCGGGGACGACGCTGCCGGTGATCTATCTCGCGGCCCTGTTCGTGACGCTGATCCCGACCACGATCGGCGGCCTGCTCTCGGCCATCGGCATCGCCGGCATGGACCGTCTGGTGAAGGCCAACGTCATCGCCAAATCGGGTCGCGCGGTCGAGGCGGCCGGCGACATCGACGTGCTGCTGCTCGACAAGACCGGCACGATCACCTTCGGCAACCGCATGGCCCATGCCTTCGAGCCCGCCGCCCATATCAGCGAGCGCGATCTGGCCGAGGCCGCCTTCCTGGCCTCGCTGTCGGACGACACGCCGGAAGGCAAGTCGATCGTCGATCTCGCCGCCAGGCGCTTCGGCTTCGATGCGGCGGCCGGGGCGGGCGCGGTCTTCGTGCCCTTCACGGCTCAGACCCGCATGTCCGGTGTCGACCTTCCGGATGGCCGCGCCCTGCGCAAGGGCGCCTCGGACACGATGGCGAAACTCACCGGCGGCGCGCTCTCGGCAACGGTCGAGCAGGCGGTGCGCAAGATCGCGTCATCCGGCGGCACGCCGCTGGTGGTGGCGCGCGACAACGACGTCCTCGGCGTCATCCATCTCAAGGACGTGGTGAAGCCCGGTATCCGCGAGCGCTTCGCGGAACTCCGCCGCATGGGCATCCGCACGGTGATGATCACCGGCGACAACCCGCTGACCGCAGCGGCCATCGCAGCCGAAGCCGGCGTCGACGACTTCCTCGCGGAAGCGACGCCGGAAGCCAAGCTCGCTTTGATCCGCAAGGAGCAGGCTGAGGGCCGGCTGGTGGCGATGTGCGGCGATGGCTCCAACGACGCGCCGGCGCTGGCGCAGGCCGATGTCGGCGTCGCCATGAACTCCGGCACGCCCGCCGCCAAGGAAGCCGGCAATCTGATCGACCTGGACAGCGACCCGACCAAGCTGATCGAGATCGTCATGGTCGGCAAGCAGCTGCTGATCTCGCGCGGCGCGCTGACCACCTTCTCGATCGCCAACGACGTCGCCAAGTATTTCGCGATCCTGCCGGCGCTGTTCGTGACGGCCTGTCCGGGCCTGGCGGTGCTGGACGTAATGGGGCTCGGCACGCCGCAATCGGCGATCCTGTCGGCGATCATCTTCAACGCGCTCGTCATCGTCGCGCTGATCCCGATCGCGCTGAAGGGCGTGCGCTATGCCCCGGCCTCGGCGGCCTCGCTGCTCGGCCGCAACCTGCTGGTCTACGGGCTCGGCGGGCTGATCGTGCCCTTCATCGGCATCAAGGCGATCGACCTGATCGTCGACCTGCTCCACCTCGCCTGAGGAGAGACATCATGACCGCCTATCTGCGCCCCTCGCTCGTCCTGCTCGGCCTGTTCAGTGTGCTGACGGGCGCTGCCTACCCCCTCGCCGTCACCGGCGTCGCCCAGGCCGTGTTTCCCGCCCAGGCCAACGGCTCGCCGGTGGTGCAGGACGGTACCGTGATCGGCTCCGCGCTGATCGGCCAGTCCTTTGCGTCCGCGCGCTATTTCCATGGCCGCCCTTCGGCGACCTCCGCACCCGATCAGCAGGATGCGTCGAAGACCGTGGACAGCCCCTACAATGGCGCCAACTCGACCGGCTCCAATCTCGGGCCGGGGTCCGCGGCGCTGAAGACCGCCATCACCGACCGGGTCGCCGCGCTCGGCGGCGGTCCGCAGCCGGCCGATCTGGTGACGGCCTCGGGCTCGGGACTCGATCCCCACATCTCGCCGGCCGCCGCTCTGGCCCAGATCAGCCGTATCGCCGCGACGCGGAGCCTCGCAGAGAACCGTCTGCGGCAGCTCGTCCAGGCGCAGACCGAGCCACGATTCCTCGGCGTCCTCGGCGAGCCGCGGGTCAACGTCCTCGCGCTCAACCTGGCCCTCGACAGGTTGGCGCCCTGATGCTCTGGTCGGTGGCCCATGCCGAGCGCGCCTGACGAGAGAGCCACACCGGAATCCTTCCTCGCCGAGGCGCGCGGCGAGGGCGAGAGACGCACCGGCCGGCTCAAGATCTTCCTCGGCGCCTCGCCCGGTGTCGGCAAGACCTTCGCGATGATCGAGGAGGCTCGCGTGCGGCAGCGCGCGGGCCTCGACGTCGTGGTGGCGCTGGTCGAGACCCATGGCCGCGCCGAGACGGCCGCCCTGCTCGACACGCTCGAGCAATTGCCGCGGCGGCAGGTCGAGTATCGCGGGCAGGTGCTGAGCGAGCTCGATCTCGACGCCCTGCTCGCGCGCCGGCCGGCGATCGCGCTGATCGACGAGCTCGCCCATACCAATGCGCCGGGCTCGCGCCATCCCAAGCGCTGGCAGGACGTGGTCGAGGTGCTGGATGCCGGAATCGACGTCGTCACCACGCTGAACATCCAGCATGTCGAGAGCCTCAACGACGTGGTCGCGCGCATCACCGGCGTGCGCGTGCAGGAAACCGTGCCGGACCACATCCTGCAGCGGGCCGACGCCATCGAACTGATCGACCTGCCGCCGGAGGAGCTGATCAAGCGCCTGCAGGACGGTAAGGTCTATGTGCCCCAGCAGATCGGCCAGGCGCTGGAGAATTTCTTCGGCAAGGGCAAGCTGACGGCGCTGCGCGAACTCGCCTTGCGTACGGCGGCCAGCCGCGTTGATGCCGAGATGCTCGACTGGATGCAGGCCCATGCCGTCAAGGGCCCCTGGCCGGCGGAGGAGCGGCTGCTGGTCTGCATCAACGAGGCGCCGGTGGGCCGCAGCCTGGTGCGGGCCGGCAAGCGCATGGCCGAGCGCGCCCGCCTGCCCTGGATCGTGGCGACGGTGCTGACGCCCCGGCACGAGGCGCTTCCCTCGGACGCCCGCGCCGTGACCACCGAGGCGCTGCGGCTTGCGGAGACGCTCGGAGCCGAGACAGTGGTCCTGCGGGCGGAGACCGATGCCGCCGGCGAGATCCTGCGCTACGCCCGCCAGCGTAACGTCTCGCGGCTGGTGATCGGGCGCCCACGCTCGCACCGCTCCTGGTGGCAGCGGCTGTTCGGCGTCTTCCGCGAACCGGTGGCGGACCGGCTGCTGGATGACGCCACCGATTTCGAGATCACCGTGGTGACGCCCCATGCCCGCATCGAACGTCGCAAGCTGACGAAGCCAGGCTGGATCGCGCCGAACTGGCTGGGATATGGGGTCGCGGGCCTCGCCATCGCGGTGGCCACGCTGGCGGCGCTGCCGCTGGCGATCTGGGACGCCGTTCCCGGCGGCGCGATTTCCGCGATCTATCTCGGGGCAGTGCTCGTGGTCGGCGCGCGGCACGGGCTGGGGCCCTCGCTGCTCGCCGGCCTGCTCGGTTCGGCCGCCTACAACTTCTTCTACACGCCGCCCTTCTATTCGCTCGACATGCGGCGCCCCGAAGACGTTGTCTCCGTCGTCGTCTATCTGCTCGGGGCCATCTTCACGGGCAGCCTGGCGAGTCGGTTGAAGGCCCAGGTCGAGGCGATGCGCGCGGCTCAGAAGCGCACCGAAACCCTCTACGACTTCGCCCGCAAGATCGCCTCGGCGACGGAGACGGACGACGTTCTCTGGGCGGCGGCCTTCCACATCGCAGCGACGCTGGACTGCCAGTCGCTGATTCTGATGCCGGATGCGGCAGGGGCGCTGCAGCAGGTGCAGGGCCACCCCACCATCGCGGATCTCGACGCCCGCGCCGAAGGCGCCGCTCGCTGGGCCTTCGAGAGGAACGAGCCGGCCGGGGCTGGTACGGCGACGCTGCCGATGGCCGACTGGCTGTTTGTGCCGCTCGCCACCGCCAGCAGCATCCTCGGCGTGATCGGCGTGCGCTTCCGTGACCGGCAGCGCGGTCTCGATCCCGAGACCCGGCGCCTGCTGCTGGCGGTCGAGGACCAGGTCGCCGTCGCCGTCGAGCGGACGCGGCTTGCCGGCGAGTTGGCCAATGCGCGCGTCTCGGCCGAGGGTGAGAAGCTGCGCGGGGCGCTGCTCAACTCCGTCAGCCACGATCTGCGCACGCCGCTGGTCACGGTGATCGGCGCGGTGTCGAGCCTTGCCGAAACGGATGGCGTGCTCGGCGACGCCGATCGTCGCGAGCTGACGATGACGGCCCTCGACGAGGCGCGCCGGCTCGACCGCTATGTCCAGAACCTGCTCGACATGACCCGGCTCGGCCATGGCGCGCTGGCGCCCAAGCGCGCGGCGGTCGATCTCCGCGAGATCCTCGGTGTCGTGCGCCCCGATCTCAAGCGCGTGCTCGCCAGCCACCGACTCGTCGTCGAGACGCCGCGCGATCTGCCGCCGCTCCATATCGACCCGGTGCTGATCGGCCAGGCCATCGCCAACATCGTCGAGAACGCCACCAAATACGCGCCGGCCGGCACCTCGATCACGATCACGGCGCGGGCCGACGGCGCCATGGCCGAGATCTGCGTGATCGACGAGGGGCCCGGCATCCCCGCGACCGAGCGCGAACGCGTCTTCGACCTGTTCCACCGCGTCGCGGAGGGGGATGCGCGGCCCGCCGGAACGGGGCTCGGCTTGTCGATCGTGCGCGGGCTGGTCGAGGCGCATGGCGGCACCGCCCGCGCCCAGGCGGGGCCCGGTGGACGCGGCGCGGCGATCGTGATCAGGCTGCCCTTCGCCCCCGACTGCAGCGAACTCTCCGCATGACCGAGCCCAAGCCCGCCCGCATCCTGGTGATCGACGACGAGGCGCCGATCAGGCGCTTTCTCGCGATCGTGCTCGGCGCCGGCGGCTTCGAGATGCTCGAGGCTGACCGCGGCCGGCTCGGCATCGATCGCGCCGCGACGATGGCGCCAGACGCGGTGCTGCTCGATCTCGGCCTGCCCGACATGGACGGAAAGGCGGTGATCGAGGCGATCCGCGAATGGTCCAGCGTGCCGATCCTGGTGCTGTCCGTGCGCGATGCCGAGACCGAGAAGATCGCCGCGCTCGATGCCGGCGCCGACGACTACGTCACCAAGCCGTTCTCGACCGGCGAATTGCTGGCCAGGCTGCGGGCGCTTCTGCGCAGCCGCCGCGACCGCGCGGCAGAGCCGGCCGCAATCCGCATCGGCGGGCTGGAGATCGATCTGGCGAGCCGTTCGGTGGTCGTCGATGGCGCCGCCGTCAAGCTGACGCGCAAGGAATTCGACGTCGTCGCCCTGCTGGCGCGCAATGCGGGCAAGCTGGTCGGGCACAAGCAGTTGCTGACGACGATCTGGGGGCCGGCCCATGCCGCCGACACCCATTACTTGCGCATCGCGGTCGGCCATATCCGCGAGAAGATCGGCGACGACGCCGCCGATCCGCGCTTCATCGTCACCGAACCAGGTGTGGGCTACCGGCTCGTCGATTCTCAAGGGCCGATCGGATAACAGACCAGAGCTCCGAGCCTGCTGAGCTTGCATCCGCAATCTTGCTGCGACTGGCGAGAAATGCGCCGCGCGTGCTGCTGACCCAGCCAGCCGGCGTCCATCAGACAAGCAAGAGCGCTGCAGCGGCCGTTGCCGGATGGTGCGCTGGTCGAATTGGCCAGGGGCGTTAAGAAGGATTCTGCGGAGGTCTAGAGCGTGCTGAGTTTTCTCGGAACCACCGCCGTCATCCCGGGCTTGCCCCGGGATCCATCGAAGAGCTCCAGAGCCTTACGATGGATCCCGGATCGGCGCGGCTGCGCCGCTTGTCCGGAATGACGGTCTGTTTCCGAATGAAATCAGCATGCTCTAGGACGTCGTTACATCCTCGTGGGTCAGAGTGCCTTTCGTCCAAACAAATCAGAAGATCGGTCGTGTCCTTGATGGTGGAGCAGCTGAGGTGGCCCGGCGAGACGTGGACAAGTCCGGCCTTGCGGTAGAAGGGGAGCAGCTCCCGATCCCGGACGATGTCGGTGACGCGGGTGTTGATGCCCCATTGGACCTTGTCAGGCAGGCCGCGCTGGATCAGCTCCTCGCCGAACTGGATGACCGTGTTGCGTGCATCGAGGTCGGGGTCGACAGCGGCTCCGGAACCCGCCTGCGAAGCGGCAAGGCGCGCGGCTTTTTTTTCATCGGAGCGACGCTGCGTGCGGCGTCCGCACGCAGCCTTGCCCCCTCAGACCAGCAGGAAGTCGCTGGCCGTCAGCAGGGGCTTGTTGGTGAGCACGGCGACCGCCACCGCGGCGGCGCCGCCCTGCCCGTCGGCGTCCCAGGCCAGCGCCCCGCTGGTCGAGTTGTAGGTGAAGCCGGCGACGCCGGCGGCGAGCGTGCCGTTGACGATGAGGTTGACGCTCCCCCCCGCCGCCAGACCACCCCCGAAGGCCGCGCTCGAAATCTCGATCCTGTCGAGCCCGGTCTGGAAATCGGTGATGGTGTCGCGCGTATCGGGCAAAGCCTCGAAGACGAAGGTATCGGCATCCGCCCCGCCCGTCAGCACGTCGCGGGCGAGACCGCCGATCAGCCGGTCCATCCCCGCTCCGCCGTTCAGATTGTCGCTGCCCGCGCCGCCGATCAGCACGTCGTTGCCGGCATTGCCGACGAGCTGGTCCGCCCCGTCGCCCCCGCTCAGCACATTGTCGCCGCTGTTGCCGAGCAACCGGTTGTCGAGACCGTTGCCCGTCCCGTTCGCCGCAGCGGAGCCGGTCAGATAGAGATTCTCGATGCCGGCCCCGAGCGTGACGTCGACGCTGCTGTAGACGATGTCGAAGCCGCCGGCGTCGCCGCCGAAGCCATCGTCCTCGCTGACGACATCGCCGACATCGTTGACGTAGTAGACGTCGTCACCGGCGCCGCCGTTCATGACGTCGGCTCCGGCCCCGCCGTCGAGGCGGTCGTTGCCCGCATCGCCGAAGAGCTGGTCGGCGCCGTCGCCGCCGAGGAGGCGGTCATCGTCGTCGCCGCCCCGCAGCACGTCGTCGCCCGCGCCGCCACTGAGCAGATCGTTGCCGGCCGCCCCTTCGATGACGTTGGCCGCGGCATTGCCGTAGAGCGAATTGTCGCCGGCGTTACCGGTGAGCGAGAGCGCACCCGAACCACTCGCCTTGAGCACCTCGATGCCCGCAGCGAGTGCGAAACTGACGGTGGTGTAGACCGTGTCGAAGCCGCCCGCGTCGCCGCCGAAGCCATCGTCCTCGCTGGCGGTGTCGCCGAGGTCGTCGACATAATAGAGATCGTCGCCGGCGCCACCGAACATGGCGTCGATGCCGGCGCCGCCCTTCAGCACGTCTGCGTCCCCGCCGCCCTGCAGGATGTCGTCGCCATCGCCGCCGTTCAAGATGTCTTCGCCCTCCCCGCCTTCGAGGATGTCGTTGCCACCATAGCCGGTCAGCAGATCCGCGCCGCCGAGGCCGACGAGACGGTTGGCGGCATTGTTGCCGAGCAGCGTGTTGTCGCCGTCATTGCCGGTGCCGTCGATGGCGTCGCTCCCGACGAGCCGCAAATCCTCGACATGGGCAGAAAGCACCGTGCTGGCGGTCGCGATGACGAGATCAAGCCCGCCGGCATCGCCGCCCGAACCGTCATCCTCGCTCGCCACGTCGAGGGCGTCGTCGACGTAATAGATGTCGTCGCCGGCGCCGCCGAGCAGCAGATCGGCGCCCGTCCCGCCATCGAGCCGGTCATTGCCCTGCCCGCCCCGCAGCGTGTCGGACCCGCCATAGCCGTTGAGCGTATCGTGCCCATCGCCGCCGTCGAGGACGTTGGCGCCGGCATTGCCCAGCAGCCGGTTGTCGAGCGCATTGCCCGTGCCGTCGATGTCGGACGTGCCGCTGAGGGTGAGGTTCTCGATGTATTGCGCCAGCGTGAAACTGACCGAGGCCGTGACCTTGTCGAGGCCGCCGGCGTCACCGCCGAGCCCGTCGTCCTCGCTGGCCAAGTCCCCGACATCGTCGACGACATAGGAATCGTTGCCGGCGCCGCCACGCATCTCGTCGGCGCCCGTGCCGCCATTGAGCGTGTCGTCGCCATCGAGGCCGATCAGGATGTCGTTGCCGCCCTGTCCGAAGAGACGGTCCGCACCGGCCGTGCCCATCAGCGTGTCGTCGCCCGAGCCGCCGAGGCTGCGGCTGCCGATCGTGACGGAGAAGGTCTCGTCATAGCTCAGCCCGCCGGGGTCGGTAACTCGCACGGTCACCGAGACCACCGGCTCGTTCTCCGCATCGAAGGTCGCGCCGGGTGCGACGACGAGCCGGTCGCCGACGACCGTGAAGCGGTCGATCGCGCCGCCGACCAGGGCATAGCTGTGGGGACCGAGATCGCCCGCATCGACGACGCTGAAGGTGGCGACCAGCGTGCCGGCGCCGCTGGTGTCCTGCACCGAAAGCGGACCGATGGCGGTGATGTCGGTCGGCGCTGCATCGGGCACGGAAATGTCGACCGTGGTGTCGAGGAAGCGCAGGCGCTCGACATCGTAGATCGTGTCGATGCCATCGGGCGAACCGGCCCGCAGATCGACGATTTCGAACCGGCCGGGCGCGATGGCGGTCACGCTGTAATCGGCGCGGTTGCCGTTCAGCCTCAGCGTGTCGATGCCGCCATTGCCATAGAAGATGTCATTGCCGCCGTCGCCGCGCAGCGTCTCGCCCGCATTGCCGCCGTAAACGATGTCGTCGAAGCGGGTGCCGCGGATCGCCTCGATGCTGGTCAGGCTGTCGGTGGCGCCGAAGCTGTCGATCGCCGAGCCCGCCGCGACCGCGACGCCGCCCAGCACCTGGGCCGTCGTGCTGAGATTGGCGCGGATGCCGACGGGCGCCCCGCCATTGCTGAACTCCTGGTCGTAGCGCACCGTGTCGGTGCCCCCGCCGCCGTCGAAGGAATCTTGGCCGGCGAAGCCCATGAAGGTGTTGTCTTCGCCGCCGCCGATGAAGATGTCGGCCTGAGCCGTGCCGCGCGCGCCCTCGATACCGACGAGCGTATCGACGGTGCCGAAGCCGTCGATCGCCGTGCCCGCCGCGATCGTGATCGGCGCCTGCGGCCCCGCCCCGTCGCGATCGACCGTGCGGCTGGAGCCGCTGAGATTGACCACCACGCCGGCCGTGCCGCCGAACTGCGCGTCCCGGTCATAGCGCGCCTCGTCATAGCCGGAGCCGCCGTCGATATGGTCGGCGCCGCCGAGACCGCGGAAGGCCTCGAACGCGTCGTTCCCGGTATCGCCGCCATAGATCACGTCGGCGAAATTGGTGCCGCGCACCATCTCGATGTCGATCAGCGTGTCGATGCCGCCGAACGTGTCCTGGCCGGAGCGGGCCGCGATGACGCCGCCATCGAGATGGGTGATCGCCGTGGCCGAGAGATTGACGCGGACACCGCCGGTCACGGTCTCGTTCGTGCCCTGGTAGTAGACTTGGTCGCTGTCGTCGCTGTCGCCGGCCACGGCCGTGCCATCGATGATGTCGTTGCCGCCACCGCCGTTGAAGCTGTCGGAGGCCCCGTTGCCGATCAGCGTATCGGAGCCGCCGCCACCTTGCAGATCGTTCTCGAGATCGTCACCGATCAGCGTGTCGGCGAAGATCGTGCCGCGGATATTCTCGATGCCGGAGAGGGTGTCGGTCTGGCCGAAGCTGTCGCGGGCCGTGCGGGCCGCAAAGACCGTGCCGTCGACCGTGACCGCAGCGCCCGACAGGTTGACGACGACGCCGGCGACGCCGGTCTCGTCGCCATAGTTGACCAGGTCGGATCCGGCTCCGCCATTGATCTGGTCCGCGCCGCCGCCGCCGACGAGCGTATCGTTGCCGCCGGCGCCGTCGAGGATGTCACGGCCCGGCCCGCCATTGAGATAGTTCGTGCCGCCATGGCCGGTCAGCGTGTCGTTGCCGAGATTGCCGAAGAGGTTGATCTGGCTGTTGGACGGGCCGCTGGCCGTCAGGACGTCGGGCTCGATCGAGCCGAAGACCGAGGTGACGCCATTCGCAATCTCGGTCAGCGGCATGAGATTGACGACGATCGCGGCAGGCGATGACGGCACGAAAACCGAGATCTGCTCGACATCGGCCGCAAGCGTGTCGATCCCCAGCGGAGCGCCGGGACGCAGGTCGGTGATCGTCCAGGTGCCATTGCCATTGCGGACGATGGAGAACAGGTCGCTGACGCTGCCATTGTCGTTCAGGGTCAGGCGGACGACGTCGTCATCGTCGCGAACGGCGCCAATGAAGCCCGCCGTGCCCGAAGGCAGCACATATTGCGCCACATCGCGTCCGCCGCCGCCGGCGATCGCATCGTTGCCGGCGCCGCCCTCGATGAGGTTGGCGCCGCCATGGCCGGTGATGACGTCGTCGCCGGAGCCTCCGTTGACGCTGACGTTGTCCTGGCTCCCCGCGGCCGGAGCCAGCGCTGCGACCGAGATCACATCCGCGCCCAGCCCGCCCTGCACGAACCCGCCATTGCCGTTCGGGAAGAATTGCGGCGCCAGGTTCAGGAACAGCGACTGAACGGGCGGCAGGCCCGGCCCGCCGTCGATGGTGACCGAGATGTTCTCGATCGTGTCGTCCAGCGTATCGGTGCCGAGCGGCGAGCCGGGCCGCAAATCCTCGACGGTCCAGCCGCTCGCCGTCTGCGTGATCCGGAAGACGTCGCTCGTCGTGGCACCGTCCGTCAGCTTCACCAGCGTGACCGCGCCCGCCGTGACCGAACTCAGCGTGCCGGCCGTGCCGAGCGGCAGCGTGAACGCCGCCGAATCGATGCCTCCACCGCCGCTGATGACGTCGTCGCCCGCTCCGCCGGAGATGAAGTTCGAGCCCGCATGGCCGGAGATGATGTCGTCGCCGAGGCCCCCGTCGATGCTGATCGCATCCGCGCTGCCGGCGAGCGGGAAGAAGACATTGGCAGAAATCGTGTCGCCGCCGATGCTGCCTTGGATGAAGCCGCCGCCGGCATTGGCGAAGCCCTGGGGCGCGATATTGAGGAACAGGCTCTGGACGGGCGGCGCAGTGCCGACGCCGCTGATCTGGAAGTTGAGCAGTTCGGTCTGGAACACGGGGCCGGAGCCGACATAGACGGTGTCGGTGCCCAGCGGCGATCCGGGCCTGAGATCCTCGACCGTGACGGCAGAGCCCGACGAGGTGACGCGGAAGACATCGGTCACGGTCGCGCCGTCGGTCAAGCGCACCAGCGTGACGTTGCCGGTCGTGACGGACGACAGCGTGCCCGCCGTCCCGGTCGGCAGCGCATAGCTCGCCGTGTCGAAGCCGCCGCCACCGGAGATCTCGTCGTCGCCGGCGCCGCCGGTGATGAAGTTCGAGCCGGCATGACCGATGATGACGTCGTTGCCGTCGCCGCCCTCGATGCCGATGTTCTGCGCCGCGTCGACGCCGGGAATCGTCGTGGCGTCGATCAGATCGTCGAAGATGCCGCCCTGGACGAAGCCGGTGTCGATCCGGGGCACCAGATTGAGCGTCAGGACCTGGGCGGGAGGCTGACCCGCCGGCCCTTCGAGGAAGACGAACACGGCTTCGACATCGCTCGCCAGCGTATCGGTGCCGAGCGGTGAGCCCGGGCGCAGATCCTGAACCGTATAGCCGCCACCGAGGACGCGCTGGATTGCGAGAACCGCAACGCCACCGGCAAAGACGGTCGCGCTATCGACGCCGACGGCGTAGGTCAAGGCGCCGGCATCAGGGGGCAGGTTGTACTGAGCGTAGTCGAACCCGTCCTCGCCGATCAGCGTGTCGTTGCCGGCGCCACCCGAAAGGCCGTCATTGTCGCTGCCGCCGTTCAGCGTGTCATCGCCGCCCTGGCCGAACAGGAAGTCGTTGCCGCCGAGGCCGTTGATCACCTGGGGCGTGTCGTCGCCGAAGATGAACTCGCCGGCATTCGTGCCGCCGATCTGCGTGTTCAGGACGGTCAGGCCGAAGCCCTGCGCGAAGCTGTTGCCGGTCCCGTCCGTGGCCGTCACGGTGAGCGCGATGTTCGACGCCTGCTCGGCGGTGAGGACGTTGGCGCCGGCCAGACGCAGGACATAGGCACCCGGCGTGCCGACCACCTCGAAGCGCGCATCAGACACGGTGAAGGTGAAGCTCGTGCTGTCGGCGTCGGTCACGGTGACCGTGCCGACGACCGCGTTTTGCACGCCTTCCGCGACGGTGAGGTTCGACAGCGCGATCGCGGTGGGGGACTGGTTGGCTCCGCCTGTCCCGACTGAAAGATTGAAGCTGTCGGAGGCGATACCTCCGAAGCCGTCCGAGACCATCACGTTGACCGTGACTGTCGATGAACCAACTGGCGGCGTGCCCGAGATCGTCCGTGTCACCGGGTCGTAGCTGAGCCAGGGTGCCGGAGCGCTCGCGGTGATGGTCAGCGGCTGGCCTTCGGGATCGGCATAGGCCCCGGCCGGAATCGTGTAGCTGAAGGGCTGGCCTATCGTGGCGGCCTGGTCGGGGATCGGTGCCGTGATGACCGGGAACTGGTTGAGATAGCCCGTCCGCTGGACCGTGAAGCCATCGATGACCGGCGGATTGACGCCGTCCGACACGGACACCGCCAGCGAGGCCTGCAGGAAATCGGCCGGCGGCGTGCCCGACATCGTCCGCGTGACGGGGTCGAAGCTGAGCCAGGCCGGCTGTCCGACGAGGCTCAGCGTGAGCGGCTGGCCTTCGGGATCGAAATAGGCATCGGCCGGGATCGTGTAGCTGAAGGGTTGGCCGACCGTGACGAACTGGTTCAGCACCTCCGACTGGAGCGTCGGCGGCAGATTCGGGCCCGCGGCACCGACCGACAGGTTGAAGATGTCCGAGGCGACACCTCCGAAACCGTCCGAGACCATCACGTTGACCGTGACAGTCGATGAACCAACTGGCGGCGTGCCCGAGATCGTCCGCGTCGCCGGATCGTAGCTGAGCCAGGGAGCCGGAGCGCTCGCGGTGATGGTCAGAGGCTGGCCTTCGGGATCGGCATAGGCTCCGGCCGGGATCGTGTAGCTGAAGAATTGGCCGATCGTGGCGACCTGATCGGGAATCGGTGCCGTGATGACCGGGAACTGGTTGAGATAGCCCGCTCGTTGGACCGTGAAGCCATCGATGACCGGCGGATTGACGCCGTCCGACACGGACACCGCCACCGAGGCCTGAATGAAGTCAGCCGGCGGCGTCCCGGACATCGTGCGCGTGACGGGATCGAAGCCGAGCCAGGCCGGCTGTCCGACGAGGCTCAGCGTGAGTGGCTGGCCTTCGGGATCGAAATAGGCATCGGCCGGGATCGTATAGCTGAAGGGTTGGCCCACCGTGACGAACTGGTTCAGCACCTCCGACTGGAACGTCGGCGGCAGGTTCTGGCCAACGCTGCCGACTGACAGGTTGAAGCTGTCCGAGGCCAGGCCGCCCGACCCGTCCGAAATCATCACGTTGACCGAGACGGTCCCCGCGCCGACCGGCGGCGTGCCCGAGATCGTCCGCGTCGCCGGATCATAGCTGAGCCAGGGCGCCGGAGCGCTCGCCGTGATGGTCAGCGGTTGACCTTCAGGGTCGACATAGGCACCCGCCGGAATCGTGAAGCTGAAGGGCTGGCCGATCCGCGCCACCTGGTCGGGGATCGGTGTCACGATGACCGGGAACTGGTTGAAGGCTCCGGCAACCGAGACGCTGAAACTGTCGGACACCTGACCGCCGGCGCCGTCATTGGCTGAGACCGTGATGATCGCGTTCGGGGCGCCGGGCATCGGGGTGCCCGAGAGCTCGCGTGTGACCGGGTTGTAGATCATCCAGCCGGGCAGATTCTGCACGAAGAGCTGGAGCGCGTTTCCTTCCGGGTCCGAAAACGTTCCAGCGGGGATGATGTAGCTGAAAGGCTGGCCGAGAGTGGCATTCTGGTCCGGGATCGGAATGGCGACGACCGGCGCGTCGTTCATGTCCTGCACATTGAGCGTCACCGACTGGGTGACGCTGCCGCCCCAGTGGTCGGTGGCAGTGATGTCGAAGCTCACGGTCGGTTCCGCCTCGAAATCGAGCGCGACGCCGGCCTTCAGCTTGAGCTGGTAGAAGCCGGCGTTGACGACCTCGAAGCGAACATCCGAAACCGAGAAGGAGAAGACGGTCTCGAAGTCCGGGTCGGTCACCGCCAGGCCGGTGCCGCCGAAGCCGGGGATGTTCTCCGGCACCAGCGTATTGAACAGCGTGATTCCGGTCGGCGCGCTGTTGTAGGTCTGGCGCAGGTCCAGAATCTGGTCCGCGAAGTGCAGAAACTCGATGTTGGAGATCTGGTCGGTGCCATCCGGCGAGCCTGCCCGCAGATCGGTCACGACATAGGTCGCGCCGAACTGACCGCGCGTGATCGCATAATCGGCGAGCGAGCCGCCATAGAACACACGGTCGTTGACGTCCCCGGTGAAGACGCTCGCCTGCACGAAGGCGCCGCCCGAGATGAAATCATTGCCGCCGAAGCCATTGAACGCATTGGCAGCCGACGAGCCGATCAGCGTGTCGGCGAAATTGGTGCCATGGGCGTTCTCGATCGAGACCAGCGTATCCACGGACCCAAAACCGTCGCGTGCCGTTCCGGCCGCAAGCGTGCCGACGACGGTCTCGCCCAGATTGACCTGCGCGCCCTGCGTACCGCCGAATCCGGCATCGAACAGGTAGGATACGGTATCGCTGCCGCCGCCGCCGTCGATCACATCGGCGCCGGCAAGGCCCGAGAAGCGCTCGTTGCCGTCGCCGCCGATCAGCGTGTCGGCAAAGGAGGAGCCGCGCGCACCTTCGATGCTGATCAGCCGGTCGGTGCCGCCGAAGCCGTCGCGCGCGGTCTGGGCGGCGACCGTGACGCCGCCGACGACGCGGTCGGCCGCGCTCAGATTGACGATCGCGCCCTGCGTGCCGCCCATCGACGTGCCGTTCGCATAGCTGATTTCGTCGAAGCCCGAGCCACCGTCGATATAGTCGTCTCCGCCGAGGCCCTCGAAGCTCTCATAGGCGTCGTTCTGCGTATCGCCGCCGATCAGCACGTCCGACAGCATCGTGCCGCGCACGGCCTCAATGTCGATCAGCGTGTCGATCGCCTCGATTGTGGCGCCCGTGTAGAGCGGGTCCTTGGCCGAGTGGGCCGCGATGGTGATGGTGCCGGCCCCCGGGACCGGGTCGGTCAGCGTCACGGCGACGCTCGAGAGGTTGACGTGGATGCCGGTCGTCAGCGTGTCCGTCAGGTCGGACTGGTAGAAGGCGGTATCGACGTCGAAACCGTCTCCGCCCGCGACCGAACCGTCGATGATGTCGGCGCCGCCGCCGGCCTGTATGAAGTCGTTGCCGCCGCCGCCGATGACGACGTCAGCCCCGCCCCTCGAGAACACGGTGTTGGACTGGCCGTCGCCGACGATATGGTCCCCGTTGCTGGTGCCGCGCACGTTCTCGATCGAGATCAGCGTGTCGGTGTCACCATGGGTGTCGATCGCGGAACCGGCCGCGACGAGGGTCGGTCCGTTGCCGATATCGGCCGTGATCGCCTGCGTCGACAGGTTGACGATGACACCGCGCCCGGCGATGCCGCCCGACTCATTGCCGTAATTGGCGCGGTCGGTGCCGCCGCCGCCGTCGAGGATGTCCGCGCCGCCATTGCCCGTCAGATTATCGCCACCGCCCTGACCGCGCAGAAAGTTGGCGCCGTCGTCGCCGACGATGACGTCGGAACCGTCGGTCCCACGCACGTCCTCGATATCGATGAGCGTATCGGTCGCACCGCTGGCATCGCGCGCCGTGCCCGGCCCGACCCCGTTGATCGCCACGCTGCCGCCGAGCACGACGGTGACCCCGTTGCCACCGGTCCACTCGCGACGGTAATCGACCTGGTCGGTGCCGGCGCCGCCATCGAGGTAGTCGTTGCCGGCGAAGAGGCGGAAGCGTTCGTCGCCCGCACCACCGAAGACGAAGTCGGCCGCGTTCGAGGCACGGACCCCTTCGATGGATACCAGCGTGTCGGTATCGCCATAGCCGTCGCGGGCCGTGCCCGCCGCCACGGTGATGGGCGCGCCCGGCCCCGCGCCATCGAGATCGACCATCCTGGCGGTGGCCGACAGGTTGACCACGACGCCCTGACCGCCGAAGAGCCCGGCCGCGTTCTGATAGACGGCGTCGTTGGTGTACCGGACTTCATCGAAGCCGCTGCCGCCGTCGATCAGGTCGTTGCCGGCCAGTCCCTCGAAACCCTCATAGTCGTCGTTGCCGGTGTCGCCACCGAAGAGATGGTCGGCATTGTAGGTGCCGCGCGCCATCTCGATGTCGATCAACGTATCGGTCGAGGCATAGGCATCGCGCGTCGTGTGTGCCGCCACGGTCTCGGCGCCGACAGTCACGGCCGTATGCCCGAAATTGACGATCACGCCCGTTGCGAGCGGGTCGCCCGTGGCGAACTGTGCGAAAACCAGATCGGTGGGGTCGCCGTCATTGACGATATCGGTCCCGTCGAGCGTGTCGTTGCCGGCGCCGCCGATGAACTCGTCGGCCTCGCCGTTGCCGCGCATATAGTCGTCGCCGCCACGACCATGGAACAGATTGGCTTCGTTGCCGCCGACGAGGTAGTCCGCCTGCGACGTGCCGCGGACGTCCTCGATGCTGACGAGCGTGTCGACCGTGCCGAAGGTGTCGATCGCCGTTCCCGCTGCAACCGTCACCGCCACGCCGGGCCCTGCCCCATCGGCATCATATTGAATGGCTGCGGTCGACAGATTGACGATCGCCGGTCCTGAGCCGGCTTCGTTGCCATAGTTGACGCGATCGCGTCCGACGCCGCCATCGATGAGGTCGGCGCCGGCCTGCCCCGTCAGCGTGTCGTTGCCGGCCAGCCCCTGGATGATGTCGTTGCCGCCCGTTCCGTTCAGCGTGTCTGCATTGGCCGTGCCCTCGATCGCATCCGCCACGGACAGCGTGAAGTCGGCGCTGACGAAATTGCCGGAAAAGTCGTAGGCCCGGATCGTCAGGGTCCAGCTCGGCTGGGCCTCGAAATCGACGGGGCCGATGACGCGCAGCTCGTTGTTGAAGACGCTGAACGGCGTACCCGGCGTCACCAGCTCGTAGCGGGCGATGCCGTCGCCCGGATCGGAATCCGTTGCCGACAGCAGGCCGATGATCGTGTTGAAGGGGCTGTTTTCGATGACGGCGAGGTTGGAGAGCGAAAGGCCGGTCGGGGCGGGCATGGCAGCTCCGAAATAAACTTAAAAAAATGTTACCGCATCCTGATCATTACGCAGGGTATGAGGCGCCGTAAAGGACCGAATGAAGCAAAGCCGTCAGAAAACGCGCCCAGCGCATAGAAGAACTATTGGATCGTTAGTATCCGCCCCGCGGGACACTTCCGAAACGTATTGCGCGGCGGATCGCCGTGACCGGATATGGGCCGATCAATAAAGCCGACAATTGTTTCCAAGATTTGCTGGGCGGCGCGCGCCTCAAATGTTCGATTTTAGCTTCGCGCCTCTCATGCTGCTGAAGGATCACGCAAGTCGGCGCGAAAAGCATCACACCGGTCGAGATCACTGCAGGGCTTGCTTTTGGGGGGTCACCGTTCCCGGAAGGCGCGGCCCGCCTGCTCGATCAGCGGACGGAGCAGATAGTCCAGCGCCGATCGGTCCTGCGTCTTGATGAAGGCCTGGATCGGCATGCCGGGAACCAGCTTGAGGTCGCGCAGCTGCCGGATCTCGCTCTCCGGCAGCGCGATGCGCGCCGTGAAATAGCTCAGCCCGGTCTGCGGCTCGCGGGTCAGGTCGGCACCGATGCGGACCAGCCGCCCGCGCAGGTCGGGAGTTGTGCGCTGGTTGCCGGCCAGCACGCGCACGATCGCCTCCTGCCCCGCAGCGAGTTGGTCGATGTCCGTGGGTGCGACACGGACATCCGCCACCAGCGCCTCGTCATGGGGAACAATCGACATCAGGGTCTCGCCGGATCCGATCACGCCGCCGACGGTGAACACCGTGAGCTGGTGGACGAGCCCCGCGATCGGGGCGCGGATCTCCACCCGCGCGAGCTGGTCCTCGGCGGCGATGCGCCGCTCCCGCAATTCACCGAGCTTGCCCTGGGTGTCGCGGAGATCGCCGAGAACCTGGGTGCGCATGTCCTGGTCGAGCTGGAGGATCTGCAGCTCGACCTCCGCAATCTTGCCGCGCACCCGAGCCCGCTCGGTCAGGAGCTGGCCGCGCTCGCCCGACACGCGGGTCTGGTCGCGCTGCAGGGCCGTGAATCGCTGCATCGAGGTCAGGTTCTGCTTGAACAGCTGGGCGACTCCGCGCAGCTCCTCGGCGATCAGCGCCTCTTCCTTCTCTTTCGTCCCGATCTGCACGGAGATGCCTTGGGTCTCCTCGGCGAACTGGGCCGCGCGCTCGCGCAGCTGCGCCTTCTGCCCGTCGCGCGAACGGGTCCGGGCCTCGATCAGCTTTTCCTCGCCGGCGAGCGCCCGCTCGACGGAGGGCTCGCCGCGCCGCGACAGCAGCCCGGCCGGAAAGCGGATCTCGCGCTCGCCGTCGCGCTCGGCCAGAAGCCGGGCCTCCCGCGCCTCGAGCTCGTCGATCTGCGAACGCACGATGCCGAGATTGGCACGCGTCAGCGTGTCGTCGAGGCGCAGCAGCACGTCGCCGGCCGCCACGGCCTGCCCCTCGGCCACGAAGATCTGGCCGACGACGCCGCCGGTCGGATGTTGGACGCGGCGCAGGCTGCCCTCGACCACGACCTGCCCGGCCGCGAGCACGGCGCCCGACAGATTGACGGCCCAAGCCCAGCCGCCGATGCCGAACAGGAAGATCGCGCAGCTCGCCAGTCCGATGCGGTTGAGGCGCGCGAGGCTCGCCTGGACCTGCGCGAGCGTGGTGCCGGCCGGGCTCATCTCAGGCGACCTCGCTGCGGCGTTCGACCCGCCGGACGTCGTTTGCGCCGACAGCGTTGGCGGCGATGATCTTGCGCAGCACCTCGTCGCGCGGGCCGAAGGCCTGCTGCGTACCCTGGCCGAGATAGAGCACGTAGTCGCAGACGCCGACCGCGTTCGGGCGGTGCGCGATCGCCACCACGATGCCGCCGCGCGCCTTGACGCCGAGAATGGCCTCGGCCAGCGCCGCTTCGCCGTCGCGATCGAGATTGGCATTGGGCTCGTCGAGCACGACCAGGAACGGATCGCCATAAAGCGCACGAGCAAGCGCGACGCGCTGGCGCTGCCCGCCGGAAAGTGTGACGCCGCCCTCCCCGATCACCGTGTCGTAGCCGCCCGGCAGGCGCAGCACCATCTCATGGGCGCCGGCGGCCTTGGCAGCGGCGACGACCGCTGCGGGATCGGGCTCGACCGCCATCCGGGCGATGTTCTCAGCCACCGTGCCGTCGAACAGGCTGACATCCTGCGGCAAGTAGCCGATATGGCGGGCGAGCGCGACCGGGTCCCAATGGTCGATCAGCGCCCCGTCGAGCCGCACGGCGCCGCGCGCCGCCGGCCAGGCGCCGACCAGCACCCGCGCGAGCGAGCTCTTGCCCGCGGCGCTGGGGCCGATGATCCCGAGCGCATCGCCCGCCTTCAATCCGAAGGCGATCTGCTGGAGCAGGGCGCCCATCGCGCCGGGGGCGGCGACGACGAGAGCCTCGACCTGCAGCGACGCCACCGGCGCTGGCAACTCCGTGGTCTCGCCCGGCGCCTGGACAGCGGCGAAGAGGCGCTTCAGGCGCGACACGGCCTGGCGCGCCTGGCTGAAGCCCGCCCAGCTGCCGATCGCCGATTCGACCGGCGCCAGCGCCCGGCCGATCATGATCGAGCAGGCGATCACCGCGCCGGCCGTCATCTCGCCCTGGATCACCAGATAGGCGCCGAGACCGAGCACCAGGGACTGGACGAGCAGCCGCATTGTCCGCGACGCGCTGCCGAAGCCGCCCGTCGTGTCGCTGCTGCGCTGGACGGCGTCGAGATAGCGGCGGTTGACGCGCAGCCAGCGCTCGCGCAGCGCCGGCGTCATGCCGAGCGCCTTGACCATCGCCGCATTCTGCCGCGCCGCCTCGAGCAGGGATTGCCGCCCGGCGGTTTCGCGCAGGGTCTCGCGCTGGGCCTCGCGCCCGTTCAACTCCGTCAGAACGGTCAGGCCGATGAGGAGCAGCGCGGCTGCGATCGCAGCCAGGCCGATGAGCGGATGGATCAGGAAGCAGACCGTGACGAAGACGACGATCCACGGCATGTCGAAGATCGCCCCCGGCCCCAGTCCCGACAGGAAGGCGCGGATCATGTCGAGGTCTCGCAGCGGCTGGCTGCTTTCGCCGGGCGGCCGGTTCTGCCGGGCGAGCAGCAGGACCGCTCCGTGAACGGGCCCGGCCAGGCGCTCGTCGAGCAGCCGCCCGATGCGGATGACGAGCCGGTTGCGCAACGCGTCGAGGAAACCCTGGAAGGCGAAGGCTGCGATCAGGATCGCGGTCAGCCCGACGAGGGTCGGGATGCTGCGGCCCGGGATGACCCGGTCATAGACCTGCAGCATGTAGATCGGCCCTGCAAACATCAGCAGGTTGGTGACGCAGCTCACCAGACCGACCGACCAGAAGGCGCGCCGGCATTCGGCCAGGGCGGATGTCAGCACATCCGGCTTCATGACCGTCCGCCCTTTGCCAAACGCCGCGTCCCAATGCCGCGAGGCACGTCGCGACGCGTCTCGTCATCAATCCGCCAGCCCAACCGGAAGCCCCCGCCCCGTCTTCTGTCCATGGCGGCATCATCGGGCCGGCCTTCCCTTCGGGCAAGGGGCTTCCCCGCAATGGGGCGAACGATCTGCCGACAGGGTCAACGGCGAAGGGGCGGGCTCGCGCGGCGCTGCGTCCTCAATGGTCGCTCAGCGTGCGCCGCACCGCGTCGCGCCAGCCGGCAATCTTGCGGCTGCGCTCGCTATCGGCCATGCCGGGCGTGAAACGACGCTCCAGCCGCCAGAGATCGGCGAAGCGGTCGGGCTCGGGCAAAACCCCGGCATCCAGCCCAGCGAGATAGGCCGCACCCAGGGCCGTCGTCTCGCGCAGGCTCGGGCGATCCACCGGGAGGTCGAGCAGGTCGGCGAGGCGCTGCATCGTCCAGTCCGAGGCCGCCATGCCGCCATCGACCCGCAGCACCGAGCGCGCGGCATGCCCCGTCCCCTGCCCGGCCCCGCCAGCGGCGTGTCCCCAGTCGGCATGCATCGCCTCGATCAGGTCGAGCGTCTGGTAGCAGACGCTCTCCAGCGCGGCCCTGGCGAATTCCCGCGGGCCGGAATTGCGGGTCAGCCCAAAGATCGCACCCCGCGCCTCGGCATCCCAATGCGGCGCGCCGAGCCCGACGAAAGCCGGGACGAGATAGACCTCCTGGGACGGATCGGCGGCGCGCGCCAGCGGGCCGGTCTCGCTCGCCTCCTTGATCAGGCCGAGCCCGTCGCGCAGCCATTGCACTGCCGCGCCCGCGATGAAGATCGAGCCCTCCAGCGCATAGGTCCGTCGGCCCTCCAGCTGATAGGCGACCGTGCTGAGCAGCCGGTGCTGCGAGGCGACGGGCTTGTCGCCCGTATTCAGCAGCGCGAAGCAGCCCGTGCCATAGGTCGACTTCACCATGCCCGGCGCGAAACACGCCTGTCCGATCGTCGCCGCCTGCTGGTCGCCGGCGATGCCCCGCACGGGGATGGCGGCGCCCAGCAGCGCCGGGTCGGTCTCGCCGAACAGGCCGGCACAGTCCTTCACCTGCGGCAGCAGCGAGGCCGGGATGTCGAACAGCGCCAGCAACTCCTCGTCCCAGACGCCGCGATGGATGTCGAAGATCAGGCTGCGCGAGGCATTGGTGGCATCCGTCGCGTGAACGGCCCCGCCGGTCAGGCGCCAGAGCAGGAAGCTGTCGACCGTGCCGAAGGCGAGTTCGCCGGCTTCCGCGCGCCGCCGCGCGCCTGGCACGTTGTCGAGCAGCCAGGCGATCTTGGTGGCCGAGAAATAGGGGTCGATCCGCAATCCGGTCCGGGCCGCGACCAGCCCCTCATGGCCGGCGGCGACGAGCGCGGCGCAGGAAGGCGCGGTGCGGCGGTCCTGCCAGACGATGGCGCGGTGGATGGCGCGGCCGGTCTTCCGGTCCCAGACGAGCGTCGTCTCGCGCTGGTTGGTGATGCCGATCGCGGCGATGTCGGCGGCGGTCAGCCCGGCCTTGGCGATCGCCTCGCGGCAGGTCGACAGCACGCTCTCCCAGATGTCCTCGGGCTCATGCTCGACCCAGCCCGAGGCCGGAAAGTGCTGGGCGAATTCGCGCTGCGCGCTGGCGACGAGCCCGAGGCCCGAAT
>NZ_JAUXYO010000199.1 GCF_030694325.1 Allobosea sp. | reverse complement strand
CCTCGTGCTCGACCCAGCCCGAAGCCGGGAAATGCTGGGCGAACTCCTGCTGCGCGCTGGCGACCGGATGCAGGCTGCCGTCGAAGACGATCGCGCGCGAGGAGGTCGTGCCCTGGTCGATCGCGAGGAGATGGCGTGCGGCGGCCATGGCGGCCTCCCTTTCTGCGGCTGCGGCCCGTTCTGCCGGGCCCGTTTCCGCGGACACTGGCGCAAGCCCACCCGCCAGGGCAAGGCCCCGGCCTCCACCCCGCGCGGGCTGCGACCGAAGGTTCCGCTTGGCACTGCGGTCCCGCTGTTGTTACGCTTCGAATCCAAGGCGTGTCAGGGCTTTCGCCCGACGCGTCCGCAGGGCCATCCGCTGCGAGGCGGGCCCGGCGGCAGGTCAGGGGAACGGCGACGTGGAGGTCGAGGACCGGCAGGAGCGAATGATGGCGGCGGCGGCGCTGCCGCATGGCCACGGCGCCGGTCCACCGGCGGCAGGCGCCCTGCTCGGCACGGGCTTCGGCCAGCCCGGCTCCGACCGCAGCGCCCCCCTCCCCGGTCCGCCACCCGCCCCCAGGTTCCCGGCCGCGACCTATGCCGCGCTCGATCTCGGCACCAATAATTGCCGCCTGCTGATCGCGCGGCCGGCGCAGCACGGCTTTCGTGTCGTCGATGCCTTCTCCCGCATCGTGCGGCTGGGCGAGGGCCTCGCCGCCAGCAGCCGTCTCGGCGACGCGGCGATGGACCGCGCCGTCGAGGCGCTGAAGATCTGCCGCGGCAAGATGCTCAACCGCAATGTCACGCGCGCCCGGCTGGTGACGACGGAGGCCTGCCGCGCGGCCGTCAACGGCTTGGATTTCGTCCGCCGCGTCGCCGCCGAGGCGCAGCTCGAGCTCGAGATCATCGACCAGCGGACCGAGGCCGCGCTGGCCGTCTCCGGCTGCGCCGCACTGGCCGATCCGGCCGCCGAGGGCGTCATCGTCTTCGACATCGGCGGCGGTTCGACCGAGATCGTCTGGATGGGCGGGCGCAACGAGGCGCGCGACCCGGCCGCGCGCATCCGCGAATGGGCATCGCTGCCGATCGGCGTGGTCACGGTGGCCGAGCGCTATGGCGGCGTCGATGTCAGCCGAGCCCTGTTCGAGACCATGGTCGAGGACTGCGCCCGCGAGCTCGAGGGCTTCGCCCGGAAGGCGGCGGCCGCCAACGGCGCTCGAAATTTCCATCTGCTCGGCACTTCGGGCACGGTAACGACGGTGGCCGGCATCCATCTCGGCCTCGCCCGTTATGACCGGCGCGAGGTCGACGGGCTGTGGATGCGGCAGGACGACATTCTCGCCGTCATCGACCGGCTCGTCGAAATGGACTACGCAGCCCGGGCGGCCAATGCCTGCATCGGCCGCGAGCGGGCCGATCTCGTGCTGGCCGGCTGCGCCATCTTCGAAGCGATCCGCCGCGCCTTCCCCAGCGAGCGCGTCCGCATCGCCGATCGTGGCCTGCGCGAAGGCATCCTGCTCAGGATGATGCATGAAGACCGCGCTTGGCGCCGGAGATGAGATGACGCTGTCCCTACGACCCGCCTTCGCGATCGCGATCCCTGCATGAACGGCGGCGGTAAGACGGTCGGCGTCAAGACAGGTGGCGGCAAGGCCGGGGGCAAGGGCACCGGCTCCCCGAAGTCGGGCGCGGCCAAGGCTGGCGGGGCCGGCGGCGCGCGCGTGCCCGGCAAGCAGGCCCCCAAGACGGTGGCCGGCGGCGGCGGCTCGCGCGACATGCGCGTCAAGGTCAAGAAGGCCGGCAAGCTCAAGCATTCCTCGCAGCTCTGGCTCGAGCGCCAGCTCAACGACCCCTATGTGAAGCGCGCCCGCGAGCTGGGCTACCGCTCCAGGGCCGCCTTCAAGCTCGAGGAGATGGACGACAAGTATCGCTTTCTGAAGCCCGGCCAGAAGCTGATCGATCTCGGCTGCGCGCCGGGTGGCTGGTGCCAGATCGCGGCGGCCCGCATCGGCCTCGACAAGGGCAAGGGCCGCATCGTCGGCATCGACCTCTTGCCGGTCGACCCCATCCCCGGCGTCGAGCTGGTCGAGATGGATTTCATGGCCGAGGAGGCCCCCGCCCTCCTCACACAGCGCCTGGGCGGCCGGGCCGACGGCGTGATGTCCGACATGGCCGCCAACACCACGGGCCACAAGAAGACCGACCACATCAAGATCATCGCGCTCGCCGAAGCTGCGCTCGAGTTCGCCCATTCGGTGCTGGCGCCCGGCGGCTTCTTCCTTGCCAAGCTCTTCCAGGGCGGCGACAGCGCGACCCTGCTGGGCGGTCTGAAGCGCGACTTCACCACGGTGCGCAACATCAAGCCGGCCTCGAGCCGCTCGGATTCCTCGGAGCTCTATGTCCTGGCAACGGGGTTCCGGCGGAAGGCGGAAGAGCCGGGCGAGGACGCGGCCTAGCGCTGCGGCTGGGCGCCGGGCGCCGCTCGATCCAGCTACGGAAACAGGTCGGTCGGCAGCCTGTCGGGCCTGTAGGTCCCCGGCTTGCTCTTCTCCACCGAGTGCCAGATCCACATCCCGAAGCCGATCAGCCCGAGCATCGGGAACAGCATCTCCGCGATGGGGATGCTGCCGCCCGCCGTCTTCAGCAGGATGAAGCCGCCGGCCCCGCCGAAGACGACCAGGAAGATGACGAGCGCGATCTGCAGCACACGGTGTCGGCCCTCCGGCACACCGCGCAGGAAGCGGATGCGTGCGGCGTCCTGCGGCGGGATCCGCCGGTGCAGATCCTCGACGAAGGCGATGAAGACGGGATCGCGCTCGGGATCGTTGCCGCCCAGCGGCGTGCCGGAATGAACCTGCAGCGGCAGGCCGCGATCGAAGACGAGTTCGATCATCGCCTCCCAGGGGGTACCCTTGGCGCCGTGGATTGCTTGGATCCGCACCGAACGCAATTGCGCGAAGGGACGCAGCCCGCCCGAGCCGTCGAGTGCATAGCTGATGCCCTCGTCGCTCAGCGTCAGCCGCGCCTCGGCCAGCTTGAGGCGCATCGCGCCATCGCCGATCGCGAGATCGAAATCAGCCGGGGCGCGGGGTTCCGCCGGGTCCATGCCGAAGTCTGCCCAGCGTTCATGGCGGATGGCAAGAACCGCGACCACCGTCACTCCAGCGGCTTCTGGTCCGAAATCGCCTGGGCCGTCGCCTTGGGGGCGCTCGTCGGCGCACCGCCCAGCAGATGCCCCGAGACCTCCGCGCCGGCGTCGGGTGCCAGCCGCGCCATGATGAACACCGAAGAAGCCGAGATCAGCCCGACCAGGATGAAAGCGGGCCAGAAATCGGCCGCACCAAGCGCGCCCCCGCCATGGACGAGATTGGCCGCCTCCAGCGCAAACGCCCCGATGGTGACGCCCATGCTGAGCGAGAGCTGCTGCGCCACGCTCGACAGGCTGGTCGCGCCCGACATGTCGCGGTTGGAGACGTCGGCATAGCTCAGCGCGTTGATGCCGGTGAACTGCAGCGAACGGAAGCAGCCGCCGACCAGCAGGATGCCGAGCATGATCCAGTGCGGCGTCGCGGGGGTAAAGAGCCCCGAGGCCGCGAGGAAGGCCGCGCCGACCACCGCATTGACGGTCAGCACGCGCCGGAAACCGAAGCGCGCCAGAATCGTCTTGGCCGCCGTCTTCATCAGCAGCGCGCCGGCCGCCGAGACGAAGGTGATCAGCCCCGATTGCAGCGCGTCGAGCCCGAAGCCGAGCTGCAGCATCAGCGGCAGCAGGAAGGGCACGGCGCCGATCCCGGTGCGGAAGATCGAGCCGCCGATCACGCCGATGCGATAGGTCGGGATCTTGAGCAGCGACAGGTTGAGCACCGGATGGGCCACCCGCCGCGAATGGAACCAGTAGGCGACGAGGGACGCGATGCCGGCGCCGACGCAAGCATAGGACACCGCTTCGGGCACAAGATGGCGTCCGCCCGTCGCCAGCCCCAGCATCAGGCTGGCGAAGCCGAAGGCCGAGAGCAGGAAGCCACGGATATCCAGCGGGGCGACGTCCTCTTCGCGCACATCCTCGAAGAACAGGCTCGCCAGCACGATGCCGACGATCCCGATCGGGATGTTGATGAAGAAGATCCAGCGCCAGTCGAAGTAGGTGGTGATGAAGCCGCCCAGCGGCGGCCCGACGACCGGGCCGACCAGCGCCGGCACCGTCAGATAGGCGAGCGCACCGACGAGTTCGGACTTGCTGACGCTGCGCAGGATCACGAGCCGCCCGACTGGCACCATCATCGCCCCGCCCATGCCCTGGACGAAGCGCGCGCCGACGAAGGCGCCGAGCGAATTCGAGAGTGCGCAGAGGATCGAGCCGAGCATGAACACCGCCAGCGCCGCCCGGAAGATCGTGCGCGCGCCATAGCGGTCCGCCATCCAGCCCGAGATCGGGATGAAGACGGCGAGGCTGACGAGATAGGAGGTCAGCGCCAGCTTGAGCGCGATCGGGTCCTCGCCCAGCGATTGCGCGATCACCGGCAGCGAAGTCGCGATCACCGTCGAATCGGTGTTCTCCATGAACAGCGCGCAGGCGACGATCAGGGGCAGGAGCTTGGCGCGCTGCAAGACGGACTTCCTCGCGAAGACGGGCAGCCATAGCGCCCGGAGCCGGGCAAGACGAGGGCCGCTTCGGCGCCGGGGTGCTTTCTGATCTGGCGCAACTCGCAGGGCGGCCATGCGTTGCATCGACGGAACACGCCCTGGAGCAGCGCGGCCATGCGTTCTGCGCAGTGACGGGGCCAGCGGCCAGCCCCCATCTGAACAAGACAGGGGCGCCAGATGTCACGATTGCGGAGGTCCGCCATGCTCGACCGTCTTCCTATTGCCACCCTGCGCCGGGCCGTTCGCTTCACCGGGCTCGGTATCCTCGCCGGGCTGGGTCTCGTCGGCGCGGGCGGGCGCGCTGCTCAGGCCCAGCCGGCGCAAAATCCCGCGACGAGCTGGGAGATCGGTTGCGCCCAGTCGGTCGTCTCGCCCGGCTCCGGCGACAGCCTGCGCGTGATGAATTGCTTGCGGCAGAAGGACTGCCAGGAGATCGCCAACCGCGCAGGCCACACGGTGTTCCAGGCTGGCTGCTTCGGCGTCGCGCCGAGCGCGCCGCGCCTGCCCGCCGGCGCCGTTCGCTCGAACCCCCAGCGCCAGGGTTAAGCCGCGTCTGCCTCCCTGCCGACACGCTTCGCCGCGCCGCAGCAAATTTTGTGGCGCGGCGCTCTAGCGGTGGCGGGGAGCCCATGCTAACGGGCCTCGTCAACCCGGTCGCGGGCGCCTCCCGCAAGACCGCAGCAGAACCGGCCAGTCCGGTGTCGGAGTTGACGAATGACCCAAATGCTCGACGGCCTGATTCGCGACGGTCTCACCTTCGACGACGTGCTGCTCGAGCCCGGCCCGTCCGAGGTCATGCCGGCGGATGTCGACATCCGCACGAACCTCACCAAGACGATTTCCCTGAACCTGCCGATCATCGCCTCCGCCATGGACACGGTGACGGAAGCCAGGATGGCGATCGCCATGGCGCAGGCCGGCGGCCTCGGCGTCGTCCACCGCAACCTCGAGGCCGACCAGCAGGCGGCCCAGGTCCGCCTCGTCAAGAAGTTCGAATCGGGCATGGTCGCCAACCCGATCACGATCTTCCCCGATGAGACGCTGGGCGATGCGCTCGCCATCATGAAGCACAACTCGATCTCGGGCATTCCGGTGGTCGAGCGCGGTCCGCAGGGTCACAAGGGCAAGCTCGTCGGCATCCTCACCAACCGCGACGTCCGCTTCGCCGCCAATCCCGAGCAGCCCGTCTCGGAGATCATGACCAAGGACCGGCTGATCACCGTGCGCGAGGGCGTCACCCAGGAAGAGGCGCGCCGTCTCCTGCATCAGTTCCGCATCGAAAAGCTGTTGGTCGTCGACGACCATCACCGTTGCATCGGCCTGATCACCGTCAAGGACATGGAGAAGCAGGTCGCCCATCCCAGCGCCGCCAAGGACGCCAAGGGTCGCCTGCTGGTGGCGGCGGCGACCACGACCGGCGATCTCGGCTTCGAGCGCTCGGAGATGCTGATCGATGCCGGCGTCGATCTCATCGTCGTCGACACCGCCCATGGCCATTCCGCCAAGGTGCTGGAGGCGGTGACGCGGGTGAAGCGGCTGTCCAACGCCGTGCAGGTCATCGCCGGCAACGTCGCCACCGCCGGCGGTGCCCAGGCACTGATCGATGCCGGCGCGGACGCGATCAAGGTCGGCATCGGTCCGGGCTCGATCTGCACCACCCGCATCGTCGCCGGCGTCGGCGTGCCCCAGCTCACCGCGGTGATGGACGCCGCCAATGCCGCCAGCAAGCACGGCATCCCGGTCATCGCCGACGGCGGCATCAAATATTCCGGCGACCTCGCCAAGGCGCTCGCGGCCGGCGCCTCCTGCGCCATGGTCGGCTCGCTGCTCGCCGGCACGGACGAGACGCCGGGCGAGACCTTCCTCTACCAGGGCCGCTCCTACAAATCCTATCGCGGCATGGGCTCGGTCGGGGCGATGGCGCGCGGCTCGGCCGACCGCTATTTCCAGCAGGACATCAAGGACGCGCTGAAGCTCGTGCCCGAGGGCATCGAGGGCCAGGTCGCCTATAAGGGCCCGGTTTCGGGCGTGCTGCACCAGCTCGCCGGCGGCCTGCGCGCGGCAATGGGCTATGTCGGCGGCAAGGACCTCGAGGACTACCAGGCCAAGGCCCGCTTCATCCGCATCACCAGCGCCGGCCTGCGCGAGAGCCATGTCCATGACGTGACGATCGTGCGCGAGAGCCCGAACTACCCGACGCGTTCCTGACGGCGACGTCCGCCTCTATCCACCGACTTCTGCCGCGCGGCGGCCCTTCGCGGGGCCGCCGCGCTTGCATTCGGAAGCCATCTTCGCTTCGCTGCCGGGCATGCGAGGCTGGCCGGCGGCCGCGCGCCCGGCCGGGTCGGAGATCCAGATGTCGCTGAAACTCGTCTATCCAGCCCTCGCCCTCATCTTGTGGATCTTCGTCGTCCTCGGCATCCTCTTCCTGCGGCGAAAGGCGGCCTTCGCGGGCCAGCAGGTCCGCATGGCCGATGTCGCGGTCTCGACCGAGGCCTATCCCCAGCCCGCCCGCCTCGCCGCCGCCAACTTCGCCAACCAGTTCGAGACCCCCGTCATTTTCTTCGCGCTGATCATGCTGGCGATGGAGGTCGGCGCGACGAGCTACGTCATGGCGGTGCTGGCCTGGCTCTACGTCGCCAGCCGCGTCGTCCACACGCTCGTCCATGTCGGCTCGAACGATCTGCGCCTCCGGGCCCCCGTCTTCGGGCTCGGCGTCCTCGTGCTGTTTTGCATGTGGATCGGCGTGGTTCTGGCCGTGCTCTGACGCCGCCAGTCCCGCTCCAGCCCGTCGCGTTAAGCATCCGTCCCGTTTTGCGGAGAACCGATCGGCCCGGCGTTGAAGCTTAACGGAAAGTAAACTACACCCTTCGGGCGGCGGACGGGTCATCGAGCGTAGAGTGGAGTCGACGCGATGTTGCGTGTCCGGGAGACGATGACGCAGGACCCGTCCTGCGCCGATGGCGCTTCGGCCGGGCGCCCTTCCGCGACGGCTCCCTCACCGCAAGGGCGCCCCCTCCGGCTCGCGGCCCTCGCCGCCGCCGGGATCGCGCTTGGCGCCGCCGGCACCGTGCTGACCGTCTCGATGGTCCAAGCAGAAGACGATGCCGGGATCAGGGCCTTTCACCTTCAGGAAGCCGCCAACCGCCAGGCCGCCCGCCAGGGTGCCTCTGGCGCCGGCCGGCCACAGCCGCAGGCGGCCGCCTATGCGCCGGCCCGCTCGGGCTGGCAGGTCCCGCTGCTGCAGATGCAGCCCGACGGCCGCATCGCGCACCCGCCGGTCGATCTGAACCCGTTTCGCCAGGGCGCCGCCGATGCCGCCCGCAAGCCCGCCCGGCGCAACCAGCAGGCCCGGATCGATGCCGTGTCGGGCGCGACCGATGTGGTGCGGACCTTCTGCGTGCGTCTGTGCGACGGCTTCCATGCGCCCCTCGGGCACCTTCGCGCCGGCTCCGACCTGAAGGCCCATGACGCCCTCTGCCAGGCCAACAACCCGGGAATCCCGGTCAAGGTCTTCCGTCTCGCCGCCGGCCTCGCCGACATCGGCGAGGCCCGCTCGGCTGATGGCCAGCGCTATCGCGCCCTGCCCATGGCCTACAGCCACGAGACCACGCGCGACGCCGCCGCCTGCCGGCCCGCCATCGTCCAGGCGGGCGAGCGCCGCGTCTCCCTGCTGCGCGACTTCACCCTGCGCCCCGGCGACAGCGTCGTGCTCGACGGCAAGGTCCGCACCTTCGTCGGGGGGTCGCGCTTTCCCTACAGCCCGCGCGACTTCCGCGATTTCCGCAGCGCCGGCGAACTCTCCAAGAGCCAGCGCCGCGAGATCGACGAGCGCGTCGGCATCTCCCGCCTGGAGGCTCAGGCGCGCGGCGTGCGCCGGCAGATGCTGCTGCGCGAGGCGAGCCTGCGGGACGACGGCCTCGCCAGCGATGCCGACCGCTTCGTCCTGCGCGGCTCGCTCGATCCGCTGCGCCGCGGCCCCGTCCGGATGATCTCGCTGGTCGTGCAGGACTGATCGTCATGAGGCCCGCGTTTCGGCCCGATCCGGTGGTCTCTGTTTAGAAACCATCAAAACACCACGCAGTTTTGAAAATGTCTAAGCCTCTGTTTTGACAGGGTTTTTGGTTGACGATCGCGTTGCCCCTCACTACCGCTCCTGACGCAACGCGAAGAAACGGGCTTTGAACCCGAAGGAGCACCATCATGATCCACGCGACCCGTCTGTCCGCTCTGGCGCTCGCCTCCTGCCTGCTGGCCGCACCGGCCCTGGCCCAGACCGTCAACCTCTACACGACGCGCGAGCCGGCTTTGCTCAACCCGGTCATCGACGCCTTCACCAAGGACAC
>NZ_JAUXYO010000197.1 GCF_030694325.1 Allobosea sp. | reverse complement strand
GGCCCGCGGCGGCATGGTCAGGCGGCCTTCGGCCGCTCGCCCAGCCCCGTCAGGAAAACCTCGATGCAGCGCCGGGCATGGCCGATCCGCTGCTCGCTGCTGAGAAGCGAGTCGCCCGGGTAGCGTTTCACCAGAACGCCGAACACCATGTCCATCAGCATGCGGGCCGCGGCTTGCGGCGGGAAGGGCCGCAGCACGCCGCGCGCCTGCTGCTCGCCGAGCCATTCCGCCAGCAGCTGCAGCGCCGCCTGCGCACCTTCCAGCGCGATGGCCTCGCCGATCTCCGGATAGCGGCCGGCATCGGCCAGCGCGAGGCGGATGAAGGCGAGGCGCTCGCGGTTCTCGGCTTCATCGATCTCCAGCCTGAAGATCGCTGCCAGCGCCTCGGCCGGCGGAAGTCCATCGTCGGGGCGCGGCAGGGCGAGCATGGTGCGCCGGTGGTCGGCGACCATCGCCTTGAACAGGTCGATCTTGGCCGGGAACAGGCGGTAGAGCGTCTTCTTCGAAATGCCGCAGCGCGCGGCCACCGCATCCATCGTTGTGCCGCCATATCCGACATCGAGAAAAAGCTCGCAGGCGATGGCGAGGATACGCTGGCGCTCTTCGGAATCGGGTCGCTGCTTGGGCCGTCCGCGGGCTCGCACCGGCCCGCCATCGCCCGCCCGAATATCGTGATCAATCATTAACCGTCACTCCCGGGAAACATCTTTGGGTTTGACAGCCCGAGAAATCAAGCGTTAAGAAACCCAAGAGTTTCCAAAAAGAGACACCGCATGTCCCGTCACCGCTCCGTCCCCGTTCGGCCGATGCTCCTCGCAGGGGCCGCCGTGCTCGGCATCGCTCTGTCCGGCTGCAATAGCGAGAAGGCCGCCGCACCGCCGCCCCAGCCCCAGGCTCAGGTCAGCGTGGTCGTGCTACGGTCGAAACCCGTCGCCATCAGCGCCGAATTGCCCGGCCGCGTCGCCGCGAGCCTCGTCGCCGAGGTGCGCCCGCAGGTCGGCGGTCTCGTCAAGACGCGCCTGTTCCGCGAGGGCAGCGAGGTCAAGGCCGGCGATCTGCTCTACGAGATCGACCCCGCCCCCTATCAGGCGGCGCTCGACAGTGCCGAAGCCGCGCTCGCCCGTGCCGAAGCCGCGGTGCCAAACGCCCAGGCCAAGGTCGACCGCTATCGCGACCTGATCCGCCAGAACGCCATCAGCAAGCAGGAAAACGACGATGCCGTCGCCGCGCTCGCCCAGGCCCGGGCCGATGTCGCCTCCGCCCGAGCGAGCCTCGATACGGCCCGCATCAATCTCGGCTTCACCAAGGTCACCGCACCGATCGGCGGCCGCGTCGACCGCTCGACGCTGACGCCCGGCGCGCTGGTGACCGCCAACCAGACCACGGCCCTGACCACGATCCGGCAGCTCCACCCGATCAATGTCGACGTCATCCAGTCCAGCACCAACCTGCTGAAGTTCCGCAGCGCGGTGGCCGAGGGGCGGCTGCGTTTCACCGGGCCGAACGTCGCGGTGAAGCTCAAGCTCGATACCGGTGCCGAATACGCGCAGAGCGGCAAGCTCGAATTCGCCGAGGCCAATGTCGACGAGACCACCGGCACCTTCACGGTGCGGGCCGAATTCCCCAATCCCGACCGCCTCCTGCTGCCCGGCATGTTCGTGCGCGCCGTCATCCAGGAAGGCATCGCCGAGAACAGCTTCCTGGTCCCGCAGCGCGCCGTCGGCCGCAACACGAAGGGCGAGGCGACGGCGAAGTTCGTCGGGGCCGATGGCAAGGTCGAGGAGCGCGTGCTCGCGACGTCGCGCAATGTCGGCAACAACTGGCTGGTCGAGCAGGGCGTGAAGGACGGCGACCGCGTCATCGTTGAGGGCGCCCAGCTCGTGCGCGCCGGCCAGGCCGTGACCGGCAACGAGGTCACGATCGACGAGGCCAGCGGCGAGCTCAAGGCCGCCAACCGCCAGGCCGCGCTGCCGGCCGGCCAGGCTCCCGGCCAGACCGCGAAGAACTGAGCGCCATGTCCCGTTTCTTCATCGAGCGCCCGATCTTTGCCTGGGTCGTGGCCATCGTCATCATGCTGGCGGGCCTGCTCGCCCTGCGCACCCTGCCGGTCTCGCAATACCCGCAGATCGCGCCGACGACCGTCAGCATCAGCGCGAGCTATCCCGGTGCCGACGCCCAGACGGTCGAGAATTCGGTGACGAAGGTCATCGAGCAGGGCATGACCGGCGTCGACAACCTGCAATACATGTCGGCGACCTCGACCTCCTCGGGCCAGGCGACGATCACGCTGACCTTCACCAGCGGCGCCGACCCGGACGTCGCGCAGATGCAGGTGCAGAACAAGCTGCAGCTCGTCACCGCGCAATTGCCCCAGACCGTGCAGAACACCGGCATCACCGTCGCCAAGGCCTCGAGCGGCTTCCTGATGGTCGCCGCCTTCGTCTCGCGCGACGGGCGGATGTCTACCAACGACCTCGCCGATTATGTCGATTCCACCCTCAACGACACGCTCAAGCGCGTGCCGGGCGTCGGCTCGACCCAGCTCTTCGGCGCGGGCTATGCGATGCGGATCTGGCTCGATCCCGACCGGCTGCAGAAATACGCGCTGATGCCGAGCGACGTGGTCACGGCGATCCAGGCCCAGAACGTCCAAGTCTCGGCCGGCCAGCTCGGCGGCCTGCCCCAGGTCAGGGGCCAGCAACTCAACGCCACCGTCACCGCCGTCAGCCGCCTCCAGACCGTCGGGCAGTTCGAGAACATCATCCTCAAGAGCGGCTCGTCGGGCTCGATCGTGCGGCTGAACGACGTCGCCCGCGTCGAGCTCGGCGCCAAGGACTACACCACCGCCACCCGCTACAACGGCTCGCCCGCGACCGGTCTCGCGGTCAATCTCGCCACCGGCGCCAATGCGCTCAACACCGCCGCGGCGGTGAAGGCGACGATCGACCGCCTCAAGCCGACGCTGCCCGAGGGCATCGACGTCGTCTATCCCTTCGACACCACGCCCTTCGTGCAGGTCTCGATCGAGAAGGTCGTCCACACGCTGTTCGAGGCGATCATCCTCGTCTTCATCGTGATGTACGTCTTCCTGCAGAATTTCCGCGCGACGCTGATCCCGATGATCACCGTCCCGGTCGTGCTGCTCGGCACCTTCGGTGTGCTCGCGGTGGCCGGCTACTCCGTCAACACGCTGACCATGTTTGCGATGGTGCTCGCCATCGGCCTGCTCGTCGACGACGCCATCGTCGTCGTCGAGAACGTCGAGCGCGTGATGCAGGAGGAGAAGCTCTTGCCCAAGGAGGCGACCATCAAGTCGATGGGCGAGATCACCGGCGCGCTGATCGGCATCGCCACCGTGCTCTCGGCGGTCTTCGTGCCGATGGCGTTCTTCGGCGGCTCGGTCGGCATCATCTACCGGCAGTTCTCGATCACCATCGTCACCGCGATGGCGCTGTCGGTCGTCACGGCGCTGATCCTGACGCCGGCGCTCTGCGCCACCATGCTCAAGCCCGCCGGCGAGCATGCCGCGCGCACCGGCCCCTTCGGCTGGTTCAACCGCGGCTTCGACAAGACGCTGAACGGCTATGCGGCCGGCGTCGCCGGCATGATCGCGCGGCCGATGCGCTTCATGCTGGTCTTCCTGCTGATCGGCGGCGGCATGGCCTATCTGTTCGCGCGGCTGCCCACCTCCTTCCTGCCCGACGAGGACCAGGGCGTCCTCTTCACCATCGTCCAGCTGCCCGCGGGCGCGACGCAGGACCGCACGCTCGCCGTGCTCGACCAGGTCCGGCGGCATTACCAGGAGCAGGAAAAGGACCTCGTCGAGGGGGTGCTGACGGTGACCGGCTTCAGCTTCAGCGGCGCGGGCCAGAATGTCGGCATCGCCTTCGTCCGGCTCAAGCCTTTCGAGGAGCGCGTCGGCAAGCAGGCCACCGCCCAGGCTGTCGCGGGGCGCGCCATGGGCGCCTTCCGCGGCATCAAGGACGGCATGGTCTTCGCGCTCGCCCCGCCCTCGATCCAGGGCTTCGGCAACAGCGCCGGCTTCGAATTCTACCTGCAGGACGTCGCCGGCGCCGGCCATGCCCGGCTGATGGAGGTGCGCAACCAGCTGCTCGGCATGGCCGCGCAGAATCCGTCGCTGACAGGCACGCGCCCCAACGGCCAGGAGGACACGCCGCAATACGCCGTCGAGATCGACCAGGAGAAGGCGAGCGCGCTCACCCTCTCGCTCGGCGACATCAACACCACGCTCTCGACCGCCTGGGGCTCGGCCTATGTCAACGACTTCATCGACCGCGGCCGCGTGAAATCGGTCTATGTCCAGTCCGATGCGCCGTTCCGGATGCAGCCGGAGGATATCGGCCGCTGGTATGTCCGCAACAGCGGCGGCGCGATGGTGCCGTTCTCGGCCTTCGCCACGGGCCACTGGACCTATGGCTCGCCGCGGCTCGAGCGCTACAACGGCGCCTCGGCCGTCAACATCCAGGGCGCGGCGGCCGCCGGCATCAGCTCCGGCGCGGCGATGGACCAGATCGATGCCATCGCCCAGAAGCTGCCGGCCGGCTTCAACCATGAATGGACCGGCCTGTCCTATCAGGAGCGGCTCTCGGGCAGCCAGGCGACGGCGCTCTATGCGCTGGCCATGCTGGTCGTGTTCCTCTGCCTCGCGGCGCTCTACGAGAGTTGGTCGGTGCCGTTCGCGGTGATGCTCTCGGTGCCGATCGGCATCTTCGGCGCGCTCGCCGCGGCGACGCTCTTCGGCCAGAGCAACGACGTCTATTTCAAGGTCGGCCTGCTCACCACCATCGGCCTGGCGGCCAAGAACGCGATCCTGATCGTCGAATTCGCGATCGAGCAGGAGGCGGCCGGCAAGAGCCTGGTCGAGGCGACGGTCGATGCCGCCCGCCAGCGCCTGCGCCCGATCCTGATGACCTCCTTCGCCTTCATCCTCGGCGTGCTGCCGCTGGCGATCGCGACCGGCGCGGGCTCCGGCAGCCAGAACGCGATCGGCATCGGCGTCATGGGCGGCATGATCGCCGCCACCGTGCTCGGCGTGTTCTTCGTGCCGCTGCTCTATGTCATCGTCGCCGGAACGGTGCGGCGCTGGCGCAAGGCGCCGGCCGCAAAGCCGGCCGAGGCGACCATCGAGGCGCATTGAGATGACACGGATGACCAAGACGCCTCTCGCCGGCCTCGCCCGCTGGGCCGGCATCGGCCTCGTCGCGATGACGATCGCCGGCTGCGCAGTCGGACCGGATTACGCGACGCCCGGCCAGTTGCTGCCCGGGCAGTGGGGCAATGCGCCGAAGACGGCCAGGCCGCTCGATGCGGCCAAGCTCGGCGGCTGGTGGAAGAAGCTCGGCGATCGCCGGCTGAACGAGATCGTCGAGCGCGCGGTCGCCGGCAATCTCGACGTCGCCTCCGCCAAGGCGCGCATCCGCGAGGCCCGCGCCACCCGCCGCCAGGCGATCGGCGCGCTCTTGCCGCAGCTCGACGGCCAGGGCTCGGCGACGCGCTCGCGCTCCTCCGCCGCGACCTCCTCGAGCGGCTCCAACATCACCTCCAGCCTGTATCAGGCCGGTTTCGATGCGAGCTTCGAGCTCGATCTCTTCGGCGCGAACTACCGCAATGTCGAGGCGGCGACCTATGGCGTCGATGCCGCCGACGAGGATCTGCGCGCGACCCTGCTGACGCTGATCGGCGATGTCGCGACCAACTACACCGAAGCCCGTGGCGCGCAGGCGCGCATCGCGCTCGCCCGTCGCACCGCCGCCTCCCAGCGCGAGACCGAGCGGCTGACGCGCAACCGCTTCACCGCCGGCACAGCCTCGGCCCTGGACGCGGAGCGCGCCGCCGCCCAGGCCGCGACGACCGAGGCCGCGATCCCGACGCTCGAGGCCTCCTATGCGCAGAGCCTGCACCAGCTCGGCATCCTGACCGGCGAGGCGCCGACCGCGCTCGCCGGCCTCCTCGGTGCCGGCGGTCCCATCCCCGCCGCGCGCGGGACGCCGCCGGCCGGCATCCCCGCGGATGTGCTCGTCAACCGCCCCGACGTCCGCCGCGCCGAGCGCCAGCTCGCCCAGTCGACGGCCAGGATCGGCCAGGCGGAAGCGGCGCTCTATCCGAGCGTCAGCCTGACCGGAGCCATCAGCACGACTGCGCTGAAGACCGGCGACCTCGCCAAGAACTCCTCGATCGGCTGGTCCTTCGGCCCGACCTTGAGCGTGCCGATCTTCAATGGCGGCGAATTGCGCGCGGCCGTCGAGGTCGCGGAGGCGCAGCGCGACCAGTCCGACGCGGCACTGCGGCTTGCGGTTCTGACCGCGCTGCAGGATGTCGAGAATTCGCTGGTCAACCTCGCCAAGGAGCGCCAGCGCGCCGGAAAGCTCTCGGCCGCCGCCACCTCCTATCGCGAGGCGGCCAGGCTCTCGCGCACGCTCTACCAGTCAGGCTCGGCGAGCTTCCTCGACGTGCTCGACGCCGAGCGCTCGCTCTACAGCGCCGAGGACACGCTGCTGCAGAGCCGCATCGCCGCGACCTCCAACTTCGTTTCGCTCAACAAGGCGCTGGGCGGGGGCTGGGACAAGCCGGTCGAGGTCGAGCGCAAGCGCGTCGTCGACGTCGCCACCGGCCCGCATCCGCGCGCCGCCTACTGAGGCGTACTCTGCTCGCTGGCGGCGGCCAACGCGCGGATCGCTGCCGTCACCGTCTCGACGAACCCCAGCGCCAGTGGCGAGCGGAACCGCCCCGCCGGCCAGACCACGCCGATGTCGTAGAGCACCTCCGGGCGGAAGGGGCGGGTGACGATGCCCCGGCCGCGATACTCCGCCGCCGTGTAGGGATCGACGATTCCCACACCGGCCCCCGACGCCACCAGCGAGCAGGCGATCATCGACAGCGGCGTCTCGACCTTGATCGGCCGCGTGACCCGCGCGGCCGAGAACAGGGCGTCGGTCCGGTAGCGCCACTGCGTCGAGCCGGCGAGCGAGACGAAGGGCTCGCCGATGAAATCCAGCGGCTCGAGGACGGCCTTCTCGCAGAGGCGGTGGCCCTCCGGCAGCACGGCCACGGCCGGCACGGAGGGCAACTGCTCCACATCGATATGCGGGAAATCGAGCGGATACTGCGCGAAGCCGATGTCGCAGAAACCGGTCGCGACCCAGTCGACCACCTGCGAGGAGATGCTGCCGTAGATCGCGATTTCGAGACCCGGCTTGTCCTTCATATAGGCGGCCACCAGCCGCGGCAGGAATCCGACGTTGAAGGTCGGCAGGGCCGCGATCCGCAGGCTGCCCGACAGCCCCTCGCGCAGGTTGCGGGCGGTGTTCTCGATCTGCTCGAGCCCGACGAACTGCCGCTCGACCTCGCGGTATAACGACAGCGCTTCGTTGGTCGGCACCAACCGCGTTCCGCGCCGCTCGAACAGCGTCAGACCGAGCACATACTGCAGATCATGGATCAATCGCGTCACGGCGGGCTGGCTGATATTCAGCGCCTTTGCCGCCGAAGTCACGCCGCCGGTGACGATCACGGTTCGAAAGGCTTCGATCTGGCGGGGATTCAGCATGGCTTTCCAAGCACAAAGCCGATTCATAACATTTGAGTATGGATTGCGCGAATCATTCGATTTGACCCGTTACAATCTGTCGCAGAACCTTCACGGATCACTCGCAAAAATGAGGAGGGGTTCATGAAGTTCTCTTGGGTCGGATTGCTGCTGACGACGACGGCGCTGGCGACGTCCGGTGCGGCCATGGCGCAGCAGAAGACGATGTATGTCGCCGGCTATGGCGGCTCCTACGAGCAGACCATGCGCAAGGAGGTCATTCCGGTCTTCGAGAAGCAGGCCAACGTCAAGATCGAATACGTCGCCGGCAATTCCACCGACACCCTCGCCAAGCTCCAGGCCCAGAAGGGCAACCAGCAGATCGACGTCGCCATCGTCGATGACGGCCCGGCCTACCAGGCGGTCGCGCTCGGCTTCTGCGGCACGCTGACCGACGGCCCCGTCTACAAGGACGTCGCCCCGGTGATGAAGTTCAAGTCCAACAAGGGCGTCGGCCTCGGCCTGGTCGCCACGGGCCTGTTCTACAACACCAAGGTCTTCGCCGAGAACAAGTGGCCGGCGCCGACTTCCTGGAACGACCTGAAGTCGAAGACCTATGGCAAGAAGATCGTCACCCCGCCGATCAACAACACCTACGGCCTGCACGCCCTGATCGCGATGGCGCAGATCGGCGGCGGCGGCGAGGCCAATATCGAGCCGGGCTTCAAGACCTTCAAGGACGAGATCAACCCCAACATCATCGCCTATGAGCCGTCGCCGGCGAAGATGACCGAACTGTTCCAGAACGGCCAGGCCGTCATGGGCGTCTGGGGCTCCGGTCGCGTCAAGGCCTTCGCCGATACCGGCTTCCCGGTCGAGTTCGTCTATCCGAAGGAAGGCAGCTTCGCGCTCGGCGTGGCCGCCTGCCCGGTCGAAGGCGCCAAGAACCCGGCCGAGGCCAACGCCTTCATCCAGTTCATGCTCTCGCCTGCGATCCAGAAGATCATGGCGGTCGGCGCCGGCTTCGGCCCCGCCAACACGACCGTGACGCTGACCAAGGACGAGCAGAAGGGCCTGCCCTATGGCGACGAGGTGAAGCAGCTCAAAGCCGTCGACTGGGACATCGCCAACGCCAAGCGCGAGGAATGGACGAGGCGCTGGAACCGCGAGATCGAGCGGTAAGGTCGGTTCGCTCACGAACCTCACCGTCATCCCGGACGCAGCGAAGCGGAGATCCGGGATCCATCACAGGGCGCGTCGCGTCCTAGGATGGATCCCGGGTCAAGCCCGGGATGACGGGCGTGCTTCCGCGACCTCATTCACGAAATCAGCAAGACACCCATGTCCCATCTCGTTCTCGATGGCCTGACCACGCGCTTCGGCGGCTTCACCGCCGTCGACGCCATGAACCTCTCCGTCGGGCGCGGCGAATTCGTTTCGCTGCTCGGCCCGTCGGGCTGCGGCAAGACCACGACACTGCAGATGATCGCCGGCTTCGTCGAGGTCGATGGCGGCGGCATCCGGCTCGACGGCACCGATCTCGTCTCGGTCGCGCCCAACAAGCGCGGTCTCGGCATCGTCTTCCAGAGCTATGCGCTGTTTCCGCACATGACGGTCGCGGAGAACATCGCCTTCGGGCTCGAGATGCGCGACGTGCCAAAAGCCGATCGCGACAGGCGCACGCTGGAGGCGATGGAACTCGTCGGCCTCAAGGGCTTCGCCGACCGCTATCCGCGCCGCATGTCGGGCGGCCAGCAGCAGCGCGTGGCGCTGGCCCGCGCCCTGGTGATCAAGCCGGCGCTGCTCCTGCTCGACGAGCCGCTTTCCAACCTCGACGCCAAGCTGCGCGAGGAGATGCAGGGCGAACTGCGTCAGATCCAGCGCTCGATCGGCACCACCACGATCCTCGTCACCCACGACCAGCACGAGGCGATGGCGCTCTCGGACCGCATCGTGCTGATGAACCAGGGCCGCATCGAGCAGATCGGCGCGCCGCATGAGGTCTATGACCGGCCGGCCAGCGCCTTCGTCGCGAGCTTCCTCGGCAAGACCAATGTGCTCGCCGCCACCGGCGACGGGGAGGGCACGGTCACCGTCGGAGGCCTCGTCATGCCGTTGCCGGGCGCCGGCAAGGGGCCGCTGCTGCTCGCCGTCAGGCCCGAGCGCCTGACCTTCGCACAAGCCGGCGAGCCCGGCCTCGAGGCCCGCATCACCGGCCGCATCTTCCAGGGGGCGCACTGGCAGTTCAGCGCCGAGAGCGCCGCCGGCGCGCTGACCCTGATGCGCGGCAATGACGGCGCGGCTGTGCCGGGCGAGGGCGAGACGGTGCGGCTGCGGTTCTCGGCCGCCGACGCGGCCGTGCTGCCCGCGGGAGCGGCGGCATGAGCGGCCTCGTCACGCAGCGCAACGCGCCCTTCCTGCTGACCGGGCCGGCGCTGCTGGTCTTCCTCGGGCTGGTGATCATCCCGCTGGGAATGACCGTGCTGCTCTCCTTCTACGATTGGGGGCAGTACAAGGGCATCGTCCCGGAATTCACGCTGAAGAACTGGATCGAGGTCTTCACCGATTCCTACTTCTTCGAAATCTTCATGCGGACCTTCCGCATCGCTTTCCTCGTGACGCTGGCGGCGATCCTCATCGGCGTCCCCGAGGCCTATATCCTCAACCGGATGTCGCCGGCCTGGCGCAGCGCCTTCCTGCTCGTGATCATCGGCCCGCTTTTGGTCTCGGTCGTGGCGCGGACGCTGGGCTGGGCCCTGCTGCTGGGCTCGACCGGGCTCGTCAATCAGGGCCTGATCGCGCTCGGCCTGATCAAGACGCCGCTCGAATTCATGTTCACCGAGACCGGCGTCGTCATCGCGCTGATCCATGTGCTGATCCCCTTCATGATCCTCGCGGTCTGGGCCTCGCTGCAGCGGCTCGACCCGCAGATCGAGAATGCGGCGCTCTCGCTCGGCGCCGGCCGCATCACGATCTGGCGACGTGTGATCCTGCCGCAGATCGTGCCGGGCATTCTCTCGGGCTCGATCATCGTCTTCGCCCTGGCGGCGAGCGCCTTCGCCTCGCCTGCGATCATCGGCGGGCGCCGGCTGAAGGTCGCCTCGACGCTCGCCTATGACGAGTTCCTGAACACGCTGAACTGGCCGCTCGGCGCCGCGGTGGCGACGCTGCTGCTCGTCGCGCTCGTGCTGATCACCGTCGGCTCCAACCGCCTGATCGAGCGCCGCTACGCACAGGTGTTCGAATGATCGCCCCGCATCTCCCCGCACTGGTTACACACGCCGTCATCCTGGGCGGAGCGCAGCGCAGACCCGGGATCCATTCCGGAACGCTAGCCGGAGAGGTTCCGGCATGGATCCCGGGTCTCCCTTCGGTCACCCGGGATGACGTCGAGCTGGACGGGCCGCACCAGGCCGGGGGCCGCCGCTCATGAGGCGCAACGGCCCACTCGCCCTGATCTTCCACGGGCTCTTCGTCATCTTCATGCTGGCGCCGCTGCTGATCGTCTGCGTCGTCGCCTTCACGCCCGAGGGCTATCTCTCGCTGCCGACGCGCGGCCCGAGTCTGCGCTGGTTCAGGGCGATCTTCGATTACCCTGAGTTCATCCGCGCCTTCCGCGACTCGCTCTGGCTGGCGGCTTTGTCCTCGACCATCGCGATCATGCTTGCGGTGCCGGCCGCGCTCGCCATCGCACGCTACCGCTTCCCCGGACGCGAGGCGATCACGGCGCTGTTCATGTCGCCGCTGATGGTGCCGCATGTCGTGCTCGGCATCGCCTTCCTGCGCTTCTTCACGCAGATCGGCATCTCCGGCACCTTCGTCGGGCTGGTGCTGAGCCACATCATCGTGGTCATCCCCTTCGCGCTGCGTCTCGTCCTGGCAGCCTCCTATGGCATCGACCGCCGCATCGAGCATGCCGCGATCTCGCTCGGCGCCGGCACGGCCACGGTCTTCCGCCGGGTGACGCTGCCGCTGATCCTGCCGGGTGTCGTCTCCGGCTGGCTCTTGGCGGCGATCAACTCCTTCGACGAGGTCACGATGACGGTGTTCATCGCCTCGCCGGCCACCGTGACGCTGCCGGTGCGCATGTTCCTCTACATCCAGGACAACATCGATCCGCTGATCGCGGCCGTCTCCGCCTGCCTCATCGCCATGACCGCGATCCTGCTCTTCGCGCTCGACCGGCTGTTCGGGCTCGACCGCCTCTTCGTCGGATCCGGAAAGGGCTGAGAGCCGTGACGGTTCAGAACGGGAATTCCGAAACCGACATCGTCGTGGTCGGCGGCGGGGTCGTCGGCGGCGCCATGGCGCTCGGCCTGGCGCGCGGCGGCGCCCGCGTCACCGTCCTCGACGAGGGCGACGTCGCCTTCCGCGCCTCGCGGGGGAACTTCGCTCTGGTCTGGGTCCAGTCCAAGGGGCTGGGCATGCCGGACTACGCGATGTGGTCGCGCCGGTCGGCCGAGCAATGGCACGCTCTCGCCCGCGTGCTGCACGAGGACACCGGCATCGATGTCGCCCACAGCCAGCCCGGCGGCTTCATGCTCTGCCTGTCCGAGGCCGAACTGGAGCAGCGCCGCCAGACCATGCAGCGGCTGCACAACCAGATGTCGCTGAGCGACTTCCCCTATGAGATCCTCGACCATGACGAGACGAAGCGCCGCCTGCCCGACATCGGGAAGGATGTGGTCGGCTCGGTCTACAGCCCGCTCGACGGCCATGTGAATTCGCTCAAGCTGTTCCGGGCGCTGCGCGACGCCAGCGCGCGCCGCGGGGTCGACTATCGCCCCAACTGCACGGTCGACAGCATCACCTCGGACGCGGGCGGCTTCCGGCTGAAGGGCGCTTTCGGCGAGATCGCGGCCGGCAAGGTCGTGCTGGCGGCCGGCCTCGGCAATGCGCGGCTCGCGCCCATGGTCGGGCTTGATGCGCCGGTGAAGCCGAGCAAGGGCCAGATCATCGTCACCGAGAAGACGGATGCCTTCCTGCACAACCCGATGGTGACGATCCGCCAGACCGACGAGGGCGGCATCATGATCGGCGACAGCCAGGAGGATCGCGGCTTCGACACCGTCGTCGGTCAGCCGATCCTCTCGGTCATGGCCGAGCGCGCGGTCCGCATGTTCCCGCGGCTGGCGGGCTTGAACGTGGTGCGCTCCTGGTCGGCGCTGCGGGTGATGAGCCCGGACGGCTTCCCGATCTACGACCAGTCGCTCAGCCATCCCGGCGCCTTCGTCGTCACCTGCCATTCCGGCGTGACGCTCGCCGCCAACCATGTCCTGACGCTCGCCCCCGCCATTCTCGCAGGGGGGCTGCCGGACACGCTCGATGCCTTTTCCGCACGGAGGTTCCATGTTCCGGCTCATGCATGAGGCGAAGCCGGCCGAGGCGCTCGGCTTCACCTTCGACGGGCGCGCCCTGACGGCGCGCGCCGGCGACACGGTCGCGGCGGCGCTGCTCGCCAACGGCATCCAGGCCTGCCGCCAGACACCGGTCTCGGGCGCCGACCGCGGGCCCTATTGCATGATGGGCGTCTGCTTCGAATGCCTCGTCGTCATCGACGGCGTCGGCAACCGCCAGGGCTGCCTCGTGCCCCTGCGCGAGGGCATGCGGATCGAGACCCAGGCCGGGCGCCGCCATCCCGACGGGGGCTAGTCATGATCACGATCGAGACGATCGGCCAGGTCGCCGAGCATTACGACATCGCCGTGGTCGGCGCCGGCCCGGCCGGGCTCGCGGCCGCTTCGCGCGCGGCCGAACTCGGCCTTTCCGTGCTGCTGGCCGACGAGAACCCCGCACCCGGCGGCCAGATCTACCGCGCCATCACCACGACGCCGGTGACGAAGCGAGCCGTGCTGGGCGAGGATTACTGGAAAGGCGGGGCGCTGGTCGATCGGCTCAGGCCGACGAACGCCGCCTATGCGCCGGGCTGCACCGTCTGGTCTGTCGCGCCCGACGAAGCCGGCGGCTTCGAGCTCGGCCTCTCGCTCGGAGGCCAGGCCCGGCTGATCGCCGCCGGTCAGGTCATCCTGGCGACAGGTGCGCAGGAGCGGCCCTTCCCGATTCCGGGCTGGACCCTGCCGGGCGTGATGACCGCGGGCGCGGCCCAGATCGCGCTCAAGGCCTCGGGCCTGGTGCCGAGCGGCCGCACCGTCATCGCCGGCTGCGGCCCGTTGCTCTATCTGCTCGCCGGCCAGCTCGCGGCGGCGGGCGCCAACATCGTCGCGGTGCTGGACACCACGCCGCGCCGCAACTGGCTCGCCGCCATCGCGGCGTTTCCCGGCTTCCTGCGCTCGCCCTATCTCGCCAAGGGGCTGAAGCTGATGGCGGCGGCGCGCGGCAGGCTGCCCTTCAAGACCGGCGTCACCGCGCTGGCGGCCGGAGGTTCGGACAAGCTCACGGGCGTGACGGTCACCCGTGGCGGGGCGAGCGAGACCATCCCCTGCGACGCGCTCCTGCTGCACCAGGGTGTCATCCCCGGCATCAACCTCGCGAACGCCGCCGGCTGCGCGCAGCATTTCGACACGGTCCAGCATTGCTGGACGCCGACGGTGGACGACTGGTTCGCCTCCTCGATCCCCGGCATCGCCATCGCCGGCGACGGGGCGGGGATCGGCGGAGCCGAGAGCGCGGCACTGCGCGGCGAGATCGCGGCGCTCGACGCCGCGCGCCGGCTCGGGCGGCTCTCGGAGGCGGAGCGCAACGAAAAGGCCGCACCCACTCAGGCCGAACTCGCCCGCAGCCTGCGCGGCCGCCGCTTCCTCGACCTGCTCTATCGTCCGGCCCCGCAATTCCTCGCGCCCCCGGCGGACGAGACCATCGTCTGCCGCTGCGAGGAGGTCACGGCGGGGCAGATCCGCGACACGGCGCGGCGCCTCGGCGTCACCGGCCCCAACCAGATGAAGGCCTTCCTGCGCTGCGGCATGGGCCCCTGCCAGGGCCGTCTCTGCGGCCCGACCGTGGTCGAGCTGATCGCGCAGGAGCGCGGCGTCTCGGCCGAGGAGACCGGCTATTACCGGCTGCGTCCGCCGGTGAAGCCGGTGACGCTGGCCGAACTGGCGGCGCTGCCGCCGACGGACGCCGCTATCAAAGCGGTGGTGCGGTGAGCGAGGCGCGCCGCAGCGCCGACGTCATCGTCATCGGCGGCGGCATCCATGGCTGCTCGACGGCGATGCATTGCGCGATGCGCGGGCTCTCGGTCATCCTGATCGAGAAGGACCATGCCGGGCGCCATGCCTCCGGCGTCAATGCCGGCGGCGTGCGCCAGCTCGCCCGCCATGTCGCGGAGATCCCGCTCTCCAACACCTCGATGGCGCTCTGGCACCGCATCGAGGACCTGGTCGACGACGATTGCGGCTTCACCTCCGACGGCCAGGTGCTGGTCGCGGAGGACGAGGAAGACCTCGGCAACTGCCGTGCCCGCGTCGATGACCTGACGCTACGCGGCTTCCACCATGAGGAGCTGATCGACGCGGCCGAACTGCGCCGCCTCGTACCCGCGGTCTCCGACGCCTGCCCCGGCGGCGTCGTTTCGCGCCGCGACGGCGCGGCGATCCCGTTACGCGCGACGCAGGCCTTCAAGCGCAAGGCGCAAAGCCTCGGTGCCGACATCCGGGAGGGCGTGCGCGTCACCCGCGTCGCCCGCGATGGCGCCAACTGGCGCGTCGAGACCGATCACGGCGCCTTCCACAGCTCCCGCATCGTCAATGCCGCCGGCGCCTGGGCCGACCGGATCGCGGCTGATCTGGCTGAGCCGGTGCCGCTCGAGGTCATCGCGCCGATGCTGATGATCACGGCGCGGATGCCGGCCTTCATCAAGCCGGTGGTGATCCTGCGCAAGCGCAAGCTCTCCTTCAAGCAGTTCGAGAACGGCACCGTGCTGATCGGCGGCGGCTATCTCGGCCGCGCCATTCGCGACGAGAACCGCACCGTGCTCGACTGGGGCAAGCTCGCCACCAACGCCAAGACCGTCTGGGATCTGTTTCCGATCATGCGCGGCGCACCGATCCTGCGCGCCTGGGCCGGCATCGAGGCCCGCATGCCCGACGATCTGCCCGTTTTCGGCAGGAGCGCCCGGCACGAGGGCGTCTACCACCAGTTCGGCTTCTCGGCCCATGGCTTCCAGCTCGGGCCGGGCGCCGGGGCCGTGATGGCCGAGATCATCGCCACCGGATCGAGCAACGTCCCGATCGACGGGCTCGGCATCGCACGGTTTGCTGTGTCAGCGCAGCCGTGATCGCCTCATCCGCACCCCTCAGCCCTCATCCTGAGGAGCCGCGAAGCGGCGTCTCGAAGGATGAGGGCTCGCGGGCCCCACCCAGTTCATCGTTCACCCCAGGAGAGAAGACCATGACCATCAAGCGCCACATCAAGACCCCGATCCAGAACCGCGTCGTCGAGGCCGGCAATCTCGTCTTCGTCGGCGGCTGCATCGCCGACGACATCACCCAGTCGATGGGCCCGCAGACCCAGAACATCCTGACCAAGATCGAGGGCTATCTCGGCGAGGTCGGGCTCGACCGCAAGGCGATCGTCGCCGCGACGATCTTCGTCACCGATCTGCCGGGCAAGAAGGAGATGGACCCGGTCTGGACCAGCTTCTTCGGCGACGCGCTGCCGACCCGCGCGACCGTCGGCGTCGCCGATCTCGGCGGCGCGCTGATCGAGATCGTCTGCACCGCCAGCCGCGGCTGAGGGCCAACTTGAAACGCGAGTCGTCCCGGGTGCCCGCAGGGTGACCCGGGACCCATTCCGGAACAGTTCAGGAATGGATCCCGGATCTCCGCTTCG
>NZ_JAUXYO010000196.1 GCF_030694325.1 Allobosea sp. | reverse complement strand
GCCGCTGGTGCCGTCGAGCATGACCTTGAGCACGCGCCCGGAATGGGTCTGCGTGTGATAGGCCAGCGGCAGGCTGAGCGCGTGCTCGAAGAAATTCGCCATCACCGCCAGGCGCCGCCGATGCGCGAGCCGGTCGGAATGCAGCGAGACGAAGACGCTGGCGCCGATGGTGAACAGCCCGAAGCCGACCCAGGCCAGGATCAGCGGCCCGATATCGCCCCAGCTCAGCTTCTGCCCCGCGCCCTGAACGTTCGAGAGCTTGTCGATCAGCGCGCCGAAGAGCATCGGCTCGGCGAAGGACGCCGCGGCGAGCAGGATGTTGGCGAAGGCCAGGATCAGCCCCAGCCGACGCTCGGGGCCGAGTTCGCCGAGAACGCGGGCATAGATGGAGATGAGCGACATGAAGCACCTTTAGCGCAGGCGCGAAGCTGAACAAGCCCTCAACCTTAACGCTTCGTTCAAGGCCCCCCGGATAACGTCGTCCCGAGCCTAGGCCGACATCCGGCTGCGGGACGGTCGCGGCAGGCGATTTCGGGGTGGCGTCATGGATCTAGCAACCGGCCTCGGCATTCTCGGAGGCGTCGTCACGATTTGCGCGATCATCCTCATCGACGGCGGCAACTTCGCGGCCTTCTATGACAAGCATGCGGTCATCATCATCTTCGGCGGCGCGGCCGCCTCGACGATGACGCGGTTTCCGTTCTCGGTGATCACCCACGGCATTCCCATGGGCATGCGCTTCGCCTTCACGATGAGCGCCAGCCACCCGCGCGAGCTGATCGAGGAGATCACCCGCGTCGCCGACATCGCACGCAAGAACGGCCCGGTCGCCCTCGAGAACGTCGCGGTGTCCGACCCCTTCCTCGCCCAGGGGCTGCGCTACATCGCCGATGGCTACGACAAGGAGTTCATCCGCGACACGATGCAGCGCGACCGCGACAACTTCCTGCAACGTCTCGACGAGGGCTCCAAGGTCTACCGTGCCATCGGCGACTGCGCCCCCGCCTGGGGCATGATCGGCACCATTCTCGGCATGATCACCATGTTCGCCAACATGTCCGACCCGTCGAAGCTCGGCCCCGCCATGGCGACCGCGCTGCTGGCGACGCTCTACGGCGCGATCATCGCGAACATGATCGCCATGCCGCTCGCGGACAAGCTGCACATCAAGCTCGAGGAGGAGGAGATCGCACGCACGCTGATCATCGACGGCGTGCTTCAGATGCGCGACGCCAAGAGCCCGACGCTGGTGCGCGAGATGCTGCTGGCCTATCTGCCGCAGCATCACCGCACCGAGATGGCGAAGGCCTGAGGCTCGTCTTGATGGCCGGGATCTGAGCCATGATGAAGAAACGGCGCGGCGGCCATGGCGGCCATGGCTGGTTCGTGACCTTCGCGGACCTGATGGCGCTGCTGATGAGCTTCTTCGTCATGGTCGCCGCCTATTCCAGCCAGGACACGGCCAAGCTCCAGATCGTCGCCGGCTCGATGCGCGACGCCTTCGGCAACCAGCGTGACATGCGGCTGGCCGGCGTCGTCGAGGCGGATGGCATCCCGACCGGCACCCATGTCAAGAATTCGCGCATCCTGCCGCTCGACCAGGCGACCGACCAGCCCGGCCCGATCAAGAAGGCGCCTCAGGATGACGGCCTGAGCATGCCGACGCAGGACCGCGGTTTCGCACTCGCGGCGGCCTCGCTGCGCCAGGCCCTGCGCGACATGCCCGAGATCGCTGAGGTCTCGCGCAACATCCTGATCGAGGTGAACGACACCGGCCTCGACATCCAGCTCGTCGACCAGGAAGGCCGGGCCATGTTCGCCGAGGGGCGCAGCCAGCCGAACGAGCGCATGCGCAAGGTCCTCGCCACCCTGGCGCCGACACTGCGGCGCATGCCCAACAAGATCGCCATCACCGGCCACACCGCGCCGCCGAGACCGGGCAGCGTGCCTGAGGGCGATCCGTGGGAGTTGTCGGTCGCCCGCGCCGCGGCGGTGCGCGAGATCCTGTCGAATTCAGGGGTGCCGAGCGACCGCTTCGCGCTCGTCTCCGGAAAGGGCGACACCGAACCGCTGGTCAGGGACAATCCCTACCTGCCCTATAACCGCCGCGTCGGGCTCGTGCTCAAGGCCGATTCGCCGCCGCTGCCGAACGGCCTCAGGCCCTGACGCGGGGCGTCATGGTGCGAGGATGAGCGCCCAGTAGACCTGGTATTTCGAGCCGGGCGCATAGGCGGTGGCGATGCCCATCCGGGTCACCCCCGGCATCTTCATCACGCGGTCGTGCTGCGGCGAATCCCGCCAGCCCGAAAAGGCTTCCGCCAGCCGCCGGTAGCCGGCCGAGAGATTGGCCTCGGCACCGGGCTGCCCGCCGCGGGCC
>NZ_JAUXYO010000188.1 GCF_030694325.1 Allobosea sp. | reverse complement strand
CAATGCCTAGGCCAACCTGCTCGCCCATGCCCGGAAGGGTCATGTACGCTGGCTCTGCGCGGCCATCTTCGCAGTGGTGGGCACGCTTGGCGCCTTTTTCGGTTCCAGCCTCGGCCTCGTCGTCGACGGAACGGGCCTCCTCCTGCTGTTCGGCGCGCTGATGGTCGTCGTCTGGCTACGATATCTGGAGGCACGCCCCATCGAGGCATATTGGGCAACTCGAGGCCGAAAGACGAAGCCGTAGCGGCGGCAGACCACGCCCAAGGCGGGCCTGCGTCGCCGTTTTATTTCGCGGCGACCATGCCCAAACCGGTCATTTTAACCTTCATCCTCCCCGAAACAGCGGGCCTCAAAGGCCCGATGTCACGTTCTGCGCCTGCATGTCTTGAACGCGGCCAACAATGCGACCGGTCCGCGATCCGTCAGTTCCAATGCCGATTGGCGACCTTGCTCAGTTCGCGCAGCCAGAGCACCGAGCTCGCCATCGCCCCGCAGATCATCCAATCACCGAGACTCAGAGGGACGGTCGAAAACGCCGACTGCAGGAATGGCACGTAGATCACCGCCGCATGCAGGACAAGCGAAAGACCCACAGCCGACCAGAGCCACTGGTTGGTGAACAAATTTGCGAAGGCGCTGCGTTCGTCGGAACGCGCGTTGAAGACATTGAACAGTTGGAACAGGGTCAGAGTCGTGAAGGCCATGGTCTGCCCATATGCTAGGTTGCCAGCGCCTTCGATCAGTCCACCGGGAAGCGAGGCGTCGAGAATGATCAGCGTCCCCGTGGCCATGATGGCGCCGACGAAGAGAATGCCGGTCCACATGCGCGGCGTGATCACACCTTCGCCGCGAGGTCGCGGCGGATTGCTCATGGTGCCTGTATCCGCCGGGTCCACGCCCAGCGCCAGCGCGGGCGCGCCATCGGTCACCAGATTGATCCAGAGGATCTGCGTCGCCAGCAGCGGCAGGACCACACCGCTGCCGCCCATCGCGTGCAGACCGATCAGGTCGGCTAGGAGCACGCCGAAGAACATGGTCATGACCTCGCCGACATTTGACGAGAGCAGGTAGCGCAGGAATTTCCTGATGTTGGAGAAGATGGCCCTGCCTTCTTCTACAGCAGCCACGATCGACGCGAAATTGTCGTCGGCGAGCACCATGTCGGCGGCCTGCTTGGAGACATCCGTTCCGGTGATGCCCATGGCAACGCCGATGTCGGCGGTCTTCAGCGCCGGCGCATCGTTGACCCCGTCGCCGGTCATCGCCACCGTCATGCCCTCGCGCTGCAGCGCGTTCACGATACGCAGCTTGTGGTCGGGATTGACACGGGCATAGACCGAGACCTCGCGGACCGTCCGGTCGAGTTCCTCGTCCGACATCGTCTCCAACTCTGCTCCGCTGACGGCCCTGCCGTCAGTCGTGATGCCGAGTTCGATAGCGATGACCGAAGCCGTCCTGGGATGGTCGCCCGTGATCATCATCGACCTGATGCCGGCGGTCTTAGCGCGGGCGATCGCTTGCTTCGCCTCGTCGCGCGGCGGGTCGATCATGCCGATCAGACCGAGGAAGACGAGATCATATTCGACGTCATCGCCGAACCCGTCGGCTTCCGATACATCCTTCGGCAGTGTGCGAAAGGCGAATCCCAGCGTCCGTAGTGCGTCGCCGGCCAGTTCTTCGTTCGCGGACGCGATCGCAGCGCGCCTATCCGCCGTCAGAGGCTTTGAAATTTCGCCGACCAACTCGTGCGAACAGCGCGCCAGCAGGATATCTGGCGCGCCCTTGGTGAAGGCGCGCAACAGATCCTGTCGCTCGGCGTCGGCGTGAACTGTACTCATCAGCTTGCGTTCGGACGAGAACGGAACTTCCCCGACGCGTTCGTAGCGCGCGTCGAGCGTCTCTTCTTCCAGCCCGGCCTTGCGAGCAGCAACGATCAACGCGCCTTCGGTCGGGTCGCCCTGGACCGACCAGCGGCCGTCGCGTTCCTGGAGCACCGCATTGTTTGCGCGGTCGGCAGCGGCCAGCGTGCGGATGAATTCGGTCCTGAGCGAGCCGTCGATCGCCCCGTCACCGTGGCGCGTCACGTTACCTTCGGGTGCGTAGCCCGTGCCGCCCAGGTCTACGCTCCCGCTCGCGGTGACCACCCGGCGCACCGTCATTTCGTTGCGGGTGAGCGTACCGGTCTTGTCGGAGGCGATAACGTCGGCCGAGCCGAGCGTCTCGACCGCCGCGAGATGCCGGATGACGGCCTTCCGCTTTGCCATACGCTGAACGCCGAGCGCCAGCACCGCCGTCACCACTGCCGGAAGTCCTTCCGGCACTGCGGCGACGGCGAGCGCCACGCCGAGAATGAAGACATCGAATATGGCCGCGAAGCCTTGGATATCCTCGAACAGCAGGATCGTCCCGATCATCACCACCGCGATGACGATGACCCCGACACCGAGCAGTCGCCCGACTCGATCGAGTTCCTTCTGCAGCGGGGTTGCATCGTCCGGAGATGCCTCCAACATGCCGGCGATGCGTCCCATCTGGGTCTGCATCCCCGTCGCCGTGACCACCGCCCGGCCCCGCCCGTAGGTAGCAGCGGTGCCACTGAAGACCATGTTGTGACGGTCGCCGAGGCTCGCGTCTTCCGGAATGGGGCCCGTATCCTTCGATACGGGCAGGCTCTCGCCCGTGAGCGCCGCTTCCGCAGTCTGCAGCGCTGTCGATTGTATCAGCCGCGCGTCGGCCGGAATGGTGTCGCCTTCCTCGATCAGAATCAGATCGCCGGGAATGAGGTCGGACGCGGGAAAGCGTTGTCTCGTGCCATCGCGGACAACCGTGGCGTGCGCAGCCGACATTTGGTTCAGTGCCGCCAAAGCCTGCTCGGCCCGAGCCTGCTGCAGATAACCCATGACGGCGTTGAGGATCACGATGGCCAGGATGGTCATCGCCTCGTAGGGCAATGCGGAGTCGCGCTCGGCAAACCAAAGTGCAGCCGAAATCAGCGCCGCGACGATCAGCAGGACGACGAGCACATCTGTGAACTGGGCGAGAAATTTCCGCCACGCCGGCGTCGGCTTTTCTGCCGTCAGTTCATTTCTGCCGTATCGTGCAAGCCGCGACGTGGCTTCCATCGCGGTCAGTCCGCGCTCCGCGTCGGTGCCGAGGGCGGCCAGCACAGCCTCGACTGTTTCATGGTGAGGCTGTGCTGCATCAACTCCGGAGGCCCTACCGCCCATCTTCATTTGCGTGCCCCCGACTTCGCGCGCGAGACCGTCCGGCTAATCCGCCCCACCGCGTTCCGTGGCTCAGACTTGAAGGCTGCGCTTCGCAAGGTCGATCGCAAGGGCATAAACCTCAGGCAAGTGTTCCTCCCTTCAAAGCGCCACGACGGCGCTGCGCGACATCATATAAGCCGGCCGGAGGGGGCCACCCCATCAGTTCAGCGCTGCCCTGTTAGCCGTTTCACTTGGGCGCAACTTGCGTCAATAGGCGAGGAATAGAGGCACGGGGCTACTCTGTAGGAGAGAGCGCGTCACACCGCCCAGAACGGCCTGACGGAACCGCGAATGCACGAAAGCACCCATGACGACGAGCTCGGTCGCGCCATCGCGAACATGCTGTCGCACGGTCTCGGCGACATCGCCGCCGACCGCCTCCAGCGTCACGAGTTCGCTCTTGACGCCATGGCGCTCCAGGTAACCAACCAAGCCGTTGGGGGGCGCGATGCGGCTCAGATCCTTCTCCCCTGCGATGACGACGACCGAGACCGACTGCGCACTCTGCAATAGCGGAAGCGCATCGCCGACTGCTCGGGCGGAGCGCGCGCTACCATCCCAGGCGATCGCTATCCTCTGCGGCTCCGCGCTGCCCCCCGTCTTCGGGACTACGATCACCGGGCGTCCGCTGTTAAACAATGCCTCCTCGACGGCATAGCGGTTGTTGCCCAACAGATCGTCGCCGGCATCGAGAATCGTCACGTCCTGCAGTCGTGCCAGCTGGTTAAAGCGCTCCGTGAGTTCGTCGAGGGGGAGATCGGGCAGGTCAATGACGCAGGTCAGCCCGGCCTCATCGGCCACGGTCCTGGCCGTGGCGGCGGCGGCCTCAACGAGCTCGCGCCGGCGCTTGTTCTCCCCGGCGACGATGCCGGCGGCAAAGCCGCCGACGGCGCTGTAGGGCGCCGATGCATGCGGCACGAAGGCCTGGAAGGTCACACTCGCTCCGAAGCGGCGCGCCAGGCCGACGCCGAAGCGCACGGCGGCGGTCGCGGCATCCTCGCCATCATCGGCCGGAACCAGCCCAACCAGGATGTTCTTGAAATCATGCGTCATCTAATTCTCCTCTCGCAGCGCGCTCGGCAAATGCCGGCTCGCGGAAGATATCCGTATGTCAGCCCATCAAACGGGCTCGACGGTGACCACACGATAGACATGGACTTCGTCGTCGTCATTCCGCACGGATACATATTCGCCCGGCACAAAGGCCTCTTCACCGAAACGGAAGCCGACCTCGTCATCGGCTTCGTTACCGGGCTCGTAGTCGAAGAACCATTCCCCCCCGGGCTTGCGCGCGACTCGACCCAGGCGCTGCTCACCGTCGTCGCGGAAACGGCGCACGCGGCAATGGTCGCGATGCTTGCGCCAGGTCTCGGCATCGATGCTGCCGTTCGCCGCCAGCGGCACGGCGAATTCATAGCCGTTCCTGGGATTGCCGGCCGGGTGCTTTGGCTCGCGCGCCAGCTCCAGGCGAATCCTCCGGAAGTTGTTTGGCAGGGCACTCATCGAGATCTCCTTGAAGCGTTTCCGGGAACGCAAGCGTCACCGGCGGTACCGTGCAGGATAGGCCTGCACGGCGGCATGCCCTTGATCCTGAGCAAACATCACCCGTTGGATGTCTCGCCCTCGCTTGTGGCCTGGTTGCGGACCAGGAGAATGTCGCAACTCACGAGATCGAGAACCGCCTTGGCCCTGCGGCCGATCAGTGCCTCAATGATCAGCCCGCTCGGGGCGCCCCGATTGACGTCCGCGCTCAGCGTCCAGCGCGCCCTCCACGGTCTTTCCCGCATCATTTCAGCGATCTGCGGAATCGCGCGAGCGCGAAAGCGAACAACGCCGCACCGATGCCCACGAGCGCCAGGAATTGCGGCCAGACGACGGAAAAGCCGGCGCCACGATAGAGGATCGCCTGGGCGAGCATGACGAAATGCGTGTTCGGTGCGGCGAGCATGATCACCTGCACGACGTCCGGCATGCTCTCGCGCGGCGTCATCCCGCCCGACAGCACCTGAAGCGGCAGGAGGACCAGCATCAGCAGCAGGCCGAATTGCGGCATCGAGCCGGCGAGCGCGGCGAGCACGATGCCGAGCGAGGTGGTCGCGAACAGATGCAGCGCCGTCCCGGCCAGGAAGAGCGGCACGGAGCCCTCGATCGGCACTCGCAGCAGGCCCTGGACCACGAAGATCAGCGACGCGGCGGCGGCGATCAGGACAACGAGCGCCATCGACCAGACCTTGCTGACCATGATCTCGGCAGGGGTGATCGGCATGACCAGCAGATGCTCGATCGTGCCGTGCTCGCGCTCGCGGATCAGGGCGGCACCGGTGAGCACGATCGCCAGCATGGTGATGCTGTTGATGACGTTCATCACCGCGCCGAACCAGGCCTTGTTCAGCTCCGGATTGAAGCGCGCCCGCAGGACGAGTTCGACCGGCGCAACCGTCGCGGCGCGATAGCGCTGGCTAAACTCGTTGACCTCGCCGGTGACGATGCTCTGGACATATCCGGAGCCGTTGAAGGCCTGCGTCATGCGCGTGGCGTCGACGTTGAGCTGTATCGTCGGGGCGCGGCCTGCAAGCAGATCGCGCTGGAAATTCGGCGGGATGTCGAGAGCGAAGGTGTCGAGACCGGCATCCATGCGCCGGTCCATCTCGGCCGCCGTGATGAGCTGGGGCTTCGTGAAATAGGGCAGCTGGAAGGCGCCCGCGATGCGGGCGGAGAGCGACGAGCGATCCTCGTCGACGATGGCGATCGGCGCCTTGTTCAACGTCTCCGGCATGGCGCTGGCCGCGGTGTAGATCGCGACGGTGAAGGCATAGAGGATCAGCAGGAGCAGCATCTGGTCGCGCTGCAGGCCGCGCAGTTCCTTGATGCCGAGATTGAGGATGTTCGATGCGCGCATCGCTTTACCTCGCCTGCTTCTTGAGAAGCAGCGCACTCGCCGTCAGCAGCACCGGAACTGCGATCAGCAACGGAACGAAGGAGCCGGTCAGATCGCCAAACCCGAGCGCCTTGGAGAAGGTGGCGCGTGAGATCGTGATGAAATGCGTCGCCGGATAGATCTGGCCGATGACGGCGCCGGCGCCCTGCAGCGAGGACACCGGATCGGTCATGCCGGAATATTGCACGGCGGGCAGCAGGGTCAGGATCGCAGTGCCGAAGATCGCGGCGATCTGGCTGTTCATGAAGGTCGAGATCAGGAGCCCCATGCCGGTCGCCGCCGTGACATAGAGCAGTGCTGCCAGTGCGTAGGCGGCGAGGCTGCCGGTGAACGGCACGCCGAAGATGAAGACCGCAGCCAGCCACAGCAGCAGGAAGTTCAGCATGGCGAGGCCGATATAGGGCAGCTGCTTGCCGATCAGGAACTCGGTGCGCGTCACCGGCGTGACATAGAGATTGACGATCGAGCCGAGCTCCTTCTCGCGCACCACCGAGAGCGTCGCCAGCATCGCGGGGATGAGCAGGAGCAGCAGCGGAATCACCGCCGGCACCATGGCAACCAAGCTCTTGATGTCGGGGTTGTAGCGAAAGCGTGTCTCCACGGAGAAGGCCGGCGCCGACGCCTTGTCGCCGAGCAGCAGCCGGGCCCTTTCCGTCAGCCAGTGGGCGTGCATGCCCTGGACATAGCCGCGCACGGTCTCGGCGCGGGTCGGCATGGCGCCGTCGATCCAGGCCGCGATCTCGACATGCCTGCCGCGCGCGACGTCCCGGCCGAAGCCCGGCGGGATCTCGATGGCGAGGCTGATCTCACCGGCGCGCATGCGGCGGTCGAGCTCGTCGTAGTTGGTGATCGGCGGCTTCTCGACGAAATAGCGTGAGCCGGCAATGTCGAGCACATAGTTCCGGCTGACCGTGGTCTGGTCGCGATCGAGCACGGCGAAGGACAGATCCTCCACATCCAGGCTGATGCCGTAGCCGATGACGAACATCAGCAGCACGCTGCCGAGGAGCGCCAGCGTGGCACGGATCGGGTCGCGGCTGAGCTCCAGCGTCTCGCGCCGCGTATAGCTGAGCATGCGCCTGAGATCGACGACGCGACGGATATCGGCGGCACGGGGCCGTTCCGGCAAGGGGGAGGCGGCCGGCGACGATGCCGGCTTCACCCGGGCCGGCGCCTCCCCTATCGCCTCCTCGAGATAGGCGACGAAGGCCTCCTCGAGGTCGGCGAGGCCGCGTCTCGCGATGATGCCGGCCGGCGTGTCGCTGACCAGCACCTTGCCGGCATGCATCAGCGAGATGCGGTCGCAGCGCTCCGCCTCGTTCATGAAATGGGTCGAGATGAAGATGGTGACGCCGTCATTGCGCGATAGATCGACCAGGATCTGCCAGAGCACGTCGCGCGCAATCGGATCGACGCCCGAGGTCGGCTCGTCGAGGATGAGCATTTCGGGCCCGTGCACCATCGCCACCGCGAGCGACAGGCGCTGACGGATGCCGAGCGGCAGCGCCTCGGGCAGAAAATCCATCACCTCGGCGAGATCGAAGCGCTGCGCCATCTCCGCGATGCGCGGGGCAATCGCCGCCTCGGGCATCTGGAAGAGGCGCGCATGCAGTTCGAGGTTCTGCCGGACCGTCAGCTCCGAATAGAGCGAGAAGGCCTGGCTCATGTAACCGACGCGCCGGCGCGTCTCGATGTCGCGCGGATCGACTGGGCGTCCGAACAGGCTCGCCGTGCCCTCGCTCGCCTCGAGCAGGCCGGTCAGCATCTTCATCGTCGTGGTCTTGCCGCAGCCGTTCGAGCCAAGGAAGCCGAAAATCTCGCCTCGGGGGACGGACAGATCGACATTGTCGACCGCGACGAAATCGCCGAAGCGCATGGTCAGTCCAACGGCGGCGATGGCCACGACATCGTCATGACTCGTATCGCGCGGAGGAATTGAAACAACGCGGTGGCGGCTGCGCTGGTCCTGCGGCAGGAGCGCGATGAAGGCGTCGTCGAGCGTCGCCATACGGGTTTGGGCGAGCAGCTCGGCGGGCGTTCCGGTCGCCAGGACGCGGCCGGCATTCATCGCCATCAGCCAGTCGAAACGGGCCGCCTCCTCCATATAGGCGGTCGCGACCAGCACGCTCATACCCGCGCGGCCACGCCTGATCTCGTCGATCAGATCCCAGAACTGGCGCCGCGACAGCGGATCGACGCCGGTCGTCGGCTCATCGAGAATCAGCAGGTCGGGATCGTGGATCAGCGCGCAGCACAGGCCGAGCTTCTGCTTCATGCCGCCCGAGAGCTTGCCTGCCGGCCGGTCGGCGAAAGGAGCAAGCCCGGTGCTTTCCAGAAGCTCGCTGATGCGCCGTGCCCGCTCCGCCCGGTCATGGCCGAAGAGCCGGCCGAAGAAGTCGACATTCTCGAAGACAGACAGGGTCGGATAAAGGTTCCGGCCGAGTCCCTGCGGCATATAGGCGATGCGCGGGCAGGCTCGAGCCCGATGGCCGGCGTCCGCCAGGTCACCGCCGAGCACCTCGACGCGCCCCCCCTGAACGGCGCGCGCGCCGGCGATCAGCGACAGCAGGCTCGACTTGCCGACACCGTCCGGCCCGATCAACCCCACCATGCAGCCCGACGGCAGATCGAGGCTGATCGCATCGAGCGCCCGTGTCTTGCCATAGGAGAGACCGACCCCTTCGAGCCGCACGACCGGCGTGGCGAGGCCCGGAACTGTCGCGCCGGAAAAGCTCATGCTCATTACGCGAGCGGGCCCTGCAGCCGGGCAGGCCATTCCACGGTGGAATCGAGCCGGACATAGCCCATGCCCGGCAGGCCGGTCTTCACGTGCTGGATATACTTGCGCAGCAGCTCGGGCGCGATCCTGGCCTTGACGCGGAACATCAGCTTCTGCCGCTCCTCGACCGTCTCCACGGTCTTGGGCGTGAACTGGGCGACATCGGCGACGAAGGAGACGGTCGCCGGGATGACGTAGCTCGGCGCCGCGTCGAGGACGAGACGCACCTCGGAGCCGATCGCCACGCGCCCAGCCTGCGCGGTCGGCAGGAAGAACGTCATGTAGACATCGCCGAGATCGACCAGGTTGAGGACCCGCCCCCCGGCCGAGAGCACCTCGCCGGGCTGCGCGACGCGGTATTGCACGCGGCCGTCGCGTGGCGCCTTCAGCGCGCTGTCGTCGATGTCAGCATCGATCCGCCTGACCGTGGCGCGAGCCGCGACGACGCTCGCCTCCGCGGCGACCACCTGCGATTTGGCCGAACTGATGGCGGCCTCGGATGCGGCGAGCTGCGCTTTCGCGGCCCCCACCGCCGCTGCGGCGCCCTGCGCCCGCGCCCGGTCGTCGTCCAGCACCTGCTCGGACACGTTGCCACGCTCCGAAAGCTGCTCCGATCGTTGAAGCTTCTTTTTTGCAGCGTCCAGCTCGGCCTCGCGCTGGGCGATGACGGCTTGTGCCGTCGCCCGCTCGGCCTCGCGCTGTGTCACCAGGCTGCGGGCCGTGTCGATGCCGATGATGGCGCGCTGCAACCCGGCCTCGGCTTCGCTTCGCTGGGCCTGGAGCTGTTCGGTGTCCATGAGGACGATGATCTGCCCGGCAGTGACGAAGTCGCCCTCGCCCGCGCGGATCTCCTTGATGCGGCCCGCGACGCGCGTGGAGATATCGATCTCGACCGCCTCGATGCGACCGTTACCGCCGGCGATCCCCTCGGGAAGGCCCCCCGGCTTCAGCGTCTTCCAGGCGAAATAGCCGCCGATGGCGAGGCATACTGCGACGCCAGCCAACAGCCAGCCGGTCTTCGGGCGCTGCATGAAATCGAATCTCCTTGAGACTATGAACGGGATGAGTCGCGCGGCAGCGACGACAAGGCGCCGCCGCCGGCCGACGTCATCGCCTGATCTTCAGGCGCCACGCCCCGAGGGAGAGCCACGCAAGACCGCGCAGAGCCGTGGGGAGCACGGCTCCAATGCCATCACCCTTCGGCGCCGGCGTCCCTGCGCAGGCTGGCGAAGGCCTTCAAGGCGTCCCGCGTGGAATCGGCCCAGAACGCCTGGACGAAGTTGGTCTGAGTCTTCAGAACCTCGGAAAAATCCTTCGAGCCCGCGAGTTCGTGAAGCAGATCCGCCTGCTTGCGCAGGCGCGCCTCAGCGAGGGTCAGGGCTTCGTCATAGAGGGATTGAAGCGCCGCCGCCTGCGGCTTCCACCATTCGATCGCCGCGAAGGGGAGGCTGTCTGCCTGTTTCGGGCTTGAAGCTTTCTCGGTCGGCATGAGGAAGGCCTTTCGAAGTTCCTGGCACCGCTGCGGTTCGTTTGCAGCGCACCAAATCTGGGCCGCAGCGGCATGGCCCGCATTGATTGAGATCAACGAACGTTGACCGGCAGCGCCGTAGTGACAGTGGCGCAGTGCAGCAGCCGAATGGGCGCGGAGTTTCCATGCTGGAGGAATTGACGGTCAGGCGGTCCGGGAGTTTCACGCGCCAGCGCATCCTGGAAGCTGCGATCCTTCGATTTTCGCGCCATTCCTACGAGGCGACAACCTTGCGCGACATCGCCGCCGATGTCGGCATCGACGTCGCCCTGGTCCATCGCTCGTTCGGCTCGAAGGAGGAACTCTTCCGGCAGGCTGCGAGGGCCGCGTTCGACGACGGGTTCCAGCGCGCGGTGCAGGCGCCGGACCTCGACAGTGCCATGGCGAAGCATTTCCTGCAGTCGCGGCTCGATCCGACTTTGAAGATGGTCGACCCGCTCGCTATCGTCACGCATTCGCTGGGCAGCGACCGCGCCAACCCGATCCTGCGCGAGCTGGTGCAGCAGGATTTCATCCTGCCCCTGGCGCAGAGGCTCGGCTGCGGCGACGAGCTGCAGGCTGGCATGGCCATCGCGTGCCTCGCCGGCATCGCGCTGCTGCGCGACGTGCTCTGCATACCCGTGCTGCGAGACGCGTCCAGGGAACAGATCCGGCCGCTGATCGAACAACTCATGCACGCCTGTCTCGCTCAGGATCGCGAAACACCGCACTGAGGCGCGCATGCCATCGCGACGCAGGCCGTCACATCTTCACCGAAAGGACCACAATGCCAGTCCCTGCGTCATCCTTCCCGAGGCCCGTCCCGGCCTCCCCCGTGCCGGCAGAAGGCGAGGCGCTCGGTCTCGAGGCCTTCCGCTCGATCGACCGCATGCGCGAGGCGCTGAGCGCGCAATTCACCGGCGGCCTCTCGCCCCAGGCGCTGGCGCTCGCATTCTTCGACTGGTCGATCCATCTTGCCGCAGCTCCCGGCAAGCGCGCCGAGCTCGCCTACAAGGCCGGCCGCAAAGCGCACCGCCTGCTGGCGCAACTCGGCGCCGCGGGACTCGACGGCAAGGCCCCCGCCTGCATCGAGCCGCTGCCCGGCGACGATCGGTTCAGCGGGGAAGGCTGGCGGCAATTCCCCTACGCCATCTGGTCCCAGGCCTTCCTGCTGAACCAGCAATGGTGGCACAACGTCACCCGCGAGGTTCCGGGTGTGGCGCCGCATCACGAGGATGTGGTGTCCTTCACGGCGCGCCAGCTGCTCGACATGGCCTCGCCCTCCAACAACCCCCTCACCAATCCCGAGATCGTCGCGAAGGCGCTGGAAACCGGCGGCGCAAACTTCGTCAGCGGCTTCCAGAACTGGCTCCAGGATGTCGGCCGGCAGGCGACGGGCCAGCCGCCGGTCGGGGCCGAGGATTTCGTTGTCGGCCGCGACGTCGCGGCGACACCCGGCAAGGTCGTCTACCGCAACCACCTGATCGAGTTGATCCAGTATGCGCCCGCGACCGAGACGGTGCGGGCCGAACCGATCCTGATCGTGCCGGCCTGGATCATGAAATACTACATCCTCGACCTGTCGCCGCAGAACTCGCTGATCCGCCATCTCGTCGGGCAGGGCCACACCGTCTTCTGCATCTCCTGGCGCAATCCGACCGAGAAGGAGCGCGATCTCGGCTTCGACGACTACCGGCACCTGGGCGTGATGGCCGCGCTGGAGGCGGTTGGAGCGATCGTCCCCGACCGGAAGATCCATGCCGTCGGCTATTGCATCGGCGGCACGCTGCTCTCGATCGCGGCCGCCGCCATGGCTAAGGCCAAGGATGGCCGCCTGGCCTCGCTGACACTGCTCGCGGCGCAGACCGATTTCAGCGAACCCGGCGAGCTCGCGCTGTTCATCGACCACAGTCAGGTGCACTATCTCGACAGCATGATGTGGAACCGGGGCTATCTCGCCGCCGACCAGATGGCCGGCGCTTTCCAGCTCCTGCGCTCCAACGATCTCGTCTGGTCGCGCCTCGTGCACGACTACCTGATGGGCGAACGCACGCCGATGATCGACCTGATGGCGTGGAATGCGGACTCCACCCGCATGCCCTACCGCATGCACTCGGAGTACCTGCACAAGCTCTATCTCGACAACGAACTCGCCGCCGGCCGCCTGATGGTCGATGGCCGCCCGGCCGCCCTGCAGAACATCCACACGCCGCTCTTCGTCGTCGGGACGGAGCGCGACCATGTCGCGCCCTGGCGTTCGGTCTACAAGATTCACTATCTGACCGACGCCGACGTCACCTTCGTGCTGACGAGCGGCGGGCACAATGCGGGCATCGTCAGTGAACCCGGCCATCCCCGCCGGCGTTTCCGGATCGCAACGCGGACACATGACGATCCGAGCCTCGGCCCCGACGAATGGGTCGAGAGCGCCACCGCCCTCGAGGGGTCCTGGTGGACGAGCTGGGTGGAATGGCTCGCCGCGCATTCCGCCGACGAGCGCGTCTCCCCACCCGCCATGGGCAATGCCGAAAAGGGGCTCGTCCCGCTCGACGACGCTCCCGGCACCTATGTCCTGCAACGCTGAGGGCCCGATGGACCAGAGCATCCTCAAAAACCGCACCTTCGACGAGCTGGAGGTCGGCGAGAGCGCCTCGCTCGTGCGCATCGTCGGGCGCGACGATATCGACCTGTTCGCGACGGTCTCGGGCGACGAGAACCCTGCCCATCTCGACGCCGCCTTCGCCGCGACCGACCTGTTCGGCCATATCGTCGCGCATGGCATGTGGACGGCAGCTTTGGTCTCGGCCGTGCTCGGCACCAAATTGCCCGGCCCTGGCACGATCTATCTCGGCCAGGATCTGCGCTTCCGAAAGCCTGTCGCGCCCGGCGACACCATCACGGTCACCGTGACGGTGCAGGAGAAGCGGCCCGAGAAGCGCCATGTGCTGCTCGATACCCGCGCGACCAACCAGCAGGGCGAGGAGATCCTGACCGGCACCGCAACAGTGATCGCGCCGCAACACCAGATCGTCTGGCCGCGCACGAAACTGCCCGAGGTCTCGCTGCGACGGCACGACCGCTATGACAGCTTCGTCAAGGATGCGCGCGCCCTGCCGATGATCCGAGCCGCCATCGTCCACCCCTGTTCGCCGGAGGCTATTCTGGCGGTGGTCGAGATTCGCGACGAGGGCCTGCTGGAGCCTTTGCTGATCGGGCCCGAGGCCAAGATTCGGGCCGCGGCCGAGGCGGCACAGGTCTCGCTGGACGGCATCGCGATCGAGGCCGTGGCGCATAGCCATGCGGCCGCGGCGCGGGCAGTAGAGCTGGCCGTCGCAGGCAAGGTCGCGACTCTGATGAAAGGCAGTCTGCACACCGACGAGTTGCTCGGCGCGGTGGTGGCCCCAGGCTCCGGCCTGAGGACGGAGCGGCGCATCAGCCATGTCTACGCCATGAGCGTGCCGGCCTATGCCAAGCCTCTGATCGTCACCGATGCGGCGATCAACATCCTGCCGACACTGGAGCAGAAGCGCGACATCTGCCAGAACGCGATCGATCTGCTGCACACGCTCGGCATCGCCGAACCGCTCGTCGCGGTGCTGGCGGCGGTCGAGACCGTGAACGCCAAGATGCCCTCGACGCTCGACGCCGCCGCACTGACCGTGATGGCGGCGCGCGGCCAGATTACCGGCGCGCGCGTCGACGGCCCGCTCGCCTTCGACAACGCGATCAGCCCTGATGCAGCCCGGACCAAGGGCATCGTCTCGCCTGTCGCCGGACAAGCCGACATCCTGCTCGTGCCGGACCTCGAAGCGGGCAACATACTGGCCAAGCAGCTGATTTATTTCGCCGGGGCGGATGCGGCAGGCCTCGTGCTCGGCGCGCGGGTGCCGATCATCCTGACCAGCCGCTCGGATTCGCTGAAGACCCGCATCGCCTCGGCGGCGCTGGCCAAGCTCGTCGCTTCCCGGCGCGGTCCGGGAAAGGGTCCCGCATGACCGGCAAGCTCCTGATCACCTTCAACGCCGGCTCCTCCACGGTGAAGATCGGCCTGTTCGCGTTGGGCCGCAAGGGCGCGGAGCGCATCGGCAAGGGCATGATCGATTTTCGCCGCGCACCGCTGCGCTTCACGCTCAGCGAGGGGCCCGACACCTTCGACATCGCGCTGGAGGCCGAAGCCGGCGACGATCTCCATGAAGTCGTGAGCGAGGCCTTCTCCCGCCTCTCCTGGCATTTCGACCTCGACAACATCGCCGCTATCGGTCACCGCGTCGTGCATGGCGGCGACGGCTTCGCCGGGCCTGTTCGGCTGGATGACGACGCGATAGCCGCGATCGATGCGCTGACCCCGCTGGCGCCGCTGCACCAGCCGCAGGGCCTGCGCCTGATCCGGGCGCTTCGGCATCTGCGTCCGCAACTGCCGCAGACGGCCTCCTTCGACACGGCCTTCCATCGCGACCATGCCGATGTCGTGCGCCGCTTCGCGATCCCGCGCGCGCTGCACGACCAGGGCATCAAGCGCTACGGTTTCCACGGCCTGTCCTACAAGTTCATCGCGGCCGAGCTCGCGCGGCGCGAGCCCGCGCTTGCAGGGTCGAAAGTCGTCGTGGCCCATCTCGGCAGCGGGGCCAGCCTGTGTGGGCTGGACGGCGGCGTCAGCCGCGACACCAGCATGGGCTTTTCCGCCCTCGACGGCGTTCCGATGGCGACACGCTGCGGCGCGATCGATCCCGGCGTCCTGCTTCACCTGATCGGGACGCAAGGACGCGGCGTCAAGGATGTCGAGGACATCCTCTACCGCCAGTCGGGTCTGCTCGGCGTGTCCGGCATCAGCGCCGACAGCCGCGAATTGCTGGAGAGCGAGCGCCTGGAGGCCAGCCAGGCGCTCGACCTCTTCAGCTTCCGCATCGCCGGCGAGATCGCCAGGCTGGCGACGACTTTGGGCGGGCTCGATGCGATCGTCTTCACCGCCGGCGTCGGCGAGAACCAGCCGCGGATCCGGGCTGCGGTGAGCGCGCGCCTGGCCTGGCTCGGCCTGACGCTGGATGAGCCCGCCAATGCGGCCAATACCGGCACGATCAGCACCGCATCCAGCGCGATCTCCGCCTTGGTCATCGCGACCGACGAAGAGCAGGTGATCGCGGACGAAGCCCTGCTCGTCCTCGGTATCGAAGGAACGAGTCCATGAGCCCCATCGTCGATCTCTCCGGCAAGCGCGGCCTCGTCGTCGGCATCGCCAACGAGCACAGCATCGCGGCCGGCTGCGCCACGGCCTTCCGGCAGGCAGGGGCCGAACTCGCCGTCACCTATCTCAACGAGAATGCTCTGCCCTTCGTGCAGCCCGTCGCCGAGGCATTAGGGGCTGCGATCGTCGTGCCCTGCGACGTGCGCATTCCCGGCCAGCTCGAGGCCGTGTTCGCGCGCCTCGAAAGGGATTGGGGCAGGCTCGACTTTCTGCTGCACTCGATCGCCTTCGCCCCGCGCGAGGATCTGCAGAACAGCCTCGTCAACTGCTCGGCGGAGGGCTTCGCCCTGGCGATGGACGTTTCCTGCCATTCCTTCATCCGCATGGCGAAGCTCGCCGCGCCGCTGATGAGCGAGGGCGGCGCCCTGCTGACTGTGAGCTTCTACGGCGCCGACCGCGTCGTCGAAAACTACAACCTGATGGGACCGGTCAAGGCCGCGCTGGAATCGAGCGTGCGCTATCTCGCCGCCGATCTCGCCGGCCAGAGGATCCGCGCCAACACGATCTCGGCCGGCGCCATCAAGACCCGCGCCGCCTCGGGCATCGGCCGCTTCGACGAACTGCTCGACAAGGTGCGCGAGCGCACCCCGGCCCAGCGCCTGGTCGGCATCGAGGACGTCGGCCGCGTCGCCGCCTTCCTCGCCAGCGAGGCCGGAAGCTCGCTCACCGGCTCCGTCGTCTATGCCGATGGCGGGTTCCACACGATCGCCTGATGGAACCATCCGGCGCTACGCCGCTTCCGCCTTGAGCGAGCGCGGTTCCTTTGACCGACCACCACGCGGAGCAGCCTGATGTCCGGAGATCATGCCGAAGCCCTGGCGACACGATCGCCGGCTCTGACACCGGCCGCGCTTGGCCTGATGGATGGGTGGTGGCGCGCCGCCAACTACCTCTCCGTCGCGCAGATCTATCTGCTCGACAACCCGCTGCTGCGCGAACCGCTCAAGATCGAACACGTCAAGCCGCGCCTGCTCGGCCATTGGGGCACGACGCCGGGGCTGAACTTCATCTATCTCCACCTCAACCGCGTCATCAAGGCGAGGGATCTCGACGTCCTCTACATCGCCGGCCCCGGCCATGGCGCGCCGGGCGTGGTTGCGAGCACCTATCTGGAAGGCACCTATACCGAGGTCTACCCCGACATCTCGCAGGACAATGAGGGAATACGACGCTTCGTGCGGCAGTTCTCGTTTCCCGGCGGCATCCCCAGCCATGCCGCGCCCGAGACCCCCGGCTCGATCCATGAAGGCGGCGAGCTCGGCTACTCGCTGGTGCACGCCTTCGGCGCGGTCCTCGACAATCCCGATCTGATCGCGGCCTGCGTCATCGGCGACGGCGAGGCCGAAACCGGGCCGCTCGCGGCGTCCTGGCATTCCAACAAATTCCTCAACCCGGCCGCCGACGGCGCCGTCCTGCCGATCCTCCACCTCAACGGCTACAAGATCGCCAATCCGACCGTGCTGTCGCGCATTCCCGCCGACGAACTCGCGGCGCTGCTGCGCGGCTATGGCTACGCCCCGCTTTTCGTGGAGGGCGACGAGCCCGAGGCGATGCATCAGGCGATGGCGGCCGCCCTCGACGAGGCCTTTGCCGGGATCGCGGCGATCCAGAAGGCGGCGCGCGAGGACGGCGCGACCTTACGGCCGCGCTGGCCGATGATCGTGCTGCGTAGCCCGAAGGGCTGGACCGGACCCAAGACCGTCGACGGCCTGAAGAGCGAGGGCTTCTGGCGCTCGCATCAGGTGCCGTTCAGCGACATGTCCAAGCCGGAACACCTTCAGTTGCTCGAAGACTGGCTGCGCAGCTATCGTCCCGAAGAGCTTTTCGACGATACCGGGCGCCTGCAGGCCGGGATCGCGGCGCTGGCTCCCTCCGGCGACAAGCGCATGAGCGCCAACCCGCATGCCAATGGCGGGGCGCTACGCAGGCCGCTGCGGATCCCGGACTTCACGGCCCATGCCGTGCCCGTCGAATGCCCGGGCGAGAGCACGGCCGCGGCGACCCGGGTGATGGGCGCGTTCCTGCGCGACGTGATGAAAGCCAACGAGGCCAGCCGGAACTTCCGCGTCTTCGGCCCCGACGAGACGGCCTCGAACCGCCTGCAGGCGCTTTTCGAGGTCACGGGCAGGGCCTGGAACGCCGAGACGATTCCCGAAGACACCGATCTGGCGCTTGACGGCCGCGTCATGGAAATCCTGAGCGAGCATCTCTGCCAGGGTTGGCTCGAAGGCTATCTCCTGACCGGGCGGCACGGCCTGTTCTCCTGCTACGAGGCTTTCATCCACATCGTCGATTCCATGTTCAACCAGCATGCGAAATGGCTGAAGACGGCCAAGGAGGTGCCGTGGCGCCGGCCCATCGCCTCGCTGAACTACCTTTTGACCTCCCATGTCTGGCAGCAGGATCATAACGGCTTCAGCCATCAGGACCCCGGCTTCATCGACCATGTCGTCAACAAGAAGGCGGATATCGTGCGGGTCTACCTGCCTCCCGACGCCAACACGCTGCTCCATGTCACCGACCACTGCCTGAGAAGTTGGGACCGGATCAATGTCATCGTCGCCGGCAAGGCGCCGGCCCCGCAATGGCTCGACATGGATGCGGCGATCAAGCACTGCACCCAGGGCATCGGCATCTGGGAATGGGCGAGCAGCGATCGCGGGGCCGAGCCGGACGTGATCATGGCCTGCGCCGGCGACGTCCCCACCTTGGAAACCCTTGCCGCCGTCACCCTGCTGCGCGAGCATCTTCCCGAGCTGAAAGTGCGGGTCGTCAATGTCGTCGACCTGATGACGCTACAGCCGCGAACGCAGCACCCGCACGGCCTGACGGATGCCGATTTCGATGCGCTGTTCACCACCGACAAGCCGGTGATCTTCGCCTATCACGGCTATCCCTGGCTGATCCACCGCCTCGCCTACAAGCGGACCAACCATGCCAACATGCATGTGCGCGGCTACGAGGAGGAGGGCTCGACGACGACGACCTTCGACATGGTCGTGCGCAACCGGCTCGACCGCTTCCACCTCGTCGCCGACGTCATAGACCGGGTGCCGACGCTGGGTGCTGCCGCCGTCTACGCCAAGCAGGCGATCCGTGACAAGCTGGTCGAGCATCACCGCTACATCCGGGAGCACGGCGTTGACATGCCTGAAGTCCGCGACTGGCGCTGGCCCGGAAGCGCGTGAGGCAGGAGAATCCATGCCGACCGCAACCCAGGACGAGGTGGTCGCCTTCCTGACGTCGGATGCCGGCTTCGGCTACCGGGCAGCGGCTCCGCAGCTCGTCGAGACGCATATCTCGCTTGTGATCCTGTCGGGACCGCATGCGATCAAGCTGAAGCGCGCCGTCCGCCTCGGCTATGTCGATTTCTCGACGCCGGAGCGGCGCCTTGCCGCCTGCGAACGGGAGCTGGAGCTCAATCGCCGCACCGCGCCGGCATTGTACAAGGCCGTCCACCGGATCACACGCGAAACTAACGGCGGCCTTGCCCTGAACGGCGACGGAGCGCTGGTCGATGCGGTCGTGGAGATGGCCCGCTTCGACGAGGCCGGGCTCTTCGAGAACCTCGCCGTTCAGGACGCGATCAGCAAGCCGGTGCTGACACGGCTTGCAGGCCGGATCGCGGCGTTCCATGCCGGCGCCGAGATCGACCTTTCCTCGAACGGCAGCAGCCGCATCGCCGCCGTGCTCGACATCAACGAGCGCGCTTTTGCGACGACGGATGTCTTCCCGCCCGAGAAGCTGGAAGCGCTCAGGAGCACTTTCCGCACCCGCCTCGCAGCCTTGTCGGATCTGCTCGACGCGCGGGCCCGCGCCGGCAAGGTGCGCCGCTGCCATGGCGACCTGCATCTACGCAACATCTGCCTGATCGACGGCGAGCCAACCTTGTTCGACTGTCTCGAATTCGACGAAGGCATGGCGACGACCGACATCCTCTACGATGTCGCCTTCCTGCTCATGGACCTCTGGCATCGCGACCTTCGCGCCGAGGCCAATCTGGTCTTCAACCGTTATCTCGACGCCTGCGACGAGGAGGACGGTCTGCCGCTGATCTCCTTCCTGATGGCGGTGCGCGCCGCTGTGCGCGCCCATGTCTCGGCCACGCAGGCACAGGCTGGCGCTACGGCGGTGGCCAGGCGGGAGGAAGCGAACGCATATTTTCAGCTCGCGCAAGACTTGCTGCGGTCGCATCCCGCGAAGCTGATCGCCGTTGGCGGCCTGTCGGGCTCCGGCAAATCGACCGTAGCCGCAGCGCTGGCGCCGGAGATCAACCCGGCGCCGGGCGCCCGCATCCTCGCCAGCGACCGCATTCGCAAGCATCTGTTCGGGGTGGCGGCCGAGACTCGGCTCCCCACCGATGCCTACCGACCCGACATATCGGAGACAGTCTATGTCGAACTGGCCGACCGGGCCGCGCGCATCGCCGGACGCGGCCACGCCGTCGTCGCCGACGCTGTCTTCGACAGGCCCGAGGAGCGGGTGCGCATCGAGAACGCCGCAATCTCGGCAGACGCGCCGTTCCAGGGCCTCTGGCTCGACGCCGATCCCGAAAGGCTGATCGCGCGCGTGCGGTCACGGACGGGCGATGTCTCCGATGCGACGCCGGAGGTGGTCGCGAGCCAACTCAACCATGCCCTAGGGACGATCACATGGGCGCGCGTGCAGGCCGACGCCGATAGGAAGGCCGTCCGTGCAAAGACGCTGGAATTAATAGCAGACCTACGGTAGCGCCGGGACAGGTCGACGGCACTGTCGCGCTAGGCGGCAAGGTCCAGGGCCGGCGAGATGCCCACGCCGGCAGCCTGCTCACCTCACGAAACCACAGCTCGGAACGCGCCATCGCGGCCCCTTCGGAAAATGTGGGATTGAAGACGAGGTGAAAAGGACTGACGCGTTGAGGTTCCCATGCGATCGCCTCCGGCACCTGCGCGCGGCCGGCTGACTTGCTCGGGGCAGAGAACAGCGTAGACTGGCTTTATTCGGTCTCACTCATTGGCTTCACTCAACGAGTGTAATCGAAGCGGAATTTCCCTTGTTTTTCAAGGAATTGAGGATTGACCGGCAGGTTCGAGTCCTCTCCAGGCCAGAGGGTGGCCTTCCGCTGGATATCTGGCAGCGGCGTCGAAGGCGCGAGTGCAAAACAGGCTTTCCGGACCGAGCTCGGTGTCCGGCAAAGGCATGTCACAAAAGAGCAGGTCGTATCCACTCATCAGTTGATCAAACCTCGACAACCAAGCTGGGATGGAACCATGGATTTTCCCGATAGCCATGCACATTCGGGTAGCCGGCCTGATTGGCGAGAACCCGCGTGCGACCGACGCGATAGTCATGTGACCCGTGGTCGTGACCGTGAATCCAAAGCTCCGGTTGGAAATCTTCGATCAGGGCGCTGAGGTCCGAAACAAAGGCTGGCGACAATGCGCTCCCTTGGTGCCTCGGCTGAACCGATCTCGGATGCGGCGCATGGTGCGTGACCACAATGGTCGGCCCATCATGCAGCTTCCCGAGCTCGCTGCGAATGAATGCAAGGTCCAGCCGGTGCTCGGCTGCGGCATGCCAAGGCATGAACCGGCTATAGTGACCGCCCTCCTCCCGATAGCGAATGAGGCGGTGGTCGTTCAGCTCCTGCCCGGCAAAGACCATCGACGGCTTGGGCGTCCCGAGCAGGCGATAGTCCGTCCAAAGCGTGCATCCGATGAATCGAACATCTCCGATGATTACGGTGCGGCGCTGTAGCAAATGGATACCGACTGCTGCGGCCTGCTCTGCCCCAGCGGCGAGATTGCCTTTCATCTCACTCTTGTAAAACTCGTGATTGCCAGCGACGTAGACGATCTGGCGTCCGAGGAGCGGCCCGTCCTCACGCTGATCCGCCATCCAATCGAGCGCGGCAACGATGGGGCGATGCATATCGCCGGCGAAGACTGCGACATCGAATTCCGGCATTGGCTTCGGGAACACGAACGGGCCGAATTCGAGATGCACGTCGGAAACCACCAGAAGGCGCATTGTGCCCCCTCCTCCTTCAACAATGTGTTGGTTGAGCGACGCGATGGATGTCAGGGGCGCAGTGCGCCGGACCTGATTGCCCGCGAGACGATCCAAGAACGCTTCGGGTGGCCGGGTTGAAGCCCAGTTTGGACGGCCTTTCCAAGGTCGCCCCAGCTGATCTCGTCGCCGTCCGCGATACGCATCAGGAAGGCTTCGTCCGTCTCATCGAAAAATGTCCCGAGAAGATGCTTCAGGGCGGAATTCTCGCCTTTCGCGACCTCGAATGTGCCGCGTAGGACATGCAAGAGCTGCTTGCGCTCGTACCCAAGACCCGTGCTGGCGTTGACCTGAGCCAGTGCCGCATCAAGCGCTTGCTCCGGGGATTGCGGAAGCTGAGCGCGTTCCCGCTGCTCCAAGCCGCCGATGCGCTCAAAGAACTTGGCAACGGCAAGTGGCGCGGCCGGGGCGGACCGTTGCGCGAGGGCGGCCTCGAACTGGTCGATGTGCATCGCGAGCAAGCCCGCAGCCTGCGGGCCGAGCACGTCCGCCTCGAGGCTGTCACCAACAAACAGAACTTGGTCCGGCTCCAAATTGAGCTGGCTGCAAACCAGCCGGTAAATCTCGACCTGCGGCTTCATCAGGCCGACCTCGAAAGACAGGACGAGAGCGTCCGGTGCGCGCGGCAAGCAGCCGACCAGTGCGTCCTCGTACGGCGCAGCAAGGTTAGAGCAGACCCCTACCCTCAATCCCAGCTCACACAGCTTCTCCCAGAGGACATCAATCCCCGGCCTGAGCCGAGTTGAAGCGCATTCCGCGTCGAGATCGGCCTTGAGCTGGGTCAGTCGGGTCTCGTCAGCGGCGATCGCGAGGTGGCGAGCCAGATCTCTCAGGCTGACTGGAGTCGTCAGTGCCTTGGTCACTGCCGCCGATGAGGGAATATCACCCAGCAGCGCTTTGAACGGCCGCCGCTTGTCACCGATCTCCACGAGCGTTCCGAACCCGTCAAAGCACACCGCCCGGATCTGCGGGGTAGCGTTATCCCAGATCAGGTCCTCGTCCGTGTAAGGCGTGAAATCCCGATCAATTTCGTTTGGGGCTGCCACACCGAGCCTTACGCCATAGACGTAGGAGCGGACGGCGATCTGCTCCTCAAGCGTCCCGCGAAGGAGATCGAGCGGCGCCCGTCCAGCGAATGGCACCACTTTATGGGGGCGTGTTAGCCATTCTCGTTCTCGATCCGCGGATGCAAGAGATTGCCGGAGCTCCGCGAAAACGCCCAGGACCGCCGAGAGCCGCATCAGCACGGCAGTTCCGAGCATGAGCGGCCCGTTCGAGCGCGCGGTGCTCGACCAATTCTCAAATTGTCGCGCATCGCATTGCAGGAGCGCGAGCCGCTCGCTCACGGGCAATTGCCAGCGGTCAGCGATGTTCAGGAACGTTCGGAACACCGGAGCGCTCACGCGCGCGCGCTCGTCGAAGCTTCGCTCTTCGATCATTGAAACCCTCAATTTGGATGACCTGGTCGCAGAGAGGCAAACTAGCGAAACACTGGGTTGGCGAATTGGGCAGCCGCCCGCTATCGGCGAACTCCGTAACGAGGCGTGGCTGCGCCACCGCTATTGTGCAGGGGAAATCAATCCGCTGGCCTCGACCGGCGGCGGAGCATTTGGCATGCTGCGCAAACGACGTAAGTCACCATCACGGATGCCCTATCTCGCATTGCCGCTCGCTGAGATCAGCGGGGCGAAGCTTGATGCCAGCGATCCTGCCCGATTCAATTGAAGAGCGCCGCACGGATGAATTCTCCGTCGAAGACAGAACCTCGGAAGAAGTCGGCGCCGAGCCCTCGCAGGCCGTTCAGCGACGCGGGTTATTATACAACTTCCGTAAAATTATTCCATACAAATGATTGTGGACCCGCCCTCCTAACGGGAATCGCGTTTGTTCCCATGCCTGCCGGCACGCCAATTCGGGGCTTTGTCTGCAAGGCAGCAAGGGCGCTGCTGGGCCAAACGCAAGACGCTCTCGCATCGGCTGCCGACGTATCTCGCAAGACTCTTTTTGATTTCGAGCTCGGCGAGATAGAGCCAAAAATAGCTCTTATCAGTCGGATTCGAGAGGCTCTGGAGGACGCAGGAGCAAATTTTGTGACCGGCGATAACGTCGTCGGCGTAGTCGTTTACACCCGGCCGACCGGCGGAATGCGTAGCCAGCAAGCGTGACGAGTGGGAGCCTTAACCATATTTACGAACAACTGGTGCATTTAATTTTACATTTTGTATAATTTTATCGATCCGCCGCCGTGCCTCGATCTCACCACCAAAGCCCGCACACCACTCTGCGGTGATCGTAGGGCTGCCCCTAGACCGCGAGGACTCGAATGATCCACGTTGTTCGGCCTGCTCGACGTCAAATCGGAACTAAACGGTCGGAGCGTAACACTCCGGAAAGCACGCAGGTTTTTTGGCACCATCCTCCCTCGGATAGGCGCTCGCTCAACGACTCCATGCTCATCGATGAACAGTTCGACGACTTCGGCTGCGAAGCCGCCGTCCTGCTGAAAATCGCCAATCAGCTTTAACGAGCTCAAGGAGAGGCTCGCCCGGAACCCTTCTGTGACATCCAGGCACCGCCGAATTTGGCCGACAGATTTTGTCCGGTAGCGAGGCGTCATTCCCGCATGCACAGCCTGGCAGCGACCTTCTCGTAAAAGAGCCGGCGAGAGCATCGGTAACAGCGCTCTGGCTGCAAGGAGCCGCGGTAGAGCAGACGGTCTCAGCCACGGCTCAGACCCGAAACCCATCCACTTGCGCAAACCCGGTATGCGAAAACGTGGGCCAAAAGAGATACATTCGCGACAAGACAGAAACTAAATATTAAATTGGGGAAGCCTACGCGCCCGCGCCCGCTGGAGTATTGGAAATACTCAGAGCCCATCAAAAGCAACGCGACGGTCAAGGCTCATGAGCAGCCGCCACCCTAAGCTTAACAAGAACCTAAGAAAAATCTCTCTTTACATTCCCCCCTACCGATCGATTAGAACGAACCAACTCGAGCTGCCGAGGCGTCGGCTCGAGAAGGTGAAGCACTTTACCCTTTCTCAGCGCCCCTGTTCCCCGCGTCACAGCGGGAGGTCTGCGCCCCCGTTCTTTGTCGGGGCCTGTGCTCACAGCCAAAATCAAACTCTCGGCCCGCTTTAGCAGGACGATCTACGCAGCAAGTAATTCCTGCGTCGAGCGGCCTATGAAACGGGAAAGGATAGCTCATGCATAGAATTCGATACCCTCCAACAGGATCCAGAAACCCCTGCCAAGGTGCCGATGTTCACATGTTGTTTGGAGGACGGAATGGAAAAACTTGCTTCGCTTGTCGTCCGATTCAGCCAGATCCAAGCTGAATTTGGCGAGGAAGTCGTGTTGCGTGCCATTCACGCTGCATCGGTGGCTGCCGCTCAAATCGTGCTGGCAGAAGCTGAGGCCGAAGCGCGGGCTCGTTTTCCTGTCTTTACTGCCGAGGTGATCGCCTTTCCGCTGCTCGAGCGGACTGACCGACCAAAACAAAACGAGGAGCTGCCATGTAGCGACGATTGACCGGACGAACCAAAATAAAAGGGACACCCTGACTGCAATCAGGATGTCCCCTTGAATTCCAACCGCCCCTAACGGCCTCAGGACCTCGGAGCGGATCAAAAACCAAACCCGGCGACTGCCGAACTCAGTCTCTCGTGTATACCTGCGCGCGTTTAAAAACGCAAGCATATTTCACGAGAAATTGGGATCGCGGTAGTGCGCCTACCGAAGAGAATCCCAAGTGCTTACTATTGAAAACCTTCCCAATTCCCCCTTCCCCATTATTTATCTTCCTAAGGAGTCTCGCTCCTCCAGAAATGTTCATGGCAAGAGCCGCGGCGCTTGCCGGCCTAGCGTGATCGTCAACGGCTACGAGGTCATGTGCGAATCCGGCCTCGAGCGAAAAGTAGCAACTGTTCTGGCAACCGATCCCGACGTTTTAGATCTGCAGGAGCAGCCCCCGGCAGTCACCTGGTTTGACGCAGAAGGTAACGCGCATCGCCATACCTTCGACTTCCTCGCGACACTGCGTTCAGGGGTGAGGATCGCGATCCCCGTGAAGTTGCTGTCGGAGGTCAAGCGGCTAAATTTTCAAGCGACAATTGACCTCATGGCACCGCAGTTGCCGCGTTCCTTCGCCGACGCAATCAAGCTCATCACCGAGGAATTCCTGCCGTTGGATATTGTCCATAATGCAGATTTGCTCAAGCAATCACTGCGAACCTCCAACCCCGACCACGACGAGCTTATCAAGAAGCTCGTCGGTGAACGCCGAGGCGCGACGATTGGTCAGATCGTGGAGATCAGCCGGCTGGAGGGCTTTGCCTTTCAGGCGATCAGCCGCCTGATCGCTCGGGGCAGCGTACGCGTCATCAACAATGCTCGCATCAGCTATCTCGCAAGGGTCGAGTTGATCCGCTCCTCAGTCAATGAGGAGAACGCGTGATGACAATCGAGTTTACGCAATTCCGTCTTTCGTACCACGATCGCATCGTCATCAATAAGATTGCGTACAAGCGCCGAAGGCGCTTGGCGAACGGCTATGCTCTCGAACGTGTTGATGACCCGGACACGGTTGAAACGTTCTCCGATTATGACCTCCATGTGGCTTCCCGCGGGCCCGACTATAGGTTCGACCTCAACGCTTTTGCTGAAAGCAAGGCGCATGCAGACGCCAGCTCGACCGAGGGTCTCCTGAGTTGGCTTCCCGATGCGCAGCAGGAGACCGCTCTATGGCGCGCGGACGTTTGCCGCGAGGTCATGAAACGAAAAGCAGCGCGGACACTCTCGCTGACCGATGTTTCCTTGAAGCAGAACCTGCCAGGCATCGTTGACGAACTCTACAAGGACGAAAAGCGTCGCTCGGCCAAGCGCAACGCCGAGGGCGAGGCTATCAAGCCCAAGGCGGGCGACCACATCCCTGGGCGACGCCAAGAACCCTCACCACGCACGCTTCGAAAGTGGCTGAGATGGTTTCGCGAGGCAGGTGACCAGGCGATAGCGCTTCGCCACCGCTACTACCGGTCCGGAAATCGGGAGACCCAGCGCCTTGCTCGCGAGGAGCGGCAGATGCTGCATGACTTCTCGCTCAAGTACATGTCAGAAACCCGGCCGACCAAGCGAGACATTCATCGTTTGATGAAGGCTCATATCCTCGAGGAGGTAAATCCCCAGCGAGTGGCAGCGGGCCAAAAGCCCCTGCGGGTACCGTCCTACGAACGCTTGGCGGCGGAGATCAACTCGTTCCCCGAGTTCGATACCCATGCGTGCCGGTACGGCCTGGACGCGGCGAAAAAACACTTTGCCATGGTTCAGAATGGCGTCGACGTCGAGCGGCCACTACAGCGCGTCGAGATCGACGAATGGCGGATCAACCTGCAAGCGCTTTGCGCTGACCTGGGCATTCTGGACAAGCTCTCGGATAAACTGAAATCCGAGATCGCAACGGCCCGGCCCTGGCTATGTGCAGCATTAGATGCAGCGACCCGTGTCTGCGTCGGCTTTAAGATTGCGCTGACCCCCTCGGCGGATCTGGCACTCGATGTGCTGGAAATGATTGTGACGCCAAAGGCGCCGTACGCGATTGCCGCTGGGGCGCGGTCCCGAGACGAGTTCTGCGGTAGCCCAGAAAGGATTGTTCACGATCAGGGGGCGGCGTTCCTATCACTGAAGTTCCGGAGGGCGATCATCGATCTTGGAGCTGACGCTGATGCTCCACCCGCAGGGATTCCATCGCTCCGAGGCCGCATTGAGCGCTTCTTCAAAACCGCGTCAATGCAGGCCCTGGCTCCGTTTACCGGCCGAACGTTCGAATCCGCCGCTGACAAAGGAGACTATAAACCAGAGGCTCGGGCGAGCCTGACGCTACAGGAACTGTGCGACGTTATAACCTGCTGGGTGCTCGATAGGTACCATCACTCACAGCACTCGGGTTTGCAGGGCGAAACTCCCGCAAACTGCTGGAAGCGCCTCGTCAAGCAGTTCCAGGTCATCCCTCACCCGGACAGTCTAAAACGTCGTGCTGTCTTTGGCCTGAAACACACTCATCGGCTCACATCAAAGGGCGTGCGTGCCTTCGGTCTCTACTTCAACTGCGAGGACCTACAGGCATACCGCCGCCGTCTGGGTGACGTGATGGTTGAGATGCGCCTTCATCATCTGGACCTTGGCTACGTCTCGGTTCGCAGGGCGGATGGTGGCTGGCTGTCGGTTCCTAACACGCGGCCTGGCTTCGACAACGTACCGCTGGAAATCTGGCAGGCGGCGGCTGCCGATTTGCGTCGGCGGTTCAAGGCTGAAGCGATGGTAGCGGACAACATCGTCGCGAAGGCCATCCTGGCCGCCTGGGATCTCAGCAAGGCCGCGGGGGCTCGAGTCAGCATTTTCTCCACGCGCCCCAATCAGGAGCAACTGGATTATGCCGAAAAGGAACTCGGCTTCGGCTTCGGCCGACCGGCTCAACTCACGAAAGACGCAACCTCTTCCTCCGGAAGCTTACTGGAAGGCTCAGTCCCGACCGGATCTCGCGAAGTAGCGTCCACCAACCTTCCGTCCGTCGCGCCTAAGTCCAAAACACGTTCTTTCAAGATTACGGATTGATATTGCCATGACCCATTCAAACGCTGATTTCCTCGCCCAATTTCGTGACGCCCTGACGGAGCGCGAGAGGGCCGTCCTCGCCAAGCGGGAGCTGTATCGGAACAAACACATTGAAACAGAGTGGGAATCTGAGCTTCGCCGGAAGTTCGATACGCTGATGAGAGCGACACTGACTCGACAAATGTCTTGTGGCGAGCCTCTCGCGAACGCCAGGCATGAAGCTCGTTGCTTGTTTGTGACTGGCGAGGCGGGCGCCGGCAAGACAACCTGCCTCAATCGTCTCCTAAATACTCACCCTGTTTTCCAGTCAAGGGGAGAGCAACGCTCTCCCCTGCTCAGAGTGAGCGTTCAGGCGCCTTGTACGCTGAAATCACTGGGGCGTGCGGTTCTCAAAGGCTTGGGCTTCCCCCTGGCTCGTGAAAAGCCCGACCACCTAATTTGGGCCCAGATACTCGACATACTGCCGACCTCAGGGGTGCTGGTGATCCATTTCGATGAAATGCATAATCTGACGGATAACGCGAATATCGCGCAGATGGACAACATCAGAAAAACTTTCAAAACGCTGATGGTGTCGCCTTGGCCCGTAGGGCTCATTGTTTCGGGCCTGCCAAGTTTGGTTCCTGAGATGAGGCGCATCGACGAAATTCGCCGGCGCGGGCAGTTTGTGTCCGTTCCGTTGCTTTCCCTCCCCGATGACAATTCGATGGTATCGGACATCATCGGCGGTTTGGCGGAAGTTGCGGGTATTACCGTCGAGGCCGGCGTGGCTAACCACATCGCCCCCCGCCTAATCCACGGCGCTCTCTACCGTTTCGGAATGGCGATTGAGTTCGTTCATGAGGCCATCGAACTGGCGCTGCTGGATGAGAAGCCACTGTCCACGGAGCATTTCGCGACGGCCTACGCGGACCGAACCGGGTGTGGTGCCCGTATGAACCCCTTCGTGTCTCCGGGCTGGGCCGAGCTCGACTGCACGCTGGTGCTGGCTGACGACCCGCCTCTCGATACCGATGCTCCCGTGGCGCTTCAACGCCGAGGGCGTAAGAGCCGCAAGGGAGAGCGCACATGAGCGCTCTCTACCCGTCCCTCACGATGCAGGCTGGTGAATCTCTGCCAAGCCTCGTGTCAAGACTTTCGCTGCTTCACCGGTCGCAAAGCACTCACGTGTTTAGCCTCGATATGGGCTTTCGCTACCAGCAGATAATCGACGGGAATAGCACCGCCCTTTCCTGTCTCGCCTCTCTATCAGGGGTGCCCTTGTCGCAGATCACCCATAACGCCATCGTTAGGCAGGGAGACCACTACAGCTATCGCGGCGAGAAGTTCATAAAGTCGTCCCTACGCCGGCGCAGATCGCTGTTTTGCCCGTGCTGCCTACAAGAAGATTTGGGCACCTCCAGATTGCCCTGGCACGCGAGTGGCCGAAACGCTTGGCTGTTTCACCATACGCGGGTGTGCTTGCGCCACCACGTCCGCCTCATGGAGATATCGCTGCCAGGGAAAATCCCCGAGCAGGACTTCCCTCGCCGGTTCATGCGAGAGATGTCTGACGATCCGGAGCTGCTGCAGCGAGTGGAGGCATGCTCACCAACCGAACTCGAGATTTATCTCGATCGTCGGCTCGAGGGTGAGAGGGGCCCGGCCTGGCTGGATTCTCTTCCGTTCTACGCCGCGTGGAAGGCCTGTGAGATTATTGGCATGGTTGCTACTCGTGGACGCCGAGCAGGCCTCCGAGGCCACTCTGATCAAGATTCGCGAGAAGCGGGTGCAGTTGGCTTTGCGATAGCAAAGGAGGGACACCGCGGGGTTCAACAGTTTCTGCACGGTCTTTGGACCGGTACCGCCACCGCGAAGAGAGGCTACCACAAAGCCCACTCCGCTTTTGGGACACTCTATCTGTGGCTCTATGCCTTTCGAGATAACCCGGACCTCGACGGAGTACGTGAACCGCTGCTCAACTTCATGGCTGAAACAGCTCCGGTTGGCCCAGACGACCTGCTTTTCGACAAGCCATACGTTTCAGAGCGCCGAACCCACTCCCTCCTCACAGCCCACAGGAGCAGCGGCATTCACCCCTGCCGCCTCCGCCGCGTATTACGCGCCGCGGGCGTCATAGGCGCGGAGACTGATGCCCTTAGCGATAACGCAGTCACCTTCTCGGTTGCAACAGCCGCACCGGTAATCGATCTGCTGCAGAATACCGTGAACCGCGCTGATGCAGGCGCGCTTCTCGGCGTTGATCGGTTTTATGCGCGGCACCTAGCCGAGAGCGGGATCATTAGCCCAGTGCCCCAACATATGGAGTGGGACCTCCGGGAGGAGTGCTATTGCGTGAAGACGATAGAGGCTATGCGCGAAAAACTTTTGGCCAGGGCGGCCCTTGTGAAGGAGACCACGGAAATTCAGCTATCGATCGCCGCGGCGGCCATGAAGGCAAATTGCTCCAGATCGGATATTGTAAAACTCGTGCTGGATGACCAGTTGCGCTGGGTTGGCCGAAAGGCAAACCACTTGGGGATTGGTTCGCTGGTGGTTGATCTGACTGAAGTGGTGGCGCATGTTCGATCTGATGCTGATAGAGACCTTACGTTCTGGGAATGCGTTGAAGCTCTCGGGGCGGGCCCTCGGGTGGTTCATTCCCTCACGCGAAATGGAATCCTTCCCGCCACACACGCTGCCAATCCACGGCGGACCCAGCCTTGCATGACCATTCCGATGGGCGCCCTGCGGTCGTTTAAGGATCAGTATATTTCGCTGCATGACGTCTCAAGAGCCCACGGGAGGCCAATGCACCTGGTGAGGCAAGACCTCTTGCGGCACGGCATCAACCCGGCGCTGTCATCAGAAATCGCAGGTGCGACTTATTATCTGAGATCGAGTTTCAGCGACCGACCATAGCCGACAAGATCGGCCTCATTTCGAACCCGGCCACTGCGGTGTGCCGGGTTTTTCTATGTCCAAACACCTCTCGAGCGCATTTTTTGCGGAAGCACTATGCCTCAATCTGCGGAAGTTTAGGGCCGGAGCTCATAAATGCGAAGCTAACGATTTCAATGGCATACGCACACGAGTGCGGTAACACTATGCCTCGCTCCTCACTGAGCAAGCCGACTCTGGATGTGAAGACGCTTGTTCCAGATGCGAGCGAACTGCCGCCGGGCCCGGTCGCTGGTGTCAGGCCGCGTGCGCTGGCGCCGAAATAGGGCCTCGCCCTACTTCCACAACAGCGCGACGAGCCGCACCGCAATCACCAACAGGAAGCCGGCAATGATCGTTCCGACGATGCGGTGACGCTTCGCCCGGTCGGGAAACTGGCGATTGAACAGCCGGCCCAGCGGCTTGCGGAAGAGGAAGGCGACGACCAGCAGGACGACGACGACATTGACCGGGCTCACGTGGTCGCCTTCGCAGCCGGATCGCGGGGCTCGGCGGCATCGAAGGGCGCGCCGGCCTTCTTCCAGGCACCGAAGCCGCCCGCGACATGCGCCACGGGCTTCAGCCCCATCTCCTGCGCGACCTTCGCCGCCAGGGCCGAGCGCCAGCCGCCGGCGCAGAAGAAGACGAAGCGCTTGTCCTGCTGGAAGACCGGCTTGGCATAAGGGCTGTCGGGATCGATCCAGAATTCGAGCATGCCGCGCGGGCAGTGGAAGGCGCCGGGCATCCGCCCTTCCCGCTCAAGTTCGCGCGGATCGCGCAGATCGATGAAGACGACGTCGTCGCGCCCCAGCAGCGCCTGCGCCTGCTCGACGCTCAGCGTCTCGATGACGGCCTCGGCCTCCGCCAGCAGCGCCTTGTAGCCTTTGGTGATGGTCTGCGGCACGGCCGGCCTCCCTCTCGAACGGGCGGCACCGTGGCCATTGCCGCGCTCTGCGTCAATCGCGCCTTGCCGCGCCCGCGCCTGCGCCGCACTGTGCGCGCCGGAGATAAGAATGATCGGATTCGGAACCCTCGACATCATCGGCGCCGCCTTCTTCGCGGCGGCCTGGATCGGCTACCATTTCGCGGTCGAGATGGGCCCGCATGCCGGCAAGAGCCTGAACATGCGGATGAACCTGCGCCGCGCCCGCTGGATCCGCGAATCGATGGGGCGCGACAACCGCATCGTCGATACGCAGATCATGAACGGCCTGCAGAACGGCACGGCCTTCTTCGCCTCGACATCGCTGATCGCGATCGGCGGCACGCTGACCCTGCTGCAATCGACCGATCGCGTCGTCGCGCTGTTCTCGGACCTGCCCTTCGGCACGGTGCCGACACGCGCCGTCTGGGAGCTCAAGGTCATCGGGCTCGCCCTGATCTTCGGCTACGCCTTCTTCAAATTCGCCTGGAGCTACCGGCTGTTCAACTACTGCGTCATCCTGCTGGGCTCTCTGCCGCCGGCCAAGAACCATCATCCGGCGGATGCGGAACGCGCCGTCCATGAGGCGATCGAGATGAATGTCGCCGGCGGGCGCCATTTCAACCGCGGCCAGCGCGCCTTTTTCTTCGCACTCGCCTATATGGGCTGGTTCCTCGGTCCCACCACCTTCATCCTCTTCACCGGCGCCGTGCTGATCGCGATGTACCGGCGCCAATTCGCCTCCGATGCCGCCCGCGTCTTCCGCTATCCCGACACGACGCAGACGCGGCCCGAACCATGACGAAGCCCGAGCCATGACGAAACCCGATGAGAGCGAATTGGAAGCCACGCTCCTGGCGCTGACCGCTCAGCGCGGCGAGGGCCGCACGATCTGCCCCTCGGAGGCCGCGCGCGCGCTCGGCGGCGACCATCCGGACGGCTGGGGCCCCCTGATGCAGCCGATCCGCCGCGTCGCCGTCAGGCTGATGAAGGAGGGCAGGATCGTCATCACCCGCAAGGGCCGTCCGGTCGATCCCGACGATTTCCGCGGCGTCTACCGGCTGAGGCTGCCGGAGGGCCAGTGACCTCTCACGGACCCGGAAACAGCGCGTCGGTGTAGCCGGCCAGGCGATAGGCGACGAGCCCGACCCACTCCTTGAAACCGTCATCGGCGATCATCAGCCCGCGCGGCGCACGCCCCGAAACGCGCACGAATTCGGAGGCCTTCTCCTCGGTCAGGTAGTCGACCGGGAAGGCCTCGACCGCGAAGCCCGCCTTCCGGAACACGCCCATCGAACGCGGCATGTGCCAGGCCGAGGTCACCAGCAGCCAGCGCTCGCCGGGCTTGGGATCGACCATCTGCTTGGTGAAGAGCGCGTTCTCGCGGGTGTTGCGGGACTTGTCCTCGAGCAGGATCCGCTCGCGCGGCAGGCCGAGACCCTCGAACAGCACGCTCGCCCCATCCGATTCGGTCTTGGTCACCGGCGAGATCAGGTTGGCGGCGCCTCCGGTGAAGACGATCTTCGCCTGCGGGTGCAGGCGGGCGAGTTCGACCGCCTTGGTCATCCGCGCCGCGGCGCTGGTCAGCACCACGTCGCCGCGGGCGACGCCGATCGCCCCGCCCAAAATGATGATCCCGGTGACGGGGCCCTTCTCGGCGGGCTGCTGCGGGAAGCGGTTCTCCAGCGGCCACATCACCAGCCGCGGCAGCGGGCTGAAGGCCATCAACGCCAGAAACGACAGCGAGGCCACGCCGAGCCAGCGCGCCGCCCTGGCGAAGCGCGTGAAGGCGAGCAAGGCCGCCAGCAGCGCCAGCAGGATGGCGAGGTTCACCGGTGACAGGACGAACCAGACCACCTTGGAGAGTACGAAGAACATGGGCGGCTTTCGGGCTGCGGCGTTGACGCGCTTCTAGCCGGCGAATGCTGACGGCACGCTAACGCGGTTCAGCGGATGATCTGCGGCGGCTGGGAGGGGCGGCGCGCCGGCGCCTGCGGGCGGGAGGCACGCTCCAACTCCAGCGCCCGCGCCGCGACCTCGCGCAATTCGCAGCCGGCCTGCCGTCCGGGCTGGAGGCCTTCGCGCTGACCCGCGGCATAGAAGGCGCATTTCTGCGCGACATAGCCTTCCCAGGACATCTGCAGCGCGACGAGGCGGCTGCGCTGGCCGGCATCGAGCGGGCGGCCGCTCTGCTGCACCGCCTGGACGAGACGCTCGCGCCAGACCGCCTCCTCGCGCCGCGCGCAGCCGGCTTCCGCCGCCTGGCGGTTGGCCCCCGCCGCGACCACGCAGGCCACCGCGATCGAGCCGATGCAGGCAGACGCCGCCCCGCTGCTGGTTTGGAGGCAGGAGGCCAGCTGGGCCCGGTCCGCCGCCAGCGTGGGGCTGGTCTGGGCGGCGGCGGGCGCTGCTGCCCAGAGGGTGAGGCCGAGGGCGAGACAGGTCGAGCGCATGGCGGCCATTGTGCCCGCCAATCCGCCGCGATCAAGCCGGCCGCCGGTCACCTTCATGCGACCGGCAGCGGCAGAGCCGGTCCGGCGGCTGGTCGCGCGGCGATCGCCGCATACCAGCGTTCGACATGCGGCCTCGCCTGGCGCTCCACCGGCATGTTCAGCCAGCGATGCGCCCCGCAGCCGACGACGATGTCGGCCATGCCGAAGCGCTCGCCAGCGAGGAAGCTGCGGTAAGCGAGATGCTGGTCGAGGATTGCCATCAGCGCCTCGGCCTTGGCGACGCCGGCCGCGACGGTTTCGGGAGCGGTGTATTCGGGCACCTTGCGCACCAGCCCCCACAGCACCGGCATCAGCGCAGGCTGCAGGGAGGCCTGCATCCAGTCGAGCCAGCGATCGGCATCGGCACGGCGCGCCGGGTCCTCCTCCCAGATCCAGCCCGCGCCATAGCGGGCGGCGAGATAGCGCACGATGCTGTTGGACTCCCAGATGCAGACATCACCGTCTTCCAGCACCGGGATCTGGGCATTGGGGTTCTTCGCCAGGAACATCGGCTCGCGCAGCCCGCCGAACGGCCCGCCGCAATCGATGCGCTCGAAGCTCTGCCCGACCTCGCCGGCCGCCCAGACGACCTTCTGGACATTGATGGAGCTGATCCGCCCCCAGATCGTCAGCATGTGAACCTCCGCCATCGCGTCATGCTCGCCCTTGTGGCGAGCATCAACGTCTTGAACATCGCCTTCGACCGAGGAAGGCGTGGATGGTCGGGCCAAGCCCTACCATGACGAAGCCGCGCAGGTTCGGATCTAGCCCGCATCCGCTCAGGCGAATTCCATGATCACCGCATCGACCGCCAGCGACTCGCCCTCCTTTGCCAGGATCTTGGCGATGGTGGCGTCCTTTTCGGCGCGTAGCACGTTTTCCATCTTCATGGCCTCGACCATGCACAAAGCCTCGCCGGCCTTGACCTCCTGGCCGACGGCAACCGAGATCGCCTTGACCACGCCGGGCATCGGGCAGAGCAGCACCTTGCCGGTGTCGGCCGCGACCTTCTCCGGCATCAGCGCGGCGAGTTCCGCCTCGCGCGGCGTCCGCACCACCGCGTCGGCATAGGCGCCGGCATGGCCGAGCGCGAAGCCGTTCGGGATCGGCCGGATCTGCGCGGCGATGGCGACGCCGTCGAGCGTTCCCTGCCAGACCGGCTCGCCCGGCCGCCACTCGCTCGAAACCGTCACCTGACGGGCGCCGAAATCGATGATGACCGCCCCGCCCTGCTCGCCGACCTGCCCCTCGAAGCGCTCGGCCCCGATCAGCACCACGCGCGTCCGGTCGAAGGCGACGCGGCGCCAGCCCTCCATCTGCGCGCTGACCGCGCGCTTGCGCTGGTTGAGCTTGTGGTCGCAGGCGATCGCGATCGCCGCCAGGCGAAGCGCGATCTCGCCCTCGGGCACCGGCAGGGAAAAGCCCTCGGGAAACTCCTCGGCGATGAATCCGGTCGAGAGATTGCCGGCGATCCAGCGCGGATGATGCATCAGCGCCGAAACGAAGGGGATGTTGTGGCGGATGCCGTCGATCGCGAAGGCATCGAGCGCGCGCCCCTGCGCCTCGATCGCCGCCTCGCGCGTCGGCGCATGGGTGACGAGCTTGGCGATCATCGGGTCGTAATAGATCGAGATCTCGCCGCCCTCGTAGACGCCAGTGTCGTTGCGCACGACCGCGTCGCCATCGGGCCCCTCGACCGGCGGGCGATAGGTCACCAGCCGCCCCGTCGAGGGCAGGAAGTTGCGCGTCGGATCCTCGGCATAGACGCGGCTCTCCACCGCCCAGCCGTTCAGCTTCACCTCGGCCTGGGTCAGCCGCAGCTTTTCGCCATAGGCGACGCGGATCATCTCCTCGACGAGATCGATGCCGGTGATCATCTCGGTGACCGGATGCTCGACCTGGAGGCGGGTGTTCATCTCGAGGAAGTAGAACGATTTGTCCTGGCCGGCGACGAACTCGACCGTGCCGGCGGAATCGTAGTTCACCGCCTTGGCCAGCGCGACAGCCTGCTCGCCCATCTTGCGGCGCGTCGCCTCGTCGAGCAGCGGCGACGGCGCCTCCTCGACGACCTTCTGGTTGCGCCGCTGGATCGAGCATTCGCGCTCGCCGAGATAGATGACGTTGCCGTGCTTGTCGCCCAGCACCTGGATTTCGATATGGCGGGGATCGACGATGAATTTCTCGACGAAGACGCGGTCGTCGCCGAAGGAGGACGCGGCCTCCGACTTGGCGCGGGCGAAGCCCTCCGCCACCTCTCCCGCCGAGTGGGCGATGCGCATGCCCTTGCCGCCGCCGCCGGCCGAGGCCTTGATCATCACGGGATAACCGATCTCGTCGGCGATGGTGACCGCATGCTCGGGGCTCTCGATGATGCCGAGGAAGCCCGGCACGGTCGAGACATTCGCTGTCGCCGCCGCCTTCTTGGATTCGATCTTGTCGCCCATCGCCGCGATGGCGCCGGGATTGGGGCCGATGAAGACAATGCCATTGTCCTTCAGCGCCTGGGCGAAGGCCTCGCGCTCGGAGAGGAAACCGTAGCCGGGATGCACGGCTTCCGCCCTGGTCTGCCGGCAGGCCGCGACGATCTTCTCGATCTGCAGGTAGGATTCGGCGGCGGGGGCCGCGCCGATATGCACCGCCTCGTCGGCCATCTCGACATGAAGCGCGTCGCGGTCCGCATCCGAATAGACCGCGACCGTCTTGATGCCCATGCGCCGCGCCGTCTTGATGACCCGGCAGGCGATCTCGCCGCGGTTCGCGATCAGGATTTTCGAGAACATGCGTGGCGCCTCCCCCGGCCGTCGACGAGTCCGGGGCATGCCGGGGTCCGATGCTCCGAACCGGTTTCCTGCGGCATGCCCTCGCGCCCAGTTAGAGCATGTCCGGCGAAACCGGCTACCGGTTTTTCGCACAGCCCCGAAGCACGAAACCCGGACCGGAGCGCCTTGCGGCACGCCGATCCGGGTCTCGGATGTAGGGGACACCGACCCCGCCGTCCACCGATGCGAAAGTCGGTGTCGGGCGGGTGTGAAGCGGCGGGATCAGCTCGCCAACAGGACGCGCTCGGGCCAGGCCGGCATCGCCTTGGCATGACCCTTGTCGAGGGCAAAGCCGATCAGGGCCTCGTCGCAGCGCTCGGCCTCACGCACGATCTCGAAGGCGATGCGGCGGGCGGTGGCGGTCGGCCCCTCGCCGGCCGAAAGCGTCGTCACCAGCCAATGCGCCTTGTCGCGGTCGATCACGCCGGTCGGGCGGTTCTGCCAGACCGCGAAGTCGACGGCGACGGCAACCAGAACATCGCCGAAGGCCTCGGAGCGCTGGGGCACCGCCCGATCCAGCGCCACGAGGACATCGATGACGTCGCGGGTCAGGACACAGTCTGCGAGGATGTCACGCTGAAGAACAGCGACATCCTCGTCAGTGATCGTCAGACGATCCATCACCTGGTCGACGAATTCGCGAAGCTCATGACCCATCATTGTTCGACCCCTGTCCGGCGTTGTTTTTTGCCGGTCCGTTCCTGTTGTAGGAACACCATGGATCGACACCCGCCAGCAGGTGGTTAACGCGCAAATCTGAACGCGTGTTCAGGTTAAACGGGCCTGAGTGGATGTGGTTGCGAGGATGTTACTAGGGGCAGCGCATCCGGCACTGACGGCAATGTCGAGCCGTCATTCTCGGGCGAGCGAAGCGCAGACCCGAGAATCTCGCCACGGAAGAGCGCTGGTTTCCGAGATACTCGGGACAAGCCCGAGCATGACGCTCCAGGTCACACCGCCTCGTCGGCAGTGACGGCCTCTGGCAGCCCCAGCACGCCCGGCAGATCGGTCGAGCGTGCGAGCACATGCCGTGCACCCAGCGCGACCAGCGTCGCCACCGGCTGGAAGCCCCAGGACACTGCAACCGGGATGACGCCGGCGGCCACCGCCATCTCGATGTCGAAGGAGGCGTCGCCGACCATCGCGGTCCGCGAAGGCTGCGCGCCCGTCTCCTGCATCGCCCGCATGATCATGCCCGGATGAGGCTTGGAAGGCGCGTCGTCGGCGGTCTGGATCGTAGCGAACAAGCCCTGCCAGCCATGCCGCTCGACGATATACTCGGCGCCGCGCCGGGATTTCCCGGTAGCGATGCCGAGCTGGACTCCGGGCATCCCCGCCAGCGCGGCCAGCGTCTCCGACACGCCCGGAAAGAGCGGCTCGTCGAGCGCGGCATCGGCTTGCGCCTGCAGCCGCATCGCCCCGAAGACCTCCCTATAGGTCGCCGCCAGCGCCGCATCGGGCGCGGACAGACCGGCGAGCCGCATCAATGCGATGTCGAGCGTCAGCCCGACCACGCCGAGCCCCGCCTCGCGTCCCGGATGGGCGAGCCCATGCCGCGCGAAGGTCTCGTGCTGCGCGGCGAGCAGGATCGCCTCGGAGTTGATCAGGGTGCCGTCGAGATCGAAGAGGATGAGGTCCATGGCGGCGCTTTAGCCCGGATCGCGCGCGCGATCCACAGGCACCGACGCCGCCCGGCCCTGCAGCGCTGGCTCAGGAGCGACCCTCGCGGGCGCAGCTATCCACCGCCTTGCGCAACTCGTCGCCGTCGAGCCCCTTGCCGCGCGCGTCCTTGCGGCATTCGGCGCGCTGGGCGAGGTCCGGGCGCTTCTCGTTGAAGCAGGCGACGAGCGCGGCGGTGCGCGTCGAGCCGGTCAGCCCGCGCGCATCGACATCCGCCTTGCAGGCGGCCCGCGCCGCCACCGCCGTC
>NZ_JAUXYO010000175.1 GCF_030694325.1 Allobosea sp. | reverse complement strand
GCGCGCCGCGCCGGCATCGACATGCAATGTGCCGCGCGGCTCGAGCGAGCCGGCGATCCAGGTCTTGCGCGCGGTGGCGGGGGTCGAGGCGGTCAGGAACCAGGTGCAGCGCCCCCCGGCCGCGATGGCGGCGAGCGGGTTCTTCGCCCGCCCGTCGGCGATGAGCATATGCGTGCCGCCGCTGGCGGCGATCTTGCCGGCTTCGATCTTCGTGCGCATGCCACCGCGCGAGAGTTCGGAGGCGGCGCCCCCGGCCATCGCATCGATCTCAGGGGTGATGCGCTCGACCAGCGGGATGTGGCGCGCCGCCGGGTCCCGTGCGGGCGGGGCGGTGTAGAGACCGTCGATGTCGGAGAACAGGACAAGCAGGTCTGCCCCGGCCATGGTGGCGACGCGGGCAGCGAGCCGGTCGTTGTCGCCATAGCGGATCTCGGTGGTGGCGACGGTGTCGTTCTCGTTGATCACGGGTACGGCGCGCAGGTCGAGCAGCCGGCCGAGCGTGGCGCGGGCGTTGAGATAACGCCGGCGCTCCTCGGTATCGGCCAGGGTCAGCAGGATCTGGCCGGCGGTGAGGCCATGATGGCCCAGCGCCTCGGCCCAGGTGCGGGCGAGCGCGATCTGGCCGACGGCCGCCGCGGCCTGGCTTTCCTCCAGGCGCAGCGGCCCGGAGGGCAGGGCGAGCACGGTACGGCCCAGCGCGATCGCGCCGGACGAGACAACCAGCACGTCCGCGCCGCGCTGATGCAGATCGGCGAGGTCCTCCGCCAGCGCCGCCAGCCAAGCCTGGCGCAGGCGGCCGCGCTCGCGATCGACGAGCAGGCTCGAGCCGACCTTGACGACGATGCGGCGGAACTGATGGAGCGACGGCGTCTTCACGGACAGGGAAACCCGCGGGGTTGGCGATTGGGCTGCCTGCGTCTTGGCGAAAAGCGCGACATTGTAAAGCGCCGGCCAGGAGGTCGGGGGCGCGGCCTGCGCATTCACGCGGCAGTTGCATTGACATTGCCGGTTCGAGCGCTCATATGGGGCGTGTCGATATTTAGGCCGAACGACTTGGCCCCGCGCATTTCATGCGCACGCTGACGACCTTCCCGCTAAAACTTCGAAAACGGCGCGAGAAATCCGTCTCGCGTCAAAAATCATACCGTGAAAGGGTTCGTCATGAGCGCCGGTACAGTCAAGTGGTTCAATTCGACCAAGGGTTTCGGTTTCATCCAGCCGGATGACGGCGGGCAGGACGTGTTCGTCCACATCAGCGCTGTCGAGCGCGCTGGCATGCGTGATCTCCAGGAAGGTCAGAAGATCTCCTACGAGCTCACCCAGGACAAGCGTTCGGGCAAGATGTCGGCGGACCAGCTCCGCGCCGAGTGAGACCAGCGCCGCAGCGGCCGGCCAGGACAGCAGGAGGGCGACCACGGATGTACTGGCGCCCCCGTTTCCAAGCTTCAGCCGCAGCGGCGTGACGAAGGGTCGGTCCTTGTGCCCGGCCCTTTTTTCCATTCTCGAACCGCAGGAGTGACAGATGCAGGTTCTCGTTCGCGACAACAATGTCGATCAGGCCCTTCGGGTCCTGAAGAAGAAGATGCAGCGCGAAGGCGTGTTTCGCGAGATGAAGCGCCGTTCGGCCTATGAGAAGCCGTCCGAGAAGCGCGTCCGCGAGAAGGCCGATGCGATCCGGCGCGCCCGCAAGGTCGCCCGCAAGCAGATGCAGCGCGAAGGACTGATCGCCGCGCCGAAGCCCAAGCCGCGCCCGGTGCGCGCTGGAAGCGCACCCGCGCCGCGCTGATTTCGATACCATTCGGGCGCATTTTGGATTAATGCGCCCTCGCGGGCCGAAATGCGCCCGTCACAACCCGAGAGAAGGCCAGCCTTGAAGAACCCGAACGACCGCAGCTTCACTGATCGCCAGGCCAATTCCGCGGCCGCCAAGAAAGCGCTCCTGGAGCGTTTCAAGGCGAGGCCGGGTCCGGATGACCCGATCATGCAGCAGCGACGCGCGGAACGCGAAGCCGTCGCCGCCGCCCGGGTCGAGCGTGAGGCCGAGAAGGCCGCCATCCGCGCCGAGCAGGAGCGCCTCGCCGAGATCGAGCGTCTGCGCCTGGAAGAGGAAGAGCGTATCGCCGAGATCGCCCGCGAGGCCGCCCGCAAGGCGGAGCAGGCGAAGCGCGATGCGGAGCGCCCGCGCAAGGTGCTGCTCGAGGCCGTGCAGTACGCGCAGATGCGCGCCGCCGGCAAGGGCGGTCGCCGCTGACGGCTCCATCACCGGGCGTCGCCCGGTGATGCGGAAGGCTTCCGCAGTCCATGTCCCGCGGGATCCACAAGTGGATCCCGCGACCACGACATGCCGTCCAAAAGGGGGCGGGTCGCTCCGTGCCGTCCGGCCGGATCGTGAACCCGCTTCTCGCCGCCGACACGGGAGTGAGCCGCCATGGCGACGCGAGGCCTTTCAGCCGACGAGATCAAGCTTCGCGCGCAGCGTGCCTTCGAAAAGGCCGACGCCCGCAAGCAGGAGGCCTCACGCGCCATGGAGGCCGAGCAGGTCGAGCGCGAGGCGGTGCTGCAGAAGACGGTCCGGCTGAGGGCGCTGCGCCTCGCCAAGGAGGCCGCCGATGCCGAGACGGCCGCGATCGTCGCCGCCGAGCAGGCGCGCATCAAGACCGAGGCGGCCGATGCCAAGGCCGCCGCCAAGGCCCTGAAGGCCGCCGAGACCGCCAAGCGCGCGACCAAGAGCCGGGCCAAGGCCTGACGACCGGCTTCGGCCGCCCCCGCCCCCTCGTCTGCGCCGATCGTCCCGGCCGGCCATGCCATGCCGCAGCGCCGCTCATGCCATGCCTCGCATAGAGGCACCGCGCTTGCGATTATGGCTTTCAGTTGACCCGCGCCCTCATTACCGTATGAAAAATTGTCGCAGGCAGATTTATCTCGCCGCCGATTGAACCTTCTCCACGCTCGCTGCGACCAACCCTCGCGAGCCGGATGTCAGGCCTCGAGGGCAATGCATACGGAATCCGACGAAGACCTCGTCAAGCGGATCGCCGGTGGCGACCGGCTCGCGATGAAGGTGCTGTTCTCGCGGCACCAGACACGGGTTTATCGTTTCGCCCTGCGCCTGCTGCGCGACGAGACGATGGCGGAGGATGTGACCGGTGACGTCTTCATGGACCTCTGGCGTCAGGCGGATCGGTTCGAGGCACGTTCCTCGGTCACGACCTGGCTGCTCACCATCGCCCGCAACAAATCCTACTCGGCCCTGCGCAAGCGGCGCGATGCCGGGCTGGACGACGATTTCGCTGCCAGCATCGAGGACGAATCCGACGATCCGGAAGTCGCGGTGCAGAAGCAGGACAAGGGCCTCGCGATCCGCGCCTGCCTCGCCAAGCTGTCCCGCGACCACGCCGAGGTCATCGACCTCGTCTATTACCACGAGAGCTCGGTCGAGGAGGTCGCCAGGATCGTCGGTATCCCCGAGAACACGGTCAAGACACGTCTCTTCCACGCCCGCAAGAAGCTGGGCGAACTGCTCAAGGCCGCAGGAATCGACCGGGGCTGGCCCTGAGGGGGCGCATCTGAGCCGGCGTTTGCTGACCCGATTGCCGATGCCTTCTTCCCCTCATCCGCTCTTTCTGCGTCCCTCGAGCGATCCTGGAGTCCAGCCATGACCGACGCCATCGCGACCGATCCCAAGCGCGCCGAACTCGAGCTGCTGCTGCCGTTCTACGCCAATGGCCGGATCTCGGCCGCCGATAAGGCGCGCGTCGAGGCGGCCCTGGCTACGGACCCCGAACTGGCACTGCGGCTCGACATCGTCCGCGACGACATGGCCGAGACTGTGCTGCTGAACGAGAGCCTCGGGGCTCCCTCGCCGCGTGTCCTCGACCGGCTCATGGCAGGCGTGGAGGCCACGCCGCGCCGCCAAGGCCTGCTCGCCAGCGCCAAGGGGGGCTTCATGACCTGGCTCGGTGGCCTGATGGCCGCCCAGCCGCCGCGCCGGCTGGCCTATGCGGGCGCCGTGGCCTGTGCGCTGATCGCCCTGCAGGGCATCGCGCTGACGGGTCTGCTGCTGCGCGAGGAGACCGGCTTCGAGACCGCCTCCACGCCGCCGCAGTCCTCCGAGCGCTATGTGCTGCTGAGCTTCTCGGCCGATGCGCGCGCCGGCGACATCGCCTCCTTCTTCAAGCGCTACGAGGCTTCGGTGGTGGATGGGCCGCGCGCCAACGGCTACTTCAAGGTGCGTGTCGGCGACGCGTCGCTGACGCAGGCCCAGGTCGATGCCATCGCCGCCCGGATGAAAGCCGAGGCGGCGATCGTGCGCTTCGTCGCGCCGGCGCCCTGAGACGGCGGGGCGGTGACGGACGGGCCTGCTTCTGATATGCTGTTGCTGCATCGGAGCGCATCGGGAGAGCGCATCATGACGTCGCCCCGTTCCCCGCTGACCCGCGCCGTCTCGGCCCTTCGGCTGGCCGCAGGCGGTGGTTTCGCGCTGATGCTCGCGCTGTCCGCCGGGCC
>NZ_JAUXYO010000107.1 GCF_030694325.1 Allobosea sp. | reverse complement strand
AGCGCCAGCCGGCGACGGCCGGCGATCAGCGTCGCGAGTCCGGCGGGCAGGTTCGCCGTCGTGCGCGCGGCGAGCGTCATGGCGCGCTGGCGGTCTTCAGCGGCGGCACGCCTGCGTCCGGATAGATCGCCGCCATCAGGTCGCGCGCGGCCATCGGCGTGCGCGGCCCGAAGCCCAGCAGATAGAGTCCATCCATGGTGACGAGGCGCTTCTGCCGTGCCGCGGGCGTTTCGGCAAAGGCCGGCATCGCGAACAGCTCGCCGGGCGTCGTCGCGTGGTTGACGTTGTGGCTCATCATCACGACGACGTCCGGCGCGCCGGCCATGATCGCCTCGTCGGTCATGGTCTTGTAGCCCTCGATGCCATCCGCGACATTGACCGCGCCGGCATGGCGGATGATCGCGTCGGCCGAGCTGTTGCGCCCGCCGACCATCACGCGGCCGTTCTGGAGCGACAGCACGAAAAGCACGCGCCGCGGCTTGGCGATGGCGCCCCGCAGGATGGCGAGCTCCGCGAAGCGCGCCTTCGTCTGGGCCGCCAGACGCGCGGCAGGCTCGGCCGCCCCCAGCGCCCGGCCGATCGCCTCGATCTTGGCGCTGACGCCGTTTTCGCTCGTCTCGTCGGCGATGCGCACGATGTCGACGCCGGATTCGTTCAGCAGCGAGACGGCGCCCGGTGGGCCGGCTCCGTCGACGAGCATCACCATCGAGGGCTTCAGCGAAAGCACGCCCTCGGCCGATAATGCCCGCACATAGCCGACATTGGCCTTGTCGCGCAGAGCCTCGGTCGGAAACAGGCTGGTCGAGTCGACCCCGACGATGCGGTCCTGCAGGCCGAGCGCGTAGATCACCTCGGTGACGACCCCGCCCACCGCGACGATGCGCGGCAGCGCCTGCCCGTGCGCCGGGCCGATGAAGCCACCCGGCAGCAAAGGGCTGAGGGCCGCCAGGGCCGTGAGGCCGAGCGCCGCGGCGACTTCGCGCCGGCCGGGCATCCGGCGCGGCTCTCGCGAAAGGATGTCGCGCATTTGCATGAGAAGGTCTCCAACCGGCAGCGCGCCCGACCTTCCGGCGAAAGCCGAAGACAGGCGCCGTTGCCAACAGCCATCGAATTGACCAAGTAATTGCCAGTTTTTAATTATTCAAAACTGAACTTAAACTCGGCGTTGTTGACGTTGATATTCAGGTTTACTAGAAGCGGTCAAGGGCGCGACGAGAGGCGCGACATCGTGCAGGATGTCGGCGCCGCCGAGGCCTTTCGCTGCGCCGACACGACGGCCCGGCGGTACCGGAACCCGAGAACAGGACCATCCCGATGTTCATCGCCATGAACCGCTTCAAGGTCGCCAAGGGCCAGGAGGCCGCGTTCGAAACCGTCTGGGCCACCCGCAAGACACGCCTCGACGAGATGCAGGGCTTCATGGCCTTCCACCTGCTCAGGGGCCCGGAGCGCGACGACCACACGCTCTACTCCTCGCACACGACCTGGGCCTCGAAGGCGGACTTCACCGCCTGGACGAAGTCCGAGCAGTTCCGGGACTCTCACCGCAATGCCGGCGAGAAGCGCGAGCAGCCGCTCTTCCTGGGCCATCCGGAGTTCGAGGGCTTCGAGACCGTGCTCAGCGAGACCAACCCGCATCGTCCGCTCCAGGCGGCCGAGTGAGCGCCATCTGATGTCGGACAGTTTGACGATCGAGACCGGTTCAGCGGGCGAGGAGCCCCTCGCCCGGGCGCGCCGGATGCTCGCGGAGAAGCCCGATGCCATGGTCGAGTCGGTGGCCCGGGAGACCGGCCTGTCGACGCGCGCTGTGCTGGAGCTGACGCCAGCCGAGGGCCGCATGCTGATCGCACCCGAGCGCTTCGAGGCGCTGTGGCAGGAACTCGCGGGCTGGGGAACGGTGCTTTTTCTGGTCCACACCCCCGACATCGTGCTGGAATGCGAGGGCGCGCTGCCGGTGGGCTCGTTCGGCCATGGCTATTACAACATCCATGGCGACAGTCCGATCGGCGGACACATCAAGGCGTCCAATTGCGCCGCGATCTACGTCGTCGACCGCCAGCTCACCAGCCGCCGCGTCTGCTCCGTGCAGTTCTTCAACGGCGATGGCGAGGTGATGTTCAAGGTCTTCGTGCGGCGGGATGCCCAGCGCGCCTTGCTGCCCGACCAGCTCGAACGCTTCGAGGCACTCAAGACGACATTCGTCTGACCGCCATTCGATGGCCCGATTTGTGGGGCCTGTGCCCGCTTCCGGGCGCAGGCCCCTCTTTGGTTCGACATGCCGCATCTTTACCGAGCGTTAACCATATCGGCGCAGCCTTCCTCTTCTAGGGCTGCTTGCTCGTGACCGCCGACACCGGCGCCGCTTCGCCGGAACGCGACGGGGACGAGCACGAAGACGGCCTGCCCGATGGTCCGGCCTTGGGGATGGACATGGTCGCTCACGTCGTTCTCGAACGGGCGAGCTTTCCGCCCCGTCGACCTGCATTGTCGCTCTCGCAGGGCCGCCGCTTCGTCGCCAGGCGCGTCCCCGCCATCCGTCAGGGCCTCGGCGCAGCGCTGCTGCTCGGGCTGCGCTTCGTTCAGGCCCGGCTGATCTCCGTCTGGGGGCTGCTCGTCGCAGCCTATTTCTGCCCGCCATCGATCTTTGCCGCCTTCGCCGTCTTCGGCGCAGCGGCCTCCTTCGTCTCGCTTCCCGCGCTGATGCGGTTGGAGGCGGTGTTCTTCCGCAGCAATGCGCGGTACGAACTCGCGCTCGCTTTCAGGCTTGCTTCGGCGAGCGGCGGCGCCTTCCTTGCTTTGGCGGCGCTGGTCCTGCTGGTGATCGTGCAACTGGATTGGCTGCCCCCAGCCATCGGGCTGATCTTCTTCCTGTCGCTGGCCGCCCGCATCGTGCTGCGCCTGCTCTGGGCGGAGGCGACGGCGGAGGGAGACTTCCGAGCGATCGGCAACAGCAACCTGGTGCAGGCCGTCGTCCAGCCGCTGCTGATGCTGGTGTTGATCGGCATTTTCGGGCCCAAGGCGCTGGCGCTGTTCCTCGCCGACGCGCTCGGCCATGGCACGGCGGCGCTCTATATGGTCGTCCGTCGCTTTTCCGGCATCGTCGCGCTGGCCCATCCGCGCCTCTGGTCGCTGCGTGGGCTGGCCTGGGGCCTGGCGCGCTGGAGCGACGCACCGCGCATTCTCCTGCCCTCCGCCCTCCTCTCCTTCGGCTTCACAACGGCGCCGCTGCTGGCGCTGCCCTATGCCGAGAACCCGCTGCTCGCCGCCCATGTGGCGCTGGCGATGCGCCTGCTCGACATGCCGACGCAGATGTTCGCGACCGTCTCCGGCCCGCTGGTGATGAACGGCGTTCGTGCCCAGACGGGGCCGGGGCGCCGGAGGTGGATCCGCTGGGCCACGCTCGGCCTCGCTGCCGCGGCCACCGGCGTCTTTCTACCGATCGCCCTCGGCGCCCACCTGTTCGACGGCGTCTTCGATGGCAGCAAATGGGCCGGCGTCGGCGAAGTCATCGCCGTGATGACGCTGTTTTATGCCGGCATCGCGCTCTTCAACCCGCTGCACGACATCGCCGCGAGTGCGCGGACCACATTCTGGCAGTTGGCCTCACATGCCATAGCACTTGCCACGATCGTCGCGACCATCCTCTGGTTCGGCAGCCTCTCGCACGAATTGCTCCTGGCCGTGGGCGGCATTTCGTTTGCCCGTGCGCTCGCCCACCTCCTGCTCGTCTGGGGCGCCAGCGAAGACCGCGAAACGACCCCGAGGGCCGCGTCCGGCGCGCGTCCAGCTGCGGGCTGAGCCTATTCGCGCCGGATCAGGCGGTCCGCCAGGAGCGACGACAGGAAGCCCGGCTTGAAACTCTGCTCCAGCCGCTCGGGATCGTAGATGTCGCGCGCCCAGTCCAGGAAGGCGATGCCCTTGGCCTCGCCCTCGGCGCGATAGGCGTCGAAGAAAGCATCCAGAATGCCGGTCTTGGCGAAGCGGAAATGGCCGTAGCGCAGCGACAATTGCCGCATGGCCTCGTCGAGCGGGCGCCCTTCTTGGATGAGCAGATAGAGCGCCGAGAAGAACCCGGCCCTGTCTGCTCCCGACTTGCAGTGCACCAGTGCCGGCTCCTTCAGCGTCGCGAAGAAGTCCCCCGCCCCGAGGATGGTCTCACGATCCGGCGCGCCGCGCGAGCGCAGCACGAAGTCGACCAGCGCGATGCCGTGGCGCTCGCAGGCCTCCCGCTGCAGCGGCCAGGAGCCGTGCTCGCGCCCGCCACGAAGATTGACGATGGTCTTCACGCCTTGGCTCGCGAACCAGGCGATCTGCCCCGGTGCGGGCTGCGCCGCCCGCCACAGCCGCGGCGTGACGCGATGGGCGTTGAGGTAGGCGAGGCGGAAGATCCCGTGGTCGACCAGCAGCATGTTGGCCCAGGCGCGCAGGCGCTGACCCCGACTCTCGATCGGGCGGTCCCAGCGGGCGATCCGCGCCATGCGCCGGGCATAGCGCTCCTCGTCCGGGCGAAGACGGCTCAGCATGGCAGCCGCCTCTGCGACGGGCGACGGCTCGAATGAAGTGTCATGTCGCGCCCGATAGCAGCGGAGGCCTCCTTGCGCAAATCGCCGCGGCGGTCGCTAGGGCCAAGGTCGGGCTTGGCGTTTGCCGCGCGAACCCTCATAAGGCACGCGTTTCCCATCCTGACAGGTTTCCACTCCATGCGCCTCGACGCCATCTCCATCGGCAAGAACCCTCCCGACGAAGTCAATGTGGTCATTGAGGTGGCCATCGGCGGCGAGCCGATCAAGTACGAGATGGACAAGGAGGCCGGCACGCTCTTCGTCGACCGCTTCCTCTACACCCCGATGCGCTATCCCGGGAATTACGGCTTCATTCCACACACCCTCTCCGAGGATGGCGATCCCTGCGACGTGCTTGTCGCCAACACCCGCCCGCTGATTCCGGGCTCCTACATCGCGGTGCGCCCGATCGGCGTGATGATGATGGAGGATGAGGGCGGCGGCGACGTGAAGATCATCGCCGTGCCGGTCCCGAAGCTGACCAAGCGCTACGAGAACGTCCACAACTACACCGACCTGCCGAAGATCACGCTCGACCAGATCCAGCACTTCTTCGAGCACTACAAGGATCTCGAACCCGGCAAATGGGTCAAGCTGACCGGCTGGGGCGATGCCGCCAAGGCCAAGCAGCTCATCGTCGAGGCGATGGACCGTGCCAAGGCCGCGAAGGCCTGAGCACCGTATCCCAGCGCGACGGAGAGATTAGCCTCCGATCGCCTCGGCGAGCGCGACCACACGCTTGGCGATCTCCGCATGCAGCAGCTCGACCATGCGCCCGCCGAGCTGGATCGCGCCCTTGCCCTGATTCTCCGGCAGCGCGAAGGCGGCGACGATCGCCTTCGCCTGGGCGAGCTCCGCTTCATCGGGGGCGAAGACGGCATTGGCGGTGCCGACCTGCGCCGGGTGGATCAGCGTCTTGCCGTCGAAGCCGAGATCGCGCCCCTGCTCGCATTCGGCCTTGAACCCGTCCTCGTTCTTGAGGTCGTTGTAGACGCCGTCGAGAATGTCGAGCCCATGCGCGCGGGCGGCGAGGATCGCGCTGGTCAGCCATGGCAGCATCGGTGCCCGCCCGGGCACGAAGCGGGCGCGGGTCTCCTTGGCGAGGTCGTTGGTGCCCATCACGAAGCAGCTCAGGCGGCTGCGCGGATCGCGCGCGGCCCGTGCGATCGCCTCGACGTCGAGGATGGCGAGCGGCGTCTCGATCATCGCCCAGACCCGCAGCGTCGGCTGCGCCCAGAGGCCGTCGAGCTGCGCGCCGATCTGTTCGAGCGTCTCCGGCGTCGACACCTTGGGGATCAGGATCGCATCCGGATTGGCTTCGACCGCAGCGCCGAGATCCTCCCTGAACCACTCCGTATCGACGCCATTGGTCCGGATCACGAGTTCGCGCCGGCCATAGCCCCCGGTCTTGACGGCCGCGCAGACCTGCTCGCGGGCCACCGCCTTGGCCTCCGGCGCGACGGCGTCCTCGAGATCCAGGATCAGGGCGTCCGCGGCGATCTCGCGGGCCTTCTCCAGGGCGCGGGCGTTCGAGCCCGGCATGTAGAGCACGCTGCGGCGGGGGCGGATGATCGTCATGGCTATCTCCCGGCACCGGAGGTCCAGCCTCCGGACGAACTTCGCTGCACTGCACACTAGACGCGAGCCTCATGCAACGTCAGTTCTGCGAAGGTCGCATGAAGGAGACGGGATGATGGGCGCGCTGCTGGGCGTGGACGGGTGCCGGTCGGGATGGATCGCTGCCTCTCTGGACCCCGCCAGCGGCGATGCGCCAACCTTGCGCGTGGTGCCGGCGTTCAGCGATCTGCTCGGTCTCGGGCCCGCCCTGATCGCGGTCGACATGCCGATCGGCCTGCCCGACCGGATCGAGGGGTCGGGCCGTGGACCGGAACAGCTGGTGCGCCCCCGGCTCGGCCAGCGCCAGTCATCCGTCTTCTCGATCCCCTCGCGGACGGCTGTCGAGGCGGAGGATTACGGCGAGGCCTGCCGGCGGGCGATGGCCACATCGCAGCCGCCGCGCAAGGTCTCGAAGCAGGGCTTCCACCTCTTCCCGCGCATCCGCGAAATCGACGCCCTCCTGCGGGCCGAAACGGCGCTGCGCCACCGCGTTCGCGAGGTTCATCCCGAATTGGCCTTTGCGACCATGCGGGGCGGCCCCCTCGCCCATCCCAAGAAGATCAAGGGGCGGATCAACGAGGCGGGCATGGCCGAGCGGCGCGCCCTCCTGATCGCCCAGGGACTGCCACGAGAGACCGTCCATGCCCGGCCGCCGAGAGGCGCCGGTGCCGACGACATGCTCGACGCGCTCGCCGCCCTGGTTGTCGCCCGGCACATCGCCGCCGGGCGCGGACGCCCCTTCCCCGACCCGCCGGGACGCGATAGCCACGGCATACCCATCGCGATCTGGAGCTACCGCCCCGTCGCCCGCCGCTACAGGACACCGCCATGACCGAGAATCCCGTCCCGCGCCCGATGATCGAGGCGGCCGCACAGCGCATCGCCGGCCACGCCCGCATCACCCCCGTGATGCGGCTGGGCAAGGGGGCCTTCGGCTCGGACGCGGACATCTCGCTGAAGCTCGAATGCCTGCAGCATGCCGGCTCGTTCAAGACGCGCGGCGCCTTCAACAACCTGCTCTCGCTGGATATTCCTGCAGCCGGCGTCGCCGCGGCTTCGGGCGGCAACCATGGCGCGGCGGTTGCCTATGCGGGCCGCGCCCGCGGCGTGAAGGCGACGATCTTCGTCCCCGAGATCTCGCCGCCGCCCAAGATCCAGGCGATCCGCCGCTTCGGCGCCGAGGTCGTGATCGGCGGCGCGCAATATGACGACGCGCAGGCCGCCTGCGACCGCTTCGTGGCCGAGACCGGCGCCCTCAAGATCCACCCCTTCGCGGCGAAGGAGACGATCGCCGGCCAGGGCACGCTGGGCCGCGAATGGCAGGGGCAGGAGCCCGATCTCGATACCGTCCTCGTCGCTGTCGGCGGCGGTGGGCTGATCTCCGGCATCGCCGCCTGGTTCGCGGGCACGAAGGTCAAGGTGGTCGGCGTCGAGCCGGCGGGCTCGCGCGCGCTCCAGGCCGCGCTCGAGGCGGGTGGACCCGTGCAGGTCGAGGTCGCCTCGGTCGCCGCCGATTCGCTCGGCGCCCGCAATGTCGGCCCGCTCGTCCACGCCGTCTGCAAGGACACGGTCGACCATGTCGTGCTGGTCCCCGACGAGGCCATCACCGACGCGCAGGTGACCCTGTGGCGGGATTTCCGCCTGGCGGTCGAGCCCGGCGGCGCGGCGGCGCTCGGCGCCCTGCTTTGTGGAGCCTACCGGCCCAAGCCGGACGAGCGTCTGGGCGTGCTGGTCTGCGGCGCGAATGTCGATCTCGGCAAGCTGGCCGCGCTGGCAGGCTGATCCGCGCCCTTAAGCGGCCTCAACCGCAGCGCTGCATTTTTTGCAGCGCTGCGGCAAGAACTCAGCACAAGACGTCACCGCTTCGCCCGGCCTAGCGTGATCCCTTGAGCGGACGGCTCCCGTTCCGTCGAAGACGAGGCTGCGGCGACGCCGCCGGGCGCTTCGCCGCCGGAGCCCCCCGCACGCGACCGATCCGCCCGCCCCCTCTCGCGAAGGAGCCGCCATGCGCCGCCAGTTTCTGAAATCCGTGCTCGCCGCCGCCGTCGGCGCTTCGATCGGCTTCGCCTCGCCTGCTCTGGCGCAAGCCCCCACCAAGATCCGCTTCACGCTCGACTGGAAATACCAGGGCGTCCACTCCTGGTATTTCTATGCCAAGGAGAAGGGCTATTTCGCCGCCGAGGGCCTCGACGTCACCATCGACCAGGGCGACGGCTCGGCCGCGACCGTGACCCGCATCATGGGCGGCGCCTATGACGCCGGCTTCGGCGACATGAACGCGATCATCCAGCAGGCCGTTAACAAGCCCGGCGAGCAGCCGGTGATGGTCTATATGATCTACAACAAGGCACCCTTCGCGATCATCCATAAGGCGGACGGGCCGATCAAGACGCTGAAGGACCTCGAGGGCCGCAAGCTGACCTCGCCGGCGGGCTCGGCGACGCACCGGTTGTTCCCGATCTTCGCCAAGCTCAACGGCATCGACGCCAGCAAGGTCGAGGTCATCAACATCACGCCCTCCGTCCAGGAGATGATGATGGTCCAGGGTCAGGTCGACGGTGGCTTCGTCTTCACCGTGACCTCTTACATGAACCTGATCGGGATGAAGCTGAATCCTGACAAGGACTACAAATTCATCATGTATTCCGACCACGGCATCGCGTCCTATTCCAACGGCGTGATGGTCTCGCAGAAGCTGATCAAGGAGAACCCCAAGGCCGTCGCGGGACTGGTCCGGGCGATCAACAAGGCGATGCTCGAACTCGCCGCCAATCCCGCCGAGGGCGGCAAGGTAATGAACCGCGTCGAGCCCACCGTGAACGCAGAGATCGAGGCCAAGCGCATCGAGTTCACCTACAAGGCCCATATGTTGACCCCCGAGACCGAGAAGCTCGGCGCGGGCGACGTCTCCGACGAGCGCATGACCAAGGCGATCGCGCAGATCGGCGAGGCCTTCGAACTGAAGAGCACGCCGAAGGTCGAGGAGGTCTTCAACCGCTCCTTCCTGCCGCCTCTGGCCGAGCGCAAGATGCCGGCGCCCAAGAGCTGATCGAGCCAGCTGGACGAGCACCAGCTGAGTGTTCATCCAATGCCGAGCCGGGCGCGCCGCGCGTGCGCCCGGCTCGCGCACCCCCGGCGGCCCCGCGAACCGATGAGCCCGACATGATCGTGCTGAGCGAGGCCGATATCCGCGCCCTCGTCGATCCAAGCGAGGCAGTTGCGCTGGCCGCCGAGGCCTTCCGGCTCACGGCCGCGGGCCATGGCGAGGCGCTGCGCGGCGACCTGCGCGCGAATGATCCGAAACGCGGCTGCCTGCTGCTCACCGGCAGCGCCGGGCCGCGGACGCTGACGATCAAGAGCAACGTCCACGCTTATCCGGACGGTCACGACGCTCCACGTCGCTGGGCGAGCCTTCTGACGCTGTGGGACTGGAGCCTTGCCGAGCCGCGGGCGCTGCTCTCCGCCGGTCTGTTCAACGAACACCGCACAGCGGCGGGATTCGCCGCCGGCATCGACCGGCTCGCCGCGCCCGACGCCGCCACCGCGACCCTCTTCGGCGCGGGTCGCAGCGCCCCGCTCGCAGCGCTTTATCTCAAGATCGCGCGGCCCTCTCTGACACGGCTGCATCTGATCGGCCGCTCGCCCGAGCGGGTCCGCGAACTTGCAGAGACTCTATTGCAAGAGCCCGCTTTGGCCGATGTCGAGCTGGTCACCGTCGCGACGCCGGCCGAAGCGGTCGCCGCAAACGAGATCGTCGTCACCGTCACGACCGCGGAGGAGCCTGTCTTCCCCGGCAAGGCCGTCCGCTCCGGCGCCTGCATCGTGCTCGGCGGCGCTAACCGCCCGGGCGCCCGCGAGGCCGACGACGATCTGATTCGCCGGGCCGACATCTATCTCGATGCCCGCGCGGACGCCTTCGCCAAGGCGGGCGATCTCGTCCGGGCGCAGGCCTCGGGCGCGCTCGATCCAGCCCGCATCCGCGGCGAGATCGGCGCGCTGCCGGGCGGCGCGCTGCCGTTCAGTCCCGGCGCCGACGTCACTGTGTTCAAGTCGATGGGCCTGCCGCTCCAGGACGTGCTCCTGGCAGACGCCCTCGTGACGAAGGCACTGGCCCGCGGCCTGGGCACGCCGGTCGATTTGCAGGGGACGCCATGACCGAAGCGACGCTCCTGATCCGCGGCGCGCGCATCCTGGCCAGCGCTGCCGCGCAGGACACGCCCCTGGGCGACATCCTGATCCGCGGCAACACCATCGTCGCCGTCGGCGAGGTGCCGCCGCAGCCGCCCGGCAGCGTCACGCGCGAGATCGACGGTCGCGGCCTGCTCGCGGCGCCGGGGCTGATCAACGCCCATATGCATTCTCAATCGGGCACCATGTCGGGCTTCGCAGACGGGCTGAGCCACCCCGCCTTCATGTGGCTGACCCAGGCCCACACCTCGCGCCGCACGCCCGACGAGATCCGCCTCGCCGTGCTGCTCTGCGCCGCCCAGATGCTGACGACCGGCACGACGGCGCTGATCGACCATTTCCCCGGCCAGCGCTTCAGCACGGTGGATATGGACGCCGTGCTCGCGGCCTGGGAGGATACCGGCCTGCGCACGACGCTGGCGATGCGCTTCTTCGACGGGGTCTTCTCCGACATCATCCCCGCCGGCATCGAAGTACCGGCCTCGGTCACCGCGCTCGTCAGCGGCTCGGGACTGCTGGCGCCGCATCCGCTCGCCGAGCTGCGCGAGCAGATTCCCGATCTCGTCTCACGCTGGCACGGCCGCGCCGGGCGCATCGGGCTCTGCCCCGCCCCCTCCAACCCGGACCGCTGCAGCGACGAGGCGCTGGTCTTCTGCGCTAATCTGGCAGAGCGCCACGACCTGCCCATCCACACCCATCTGCTCGAGACGAAGGCCCAGGCGCGGATCGCGCGCGAGCGCTATGGCGAGAGCACGCTCGCCCATCTCGAGCGCCTCGGCATTCTCTCCGACCGCTGGTCCTGCGCCCATGCGATCTGGCTCGACGAGGCCGACATCGCCCTGATGGCGCAGCGCCAGGCCATCGCGGTCCACAATCCCGAGAGCAATGCCCGCATCGGCACGGGGCGGATGCGGACACCCGAAATGCTGGCGGCGGGCGTGCCCATCGCGCTGGGAACCGACGGTTCGGGCGCCAACGACAATCTCGTCATGCAGGAGGCGATGCGCGCCGCCGCGCTGCTGCACCGCTCCGACCTGCCGGACCGGCGGCAATGGGTCAGCGCCCGCGATACCCTGCGCATGGCGACGGTGGAAGGCGCCCGCACGCTGCGCCTTTCCGGCCGGCTCGGCGAGATCGCGCCAGGCCAACTCGCCGACATCGTGCTCTACCGGCTCGACGCACCCTGGTGGCGCCCGCTCAACGACGCGGTCTCCCAGCTCGTCTTCGCCGAAACCGGCGCGGCGGTGACAACCGCGATCGTCGACGGCCGCATCGTCCTCAAGGACGGCCGGATCACGACCTTCGACGCGCCAGCCGTCCTCGGCGAGATCGAGGCGATGGAGGCAAGCCTTCGACGGCGCAATGCCGATCTCTTCGCGGCGGCCGACGCCATCGCCAGAGCCGTCCCGTGAGCAAAGCCGCGCCATGAGCACGATGGTCGATCTCGTCATCCGCGACGCGCTGCTCGTTACCCCCGAGGCCAGCCGCCATGGCGCCGTCGCGGTCGACGATGGCCGCATCGTCGCGATCGGCCGCAGCGAGGCGATGCCCCACGCGCGCCGGACGATCGAGGCCGGCCGGCGGCCGCTCATCCCCGGCGCGCTCGACGTCCACACCCATGTCCGCGAGCCTGGCTTCTCGCACAAGGAAACCTGGGCGACGGCCACAGCCGCGGCTGCCGTCGGCGGCGTCACCACGATCTTCGACATGCCCAACACCAACCCGCCGACGGCAAATGCCGCCGCGGTGCGGGAGAAGATCGCCATCGCGACCCCACAGGCCCATGTCGATTTCGGCGTCTACGGCTATGTCGGCGAGGCCAATCTCGCTGACCTCCAGCCGATGGCGCAGGCCGGCGCCAGCGCCTTCAAGCTCTTCCTCGGCAGCGACAACCCGCTCGTCCCCTGCCCGAACGACGGCGCCGTGCTCGATGCGCTGGCCCTGATCCGCGAGACCGGCCTGCGCTGCACCGTCCATGCCGAGAACACCCCGATCCTGAACTGGCGCGGCGCGCAGCTGAAGGCCGCCGGCCGCGAGGACCTCGCCGCCCATCTCGCCCAGCATGTCGACATCGCCACCGTCGAGGCCGTGCAGCGCATCGCGCTCTTCGCGGAATGGACGGGCTGCAAGGTCCATATCGCCCATGAGAACTGCCGCCACGCTGTGCCCGTGATCGCGGCGGCCAAGCGGCGCGGCGTCGCCATCACCGCCGAGACCTGCCCGCATTACCTGCTGCTGAGCATGGAGGATGCAGAGCGTGCCGGCGGCAATGCGCTGCGGGTCAAGCCGCCGGTGCGCGAGGCCGGCCATGCCGACGCGCTCTGGGCGGCTGTGCTGGATGGCACGATCGACATGATCTCGACCGACCACGCCCCGCATTCGGTCGAAGAAAAGCACCGCGCCTCGATCTGGGAGACCTCGCCGGGCTTCCCCGGCGTCGAGACCTCGATGCGCCTGATGCTGACGGAGGTCGCCGCCGGGCGGCTGACGCTGCAGCATTATGTCCGCCTCGCCTGCGAGGCCCCCGCACGCGCCTTCGGGCTCTGGCCCCGCAAGGGCGCCCTGATGGTGGGCGCGGATGCCGATCTCGTCCTGCTCGATCTGGACCACCGCGAGACGATCCGCGGCGCGACCTTCCGGTCCATGGGCAAGGTCACGCCCTTCGAGGGCCGCGAAACCCGAGGCCGTGCCGCGATGACCGTGCTGCGCGGAACCTGCGTGGCGCAGGACGGGCAGCTCGTCGCCCCGCCCGGCACGGGACGCTCCCTGCGCACGGCCTGATTCCCGGAACCGCGCGCTCGCGCCCTGGGACGACCCGCATAGGATGACCCTGCGGCGGGCTCAGATCGGGTCGCCGCCGCCGCCTCCGGAGGCGGGACGCCTGTCCGGCGGCATCAGGCCGAGCCGCTCTCTCGCCCACCAGCGCCCCAGCATCAGGGTCGCCACCAGCGCCAGCGCGACCGCCAGCCCGATCCAGATGCCGCTGCCGGCGAGCGGCGTGCCGAAGCCGAGCGCGATCGAGAGCGGCAGGCCGAACACCCAGTAGCCCAGCCCGGCATAGAGCATCGGGATCCGCGTATCGCCGAGCCCACGCAGAAGGCAGGAGCCGACGACCTGCGCCCCGTCGACGATCTGGAAGATCGCGGCGAAGACCAAAAAATGCATCGCCAGCGCCGCCACCTCGATCGCGCCCGGCCGGTCGAGATCCAGAAACGGCCGGACCAGCCAATGCGGCGAGAACCACATCGCCAGCGCCGTCAGCGCCATGAAGCCGACGCCGAGGACGATCGCCACCACGCCGGCCCTGCGGATGCCCTCGCGATCACCCGCGCCGAAGGCCCGGCCGACGCGCACCGTCGCCGCCTGGCCGATCCCCATCGGCACCATGAAGGTCAGCGAGGCGATCTGGATCGCGATGGCATGGGCGGCCAGCGCGGTCGAACTGATCCGCCCCATCAGGAAGGCGGCGCCGTTGAAGATCAGCACCTCGAAGGCCAGGGCCGCGCCGATCGGCAGGCCCAGCCGCCAGAACGCCCGGTAGCGGGGCCAGTCCGCCACCCAGAACCGCCCGAACAGTCGGAAACGCCGGAACTGGTGGTCGCGCATCACCAGCCAGGCCAGCCCGGCAAACATCAGGGTGGAGGACAGCGAGGTCGCCAGCCCCGAACCGAACAGCCCGAGCGCCGGAAATCCGAGCCGGCCGAACATCAGAACCCAGTTGGCGAAGGCGTTGAACAGCACCGCCGCCAGAACCACCAGCATGGCCACGAGCGGCCGCTGCAGCGCCGCCACGAAGCCGCGCAGCACGAGATAGAAAAAGAACGGCAGCAGGCTCCATTGCAGCGCGCGCATGTAACTGCCGGCAGCCGCCGCCAGTCCGCGGTCCTGCCCCATCAGGGCCAGCACCGCCTCGGTCTGCCAAAGAAACAGCCACATTGGGCCGACCAGTGTCGCTGCCGCCCAGAAGCCCTGCCGCACGGTGCGCCGGATCTCGCGCACCGCATGGCGGTTGCGGCCCAGTTCGATCGACAGCATCGGCGCGACCGCCGCCATCACCCCGATGCCGAAGATCAGCACCGCCATGTAGAGATTGGAACCCAGCGCCCCCGCGGCCAGCGCCTCGGGCCCGAGCCGCCCCATCATCAGCACGTCGGTGGCGGTCATCGCGGTCTGCGCCAGGTTCGTCAGAACCAGCGGCCAGCCGAGCCGAAGCATCGAAACCGCCTCGGCAATCCAGGCGGAGCGGGAGGCGGACGGGTCAGTGAGAGGCGCGGGCGTTGTCATGAGCGGCCGCTTCTAGCCCGCCCGCAGCCCGCGAAACAGGCAAAATCCTGCGGCACAGCGCAGACGATCGGCCTCGATCAGAGAGAATACGAAGCGTAACCGCGCGACGAAGAGGCGGTCTGCGGCTCCGCGACGTTGGCCGGATGCGCGTTTCGCGAACGCCCGGCCAACTGGCCGCGTCAGGCGTGCTCCAACTCCGATCTCAGCCTCAGCAGCAGGTCACAGACCGGCTCGAGGTCCGCTACGGCGAAGCCGTCGCGCAACGCGGGAACATGACCGGCGATCCTGTCGCCGAGCAGGCCCGTGAACCGGACACGCCCGTCGGGCCGGACGACCAGCCCGTTGCTCTCCTCGAACGAGCTGTTCCAGGCGACCGCCTCCGCTTCCGTGACGCCCTGCGGGAGGTCGAGTTCCAGAGCCCTGCCCGTGAGCCGGACCGGGTAGCCACCAGGCAGGCCGTTGGGGCCCGGCACATGCCCCCGCCAGGACCGGCCGGCGGCCATGGCGAGCAGCATCGGAACCCCGCTAGCGCCGGAAATCTCGATCACCGGCTCCGGCGTGAGCTGGATATCGGCAAAGCGGTCATAGACATCCGCAACCTCGCGACCGTCGAGCCAGACGCGGGGTGGACGTCCGTCCCGCTCCTGCGGCCTGCGGCGCCAGGCGGCCAGGTTCTGGTAATGCGCCAGAACCTGGATCTCGGCTCCGGCCGGCGCGGCGGCCGAGCCGGCAAAGACGTTGGAGAGGATCGCGACATTGCCCATGCCGCAGGCGACCTCGTGGCCCATGGCCCGGATCATCCCGTTGACCACGTCCGGGAAGCTGCAGTTGACGAGCGTCACCGTCCGGCCGCTGCGGGTGATGGCGGCCGCCATGCGCGAGCTGATCAGGGCCTGAAACACGGCGGTGGCGCTCAGCCCGCCCTCGGCCACGAGCCGCGTCCAGGCGTTGCCGCTCTGGGCGATGACCTGCGAGGTCTGGATCGAGGCCGCCTGCACGACGATGCGCGGGCTGGCCGCCTCCAGCAATGCGTCGGATGCCTCGGGCGCGAGCAGATCGACCGCATGCACCGTGAAGCGCGCCGGGTTACCGAAGAGTGCGGCGCGGGCGTTGGCGGCGGTCCGCAACCAGTTCAGGCGCTCGATGTTGCGGCCTGCGATCACGATCTCGACCGGTTCGCGGGCCGTTGCGGCGATGTCGAAGGCGATGCGCGCAGCGAATCCGCCCGTACCGGAGATCAGGATGTCGCAGCCGGCCATCTCAGCCCACCATCGCCGGCGCGCTGCGGTCCCAGGCGTCGTCGAGCCGGGGCGAGAGCTTGTGCTTCATGATGCGCTGGCTGGCCGTACGCTCGAACTCGTCGACGAAGGCGATGTAGCGCGGGTTCTGATAGGGCGCGAGCCGGGCGGCGAGCCAGTCCGAAAGCGCCGCGGGATCGATGGCGGCGCCCTCGCGCGGCTTGACGAAGAGCTTGATGTCCTGCTCGCCGACATCCGACGCCACGCCGATCATGGCGCAGTCCTCGATGTCCTCGTGCTCGGCCGCGACATGCTCGACCTCCCAGGCCGAGACGTTCTCGCCCTTGCAGCGGACGCTGTCGGTCATGCGGCCATGGAAGAAGAGGTTGCCGGCCTCGTCCCAGGAGCCGAGATCGCCGGTGTGGAGCGCGCCCCCGCGCAGAGCCTTTGCGGTCGCCTCGGGATTGTCGAGATAGCCCGGGAAGATCGCGCCGGGGATATCCGTTTCGACGACGATCTCGCCGCGCTCGCCGGGCTCGACCGGCGTGCCGTCCGGCCGCCGCAGATTCACCGTGAACCAGGGCATCGGCCGGCCGACCGATCCGACCACGCCGTTGTCGTTGCAGGTGGTGATGCTGGAGGCCTCCGTCATGCCGTAGCATTCGCGGATCTCGATGCCGAACCGGTCGCGAAACAGCGGCCAGATATCGGCTGGGCAGCCGCCGCCCCAGGAAATCCGCACGCCATGCGTCCGGTCGAGCGGGCCCTCGGGCTGCTTCAGCAGAATCTGCAGGATGCCGCCGAGATGGTGGATATGGGTCGCGCCCTCGGCCTTCACCTGGCTCCAGAAGCGGCTAGCGCTGAAGCGGTCGACCATGGCGAGCGTGATATCGCGGATCATCGGCAGGGCCAGGAGTTGCGCTCCGCCGATGTGATAGAGCGGCTCCCAGACGAAGAAGACCTCGCCCGGCCTTGCCGCCGAGACGCGGCCGACGCCCTCGGCGGCCAGCCGCAGCATGCGGTGGGACACGATCACGCCCTTGGGGCGCCCCGTGGTGCCGGAGGTGTACATCACGGCGAAGACAGCGTCGGGCGCGGGGGCCGGCTCGTCGAACACAGCCGGCTCGGCGAGGATGCGGTCGAGTTCGGGGCCCTGGCGCAGAAGCGGCGGCGCGCCCGACCCCGGCAACGCCTCCGTCACCAGCGCCGCGAGATCCTCGTCGGCGACGATGAGCTTCGGCTGCGAATGCGTCAGCAGATAGCGCAGCCCCTCGCCGCGTTGCTGGGCGTTCACCGGAACCCAGGCGACACCCGCGCGCGCCAGGCCGAACACGACGGCGATGGCCGCGACGGAATTGCGCATCATCACCGCGACACGGTCGCCCCGCTGCAGGCCCCGCGCCCGCAGATGCGCGGCGAAGGCCGAGGAACTGCGCTCGATCTCGCCATAGGTGACGGGCTCGCCGCAATAGCGCGCATAGACCTTCGCCGGGTTGCGCGCGGCGCACCGCGTCAGCAGGTCGACAAAGCCGGAATCGTCTCTGGAGGTCATGGTCGATCGGTTCGCGCGATGTCAGGAGGCGGAAGAGGACGAGGAGCGGAAGCGTTCGGCCACCAGCAGCATCACCGTCACCACGACGAAGACGACCACGGACACCGCCGCGAGCGTCGGATTGAGCTGGAGGATCATGTCGTCCCACATCTGCTTGGGCAATGTCGTCTTGACGCCCCCGCTGATGAAGATCGCGATGGTCAGCTCGTCGAAGGAGGTGATGAAAGCGAACAGGAATGCCGCGACGAGGCCACCCTTGACGAGAGGGATGGTGACACCGGTCAGCGTCTTCAGCCGGTTGGCCCCCAGAGTCGCCGCAGCCTGGTCGAGCCGCTGATCATAGCCCTTGAGAACGGCCGCCATGGTGACCAGCGTGAAGGGGATGGCCAGAACCGTGTGGCCGATGATCAGGCCGAGATCGGTCGCCACCAGCCCGATGCGCGCGAACAGGTAGAACAGCCCCACCGCGATGACGATGCGCGGCACGATCATCGGCGCGAGGAAGAAGGCGAAGATCAGCCCGCTCCAGCGTGTGCGGCTATTGGCCAGCGCCAGCGCCGTGAAGCCGCCGATGGCAGTGGCCGCGATCGCGGTTGCGAAGGCGACGCCGAAGGAGCGGATCGTCGCCTGGATCCAGAGCGGGGATTCGAAATAGGTCCGGAACCAGGACAGGCCGTAGCCCGGCGGCGGGAATTCCAGGAACTGCGAGGAGGTGAAGGCCAGCGGGATCACCAGCAGCGTCGGCAGGACGAGGAAGCCGATCACGATCCAGGCGAAAATCGGCAGGATGAAGCCGCTGCCCCGCCGGCCGAGCAGGCTTTGCGCCAGCGACGAGACCGCCCCCGCCGCCCGGGCGACGACGGCGAGAATGGCCAGCCCGAGATCGCGGATTCGCCCGGTCCCGACCTGCGCCGCGCCTCCGGCGATCGTGGAGATGCCGAAGACACGGTCATAGACCCAGCAGGAGACCAGCGCCGCCGCCAGCATCATCGCCGCCAGCGCGCCGGCGAAGGGCCAGTTCAGCAGCTCCTGCACCTGCGTGATGATGAGCTGGGCCAGCATCGTCTGCTGTCGTCCGCCCAGGAAGGCGGGCACGATGAAGAAGCCGAGCGAGGAGATGAAGACGAGCAGACCCGCGGCGGCGACGCCGGGCAGCGACAGCTTGAAATAGACCAGCCAGAAGGCGTGGGCCGGCGAGGCGCCCAAAGTCTGCGCCGCCTGGACGAGGCGGCGGTCGATGCCCGCCATCACCGGCAGCATCGTCATCACTGCCAGCGGCACCATGGCGTGGACCATGCCCACCATGACGCCGAATTCGTTGTGCAGCAGCGGCAGCGGCTGATCGGTGACACCAGACCCCATCGCCAGCGAATTGATGATGCCGCTGCGGCCGAGCACGATCATCCAGGCGAAGGTCTTGACGAGATAGCTCGTCCAGAACGGCACCATGACGAAGAGCAGCATGCGGCCGCGATAGAGATCGGGCAGGCGCGACAGCCAGTAAGCCAACGGATAGCCGATCAGCAGCGAATAAAGCGCCGTATAGCCCGCGATCCGAAAGGTGATGCCGAGCACGCGCAGATAGACGTCGGTCGCCGCGATCCGCTCATAGGTCGCGAGCGAGGGCTTGCCGCTGTCGGGGTCGAACAGGCTCAGGCCGAGCAGCTGCGCCACCGGCCAGACGAAGAAGAACGCCAGGAAGAGCAGGCCCGGCACCGCGAGCCAGAGCGCACCGGGGCGAAAGGCGCCGCGCGCACCCGCCGTTCCGCCGGAAGCCGTGGCCGCACTCATGCGACGAGGACCGCACGGTCGCGCGCCCAGCCGGCGACGATCTCGTCATGGATGGCGGGCACGGCGTCGTCGGGGCCGAGCCGCAGCACGAGCTGGCCACCATCGCCGAGCGTGGCGATGACCCGGGTTTCCGAGCCGGCATAGACGATCTCGCTGACGCGGCCGGTGACGGCGTTGCCGTCGGGCGCGCCGAGTCTGAGATGTTCCGGGCGGATCACGAGCGCGGGCTCCGCGCCCGGGCTCGCGGCATTCTGCGGGAGCGCGAAGCGGCCATGGGCCGTCTCCAGCGAGCCATTGCCGTCCCAGCGGCCGCGGAAGATGTTGGAGATGCCGATGAAATCGGCGGCGAAGGCGGTCCGCGGCCGCTCATAGATCTCGCGGGGCGTGCCGAGCTGCTCGATCTTCGCGTGGTTCATCAGGCAGATCCGGTCGGAGAGCGCCAGCGCCTCCTCCTGGTCATGCGTCACATAGACGATCGTGGCGCCGCTCTCGCGATGCAGCCGCTTGATCTCGATCTGCATGTGCTCGCGCAGCTTCTTGTCGAGCGCGCCGAGCGGTTCATCCATCAAGATGATCGAGGGCTGGTAGACGAAGCAGCGCGCCAGCGCGACGCGCTGCTGCTGCCCACCCGACAATTCGCGCGGGAAGCGCTTTGCCAGATGGCCGAGATGGACCATGGCCAGCGCATCCTCGACGCGCTTGCCGATCTCCGCCGAGGGACGCCCGCGCATCTTCAGCGGGAATGCGATGTTCTCCGCCACCGTCAGATGCGGGAACAGCGCGTAGTGCTGGAACACGAGCCCGATATCGCGCTGGTGGACCGGCATGCGCGACTGGTCACGCCCATCGATCACCACCCGGCCCTCGCTCGCCTCAACGAGGCCGCAGATCAGCTGAAGCAAGGTCGTCTTGCCGGAGCCCGAAGGCCCCAGCAAGGTGAGGAACTCGCCCTCGGCGACGCTGAGCGAACTCGGCTCGAGGGCCGTGGTCGCGCCATAGCGCTTGCCAAGGCCTTCGATGACAAGCTTGCCTTCGATGACAAGCTTGCTCTTCGTCGCCGCGGCGGCGGGCGTGTCGATCCCCGTCGTCATCGCGATCAGGTCAGGAGCCAGGAGTTGAAGCGCTCGGAGACCTTGGCGCGGTTGGCGCTCCACCAGCTCTCATCAGCGATTCTCATCTGCTTCAGATTGTCCGGCGAGGTCGGCAGGACCTTGGCGCGTTCGGCGGGAATCGTCTGGTAGGCGTCGAGATTGGTCGGGCCATAGGCCAGGATCTCGGTGAAGAGCGCCTGGGCCTTCGGGTCCGAGCAGAAGCGCACGAACTGGCGGGAAACCTCGGCCTTCGGGCCGCCCTTGGGCAAGGCCCAGCCCTCGATCGAATAGAGCCCCTGGTTCCAGACGATCTTCGCGGGCGTGCCGCCATCGATCGCCGCCTGCAGGCGGGCATTCCAGCCCGGCAGCATGTCGACCTCGCCACTCTGGAGCAGCTGCGTCGACTGGGCGCCGCCGGTCCACCAGACCGCGACATGCGGCTTGATCTTGTCGAGGACCTTGAAGGCACGGTCGACGTCGAGCGGGTAGAGCTTGTCGAGCGGCACGCCGTCCGCGAGCAGCGCCTGCTCGAGCGTGTCGATCGCGTTCTTGCGCAGCGCGCGGCGGCCAGGGAACTTCTCGACATTGAAGAAATCGGCCCAGCTCGCCGGCGCCGTCTTCACCCGGTCGGTGCGATAGGCGAAGACCGTCGAATAGACGTCGGTGCCCATGAACAGCGGCGAGATCGCCTCGGGCATCAGCTTGGGCACGTCGGCATGGGTGAAGCCGATCGGATCGAGCAGGCCTTGCCCCGCCAGGATGTCGCGCGCCGACAGCGTCAGCGTGCAGACGTCCCAGGTGTAGGATTTGGTTTCGACCATCGCCTTGAACTGCGCGGTCGGTTCGGCCTCGCGGGCGACATTGACGACCTTGTTGCCGGTCGCCTTCTCGAAGGGATCGTAGAAGGCCTTGCGGAAGGCCGGGCCGAAGGGACCGCCGGGATCGGCCACGATGATCTGCGTCGCGGCACTGGCCCGCCCGATCAGGGCTGGCCCGGCCATCGCGCCGGCGGCGACGCCGCCAGCCAGTTGCAGGAGGTGGCGCCGATTAGGCCTGTTCATGATGCTGCTGGTCATCGTTCTCTCCCGTTCAGCGGTTTTCCGCATTTCCCCGTGGTCGTCTGGTCGTCTCGCGTCAGGCGCTCTTCTTGGCGGCGCGCTTGGCGAGGAATTCCTCCATCATCCGGGCCGGTTCGCCGGTGGCGTAGGCCTCGCGCTGGTTGCGGATGCCGGCGGCGAGGCATTCGCGGAAGCTCGCCTCGGTGACCTCGCGGAAGCGCGCCTTGTTGAGCCGCATGGCGACAGGCGGCTTTCCGGCGAGCTCGGTCGCCAGCGCCAGCGCCGCGTCCATCACCGTCTCCTTCGGGACGATGCGGTTGATCAGCCCGATGCGGAAGCACTCGTCCGCTTCCATCATCCGCCCGGTCAGGGTGAGGTCGATGGTACGGGCAATCCCGATCATCTCGCGCATGATCCAGGGGCCGGTCACCGACGCGATGCCGGAGTTGATCTCGGGCTGCCCCATGGTGACGCCGTCATGGCCGACGCGCAGGTCGCAGAGCAGCGCGACCTGGAAGGCCGATCCCGCCGCGACACCGTTGAGCGCCGCGATGATCGGCTTCGAGAGCGAGCGGATCCGGTCGTAGAGGCGCTCCCACTCGCCCATCCACAATTCTGCCCGGTCGGGATCGAAGGTTTTCGTCTCGTTGAGATCCTGGCCGGCTCCGAAGGCACGGTCGCCCGCACCGGTGAGGATGATGGCGCGCACCGCCTCGTCGGCCTCCAGCTCGTCCAGCGCCTCGACGAGGCGGGCCCGCATCGGTGCGTTCCAGGCGTTCAGCTTGTCGGGGCGGTTCAGCGTCAGGATCCCGACGGGGCCGCGGATCTCGCTGAGAACGGATTCTTTCATCGTGCGCTCCGATGGCTTTCTATCGTTATGCGATAAACTCTATTGAATGATCTGCGGGAATGCCCCACCTTGTCAAGGCCGCATGTCGCCGCCATTGATCGGCTCGAGGAGAAGCTGCGATGTCCCTGACCGAACCGCGCGCGGATGAGGCCCCGGCCGCCCGGCCCGATGCCGGCAAGTCCACACGCGACAAGGGCGGGGCCCTGATGGTGAATTCGGTCGAGAAGGCGTTTCGGGTGCTCTACGCCTTCGGCCGCCAGCACCAGACCCTGAACCTGTCCCAGGTGGCGGCGGAAACCGGCATGGATCTCAGCGCGGCGCAGCGCTTCACCCATACGCTGACCAGGCTCGGCTATCTTCACAAGGACGCCGAGACCAAGCGCTTCGAACTGACGGCGAAGACGCTCGACCTCGGCTATCACTTCATCCGCGGCAGCCGCCTCGTCGACCGGGCGATGCCCTATCTGATGCATCTCAGCAAGGAGACCGAGGAGACCGTCAATCTGACGATGCGGGATGCGACCGAGATCATCTTCGTCTCCCGCTTCCTCAGCCGGCACGTCCTCAACACCGACGTCATCATCGGCACGCGCATGCCCGCCTATTGCACGGCGCCGGGCATCGCCATGCTCTCGCGGCTGCCGGAAGACGAGGCCATGGCGGTGATCGACGCCTCCGACCTCAAGGCCTACACCCCCTCCACGACCTGGCAGCGCGAGGCGCTGCGGGAGAAGATCCGCCAGGCGGCCGCGCAAGGCTACGCCACGGCCTTCGAGGAGGTCTATCTCGGCGACGCCTCGATCGCCGCGCCGATCCTCGACCATCGCGGCCGGCCCGAGGGGGCCGTCAATGTCGCGGTTTCCTGTTCGCGCTACAGCCGGGACGACGTGGTCACGCGATTCTCCGCGCTCGTCATCGCGGCGGCCCACGCCGTCTCCCGCGTCTAATCCGACGAGGCGGAAGGACCGCAGCGCGTCCGACCGCTTGACAGCGATCCCTTTCGCCTTGCCAATATCCGCTTAAGATTATCGCATTGCGATATTCAAGAGCGAGGTGGCGAGGGTGACCAGCGTCCAGTTCAAAAGGGTCGCGGAACGACGCGGGGCGAGGGTCGTGCTGACATTCGAGGGCTCGGCGATCACGGCGACGAGCGGCGACAGCGTCCTCGCGGCGCTGCTCACCCATGGACTGCTGGTTCGCCGCCACGAATTCGGTGACGAGCCCCGCGCCGGCTTCTGCCTGATGGGCGCCTGCCAGGATTGCTGGGTCTGGAGCGGACATGGCGGCCGGCTGCGAGCCTGCACGACGCCCGTCGTCGAGGGCATGACGCTGTTTGCGCAGCCGCCGGCCGCACGCGATGAGTAGCATCGTCATCGTCGGCGCCGGCGCGGCCGGAATTGCAGCCGCGGAAGTGCTCTGTGCCCAGGGCCACCGGCCCGTCCTGATCGACGAGGCCGAGCGTGCCGGCGGCCAGGGCTATCGCCAGCCGGCCCCCGATCTCGCGCTCGACATGCGCCGCCTGATGGGCAGCGAGGCGGCACGCTACGAGGCACTCCACCGCCGCTTCGCCGCCCTGACCGAGCGTATCGACTATCGGCCGCGGACGCTGGTCTGGGCAGTCGAGGGCGGCACGCTCCATCTGCTGCGCGAGGGACGCGCCGAGACGATCGAGGCCACGACCCTGCTGCTGGCGACGGGCGCGATGGATCGGATCGCCCCGATGCCCGGCTGGACGCTGCCGGGCGTCTTCACGCTCGGCGGTGCCCAGGTCGCCTTGAAGGACCAGGGCTGCCTCATCGGCCGCCGCGTCGCCTTCCTCGGCTCCTCGCCGCTGCTGCTGCTCGCCGCACGGCAATACCGGCAGATGGGCGGCGAGGTCGCGGTCGTCGCCGACACGACGGGGCTCGCCGCCAAGGCGCGCGCGCTGCCACATCTTCTCGCCTCACCGCGCACCCTCCTGCGCGGGCTCGGCTACATGGCCGACACGCTGCGCGCCGGCACGCCGCTCCTGCATGGCGTGACGCCGCTCGCCATCGAGGGAGACGGCCATGTCGAGTCCCTGCGGCTGCGCGATGCGGCGGGACGCGAACACCGCTTTGCCTGCGATGCGGTGGCGCTCGGCTACGGCCTCAAGCCAGAAAGCCAGCTCGCCGACCTGGCGGGAGCGAGTTTCGCCTACGACACCGACTTCCGGCTGTTCCTGCCGAAGACGGATGGGTTCGGGCGGGCACGCCCCGGCCTCTATCTCGCCGGCGACGGAGTTGCGATCGGAGGCGCCGACGCGGCTGAGGCCAGCGGCGCGCTCGCCGCCTACGCCATCCTTTCCGATCTCGGCAAGCCGAACGACGCGGCGGCGATCCCGCTGATGCGCCGGGTGGTTCGGCTGCGCCGGTTCCAGCGCGGACTGGCGCGAGCCTTTGCCTGGCCGGTGGCACAGATTCGGGCGCAAGCCGCCGAAACCGTTCTGTGCCGCTGCGAATCCGTGACGATCGGCGCCGTCCGCGCGGCCATGGCGCAGGCGCTCGGCCCGGTCGAGGTCAACCGCGTCAAGGCGATGACGCGATGCGGCATGGGTCGCTGCCAGGGGCGCGTCTGCGGACCGGCCCTGCAGGAAATCGTCGCCGCCGCCACCGCACGCGATGGCGCGGCCGCGGGGCGCCTGCGCGGCCAGGCCCCGGTGAAGCCGATCGCCCTCGCTGCCGCCGGCGACATCGCGCCATGAGAGGCGCGAGCACCGATGTGGCGATTATCGGCGGCGGCCTGATCGGCGTCTGGACCGCGTTTTTCCTGGCGCGGCGCGGGCAGCGCGTGGTCCTGTTCGAGAGGGATGTCGTCGGGGCACAGTCGAGCGGCACGAATTTCGGCAATCTGCGGCTGCAGGGCCGCTTTCCGGGCCAGTATCCGCTCGCGCTGCGCTCCCATGAGCTGTGGGAGGATTTCGAGGCACTCATCGGCGAGGGCTGCGAATTCGCGCGGACGGGTCATCTCTACTGCGCCTTCGACGCCGCCGAGCAGGCGCGGCTCGAAGCTTATGCGCAGGTTTCGCAACAGCATGGCGTCGTGATCGAGCGGCTTGAACAACCCGAACTCCGCAAGCGCTTTCCCTGGCTGGGCGGTCGGGCGGTCGCAGCCACCTACTCCCCCCGCGACGCCACGGCCAATCCCCGCCTCGCGACTCCGGCCGTCGCCCGCGCCGCGCGGCGGCTCGGCGTCGAGATCCGCGAGAACGCCCGGGTCACGGCGGTCGCCCGCCATGGCGCCGGATTTGTCGTGACGACGGCCGACGGCACCGAACTCGGCTGCGGCGCGCTGGTCAATGCGGCCGGCGCCTGGGCGGTGGAGATGGCGGAGTGCTTCGGGGAGACGGCACCGGTCTTCGCGGCCGGCCCGCCGCAATTCGTCACGGAGCCACTGCCCTTCGTGATGGCGCCCTCGCTCCAGACGATCGACGGCTCCGTCATCGCCCGCCAGACCGAACGCGGGAACGTCATCCTCGCCGGCTATCCGCGCACGGCGGCCGATGCGGTGGGAAACCGCGCGCCGGTACCGCCGGCCAAGACTCTGGCCGCCATGCGGGCGCTCGCGGGGCTCGTGCCGGCACTGGCTCATGGACATGTCATCCGCGTCTGGTCCGGCATCGAGGGCTATCTGCCGGACATGATCCCGGTGATCGGCAGGAGCGAAACCACACCATGGCTTTTTCACGCCTTCGGCTTCTGCGGCCATGGCTTCCAGATTGGTCCCGGTGTCGGACACTATCTCAGTGACATGATCGTCGACGGCGCGGATCCGCCACCGCTGGCGCCGTTCTCGATCGCGCGCTTCCGCACCTCCGCGACCATCAGCGACAAGTTTCACAAGGAGTTCGACGACCGCCCCGACAAAGGAAACCGAGCCCTGTCGGCGCGCCCAAGTTAGCAAAGGCGCAGCCGCCAGCCGCTGATGCCCTTCCGCTACGGGACGCATTTTAACCTGAACGTCACAGGCGATGCCGCATAACGCTCCACAAGATGGGAGCGTTCGCATGAGTGGCCATGATGCGCTGGTGGTCCGCGGCCTGGTGAAGCGCTTTGGCGGCTTCACGGCCGTCGACGGGCTCGATCTCCGTGTCCGGCGCGGCGAGCTCTACGCTTTGCTGGGTCCCAACGGGGCAGGCAAGACCACCTCGCTCAGGATCGTCGCGGGGCTGCTCTCCCCGGATGCGGGCGAAATCGGCATCTGCGGGATCGACCGCCTGCGGGATCCGGTTGCGGCCAAGCGGGTCGTGGCGTGGCTCCCGGATGAACCGATGGTTTACGACAAGCTCACGCCTGTCGAATATCTCGATTTCGTCGCCGGCCTCTGGCAGGTCGGGCCCGCGGTCGCCAGACGGCGCCGCGACGCCCTGCTCGAGACCCTCGAGCTGACCCGCGTGGCCGATCATCGCTGCGAGGGTTTTTCCAAGGGCATGCGCCAGAAGGTCGCTCTGGCCGGCGCGCTGATTCACGAGCCCGAATTGCTGATCCTCGACGAGCCGCTGACGGGCCTCGACGCCGCGATGGCGCGACATGTGAAGGACCTGCTCCAGGACCGTGTCGCGACCGGCGTGACGGTGATCCTCACCACACATATTCTCGAAGTCGCCGAACGTCTCAGCGACCGCATCGGCATCATTCGCAATGGCAGCTTGGTCTGCGAAGGCACGATGGCCGAACTGCGCGATGGCAGCGCCTCCCAGGGTTCGACCCTGGAAGATGTCTTCCTCGATGTCGTCGCACGCGGAGAGGCGGCCTGAGATGAGTGCCCTTCTGTCAGGGGCGACCCGCACCGTGCTGGCGCTCGAGGTCAAGCTGGCCCTGCGCGGCATCGCCGACATGGCGGGCCCGAAGACGCCCATGCGTCCCTGGCGCATCGCGGGCGTATTGGCCGTGGCCTGCACGATCATCTTCGGTGTGTCGCATCTGCTGCTGATGACGGCCGGCGACCTGGACCCTGCCGATCCGCGCGTTCAGATCACCTTGACGATCAATCTCGCCTTCCTCTTCATCCTCATGGTCTCGGCCGCGCTCGATTCCGCCGCCTACGCGCTCTATGCGCGCGGCGATTACGATCTCATGTTCTCGGCGCCCCTGCCGCCGCAGACGGTGCTGCTGGTCCGGGCTCTCAACGTCCTTGGCTTCACGCTTGCCAAGGCCGGTCTCTACGGCGCGCCGATTTTGATCCTGCTCGTGGTGCAGCGCGGACCGCACTGGTTAGCTGGCCTGCCCCTGCTCCTGGCTCTCGCGCTGAGCGCGACGGCCACCGCGATCGGGCTGGCCATGGGCCTGGCTCGTCTGATCGGGATCCGGAGCACGCGTGTCGCGGCGCAGGTGATGGCGGCGCTGGCCGGCCTGCTCGTGCTCGTGATGGTGCAGTGGGACGCGATTTTCGGGCCGGGCCCGAAGAACGCCCTCGTCGCGGACTATGTCGCCAATCCTGACTCTCTCGTCTGGCAAGGGGCGATGCTGCCGGCCCGCGCCGTGACGGGCGATATCGTGGCCCTCCTGGCTTTGGTTGCCTGCGCTGGGCTGATGGCCGTGCTGATGTTCATCGGCCTCGCCGAGAGCTTCGTGCGCAATGCGGTCCTCGCCGCGGGATCGGCGTCTGCAGCTCCCGCCCGCGCAAGGCGCAGTCGCGCCTCCTTCGGAACATCACCGGCGGCGGCACTGATGCTCAAGGAGCGGCGCCTCATCTTGCGTGATCCGTGGCTGCTGTCGCAGATCCTGATGCAGTGCATTTTTCTGATCCCGATCGCCGCGGTGACGGTCTATCGCGTCGCGAGGGGGGATCACGATGCCTCGGCGCTCGTGCCGGTCCTGATCGTTCTGTGCGGTCAGATTGCCGGTGGCCTGACCTGGATCGCGATGTCGGCTGACGAAGCCGGCGAACTCGCCCTGACGGCTCCGCTGGACCCCGGCTTGCGCCAGCGCGCCCGTTTCGGCGCGATCACCTGGCTCACCGTCACCTTCGCCGCGCCACCCTTGATGATCCTGCTGTTGTTTGATGCCTGGTCCGGTCTGGTCAGTGTGCTCGGCGTGGGCTGTGCCATCGCCTGCGGCATCTTCGTCAACCTCTGGCATCAGCCAAGGCTGTCGAGGACCGGCATGATCAGGCGGCGCATGAAGAGCCCGATTTCCGTGACTCTCATGGAGCTTCTGGCCTTGATGACCGTTGCGGTTGCACTCTGGCCCCTGCTCACGGGCAACTATCTGGCGGCGATGGGGGGCGCGCTGCTGGCGATGGCGACGATGGGCGTGCTGTATGCAGCGCGCCCTCGCGTAGCAGCGTGAGCCGGGCTGTCAGGATTACCGACGAAGGAAGAGCTGACGGACGACGCCAGCCCTATGCACTGCAAGCGTCGGAGACCGACGCTCCGCGACCATCTGGTGATCATGCGCCCGATCATGCCGAGGCGGCGCTCGGCCACCGAAAAATGGCGCTCCCATGGGGAATCGAACCCCAGTTTTCGCCGTGAGAGGGCGACGTCCTGACCGCTAGACGATGGGAGCAGCGCGGCAAGGGCTGCTGTTTAATCGCAGCGCTGCCGGCCTGCAACTGTTTTTGCACAGCGAGGCCGAAAATTGCGGAGGGGGCACCCGCTGCGCCCCCTCCTCGTTGGCGGATCGCCGCGAAGCGACCGCGTCAGGCCGCGGCGTCCTGGAGCGTGGGATAGTCGGTATAGCCCTTGCCGTCGCCGCCA
>NZ_JAUXYO010000149.1 GCF_030694325.1 Allobosea sp. | reverse complement strand
CGCCCTCGAGCACATCGCCACGGACGACGGCGGCGACGCCCTCGGGCGTGCCGGTGAAGATCAGGTCGCCCGGGGCGAGCTCGACGAGGCTGGAGAGATAGGCGATCGTCTCAGGCACGTTCCAGATCTGCTTGGCGAGGTCGGAGCTCTGGCGCGGCACGCCGTTGACCACAAGCTCGATCTTGCCGGCGGCCGGGTGGCCGATCTGGCTGGCGGGGGCGATCTCGCCGACCGGGCCGGAGAGATCGAAGCCCTTGGCCATGTCCCAGGGACGGCCGGCCTTCTTGGCGGCGGCCTGGAGATCGCGGCGGGTCATGTCGAGGCCGGCGGCATAGCCGAAGACATGGGCGAGCGCATCGGCCTCGGCGATGTCCTTGCCGCCGGTGCCGATGGCCACGACCAGTTCCATCTCGTGATGGAGATCGGCGGTCTTGGTCGGGTAGGGCATGTCGGCGCCGTTGATCAGCAGCGCGTCGGCGGGCTTGGTGAAGAAGAAGGGCTCCTCGCGGTCGGGATCGCCGCCCATCTCGCGGGTGTGTTCGGCATAGTTGCGGCCGACGCAGAAGACGCGGCGCACCGGGAACATCCCGCCGCCCGCCACCGGCACGGCCGTTACCGCCGGCGGATCGATCACGTAAGTCGTCATGGGAGGCTCTCCTGCGCTCTTGTCGGCGTCGTTCATGCGTGAGCGCGGCGCAGCGGGCAAGGCCCCCGTCCGCGCCCGGCCTTGCTTCCGCGGCATGTCGCGCAGAGCGCCAGCGGCCGGTCGCCGCCGCGACTCAGATTCCCGTTGTGCGCCGCGTCATTGCAACCGGAGCGAATTGCCCCCTACAGTAGGTTCGGCTCGGCATGTGCCGGGCTGAACTGAGACTGAAGGAACAACGACGTGGCCACAGGGACTGTGAAATGGTTCAACGAAACCAAGGGTTATGGTTTCATCACGCCTGACCAGGGCGGGCAGGACGTGTTCGTGCACATCAGCGCGGTCGAGCGCTCCGGCATGCGCGGCTTGAACGAAGGCCAGAAGATCAGCTACGATCTCGAGGCGGACCGCAAGACCGGCAAGTCGTCGGCCGTCAATCTCAAGACGGCGTGAGTTGAAACCGAGACGGGAGGCCGATCGGCGGCGTCGCTTCCCGAGCCACTGCGAATCTCTCTCTATCTACCCGGACTGAAGACGATTCCCGGCATGCCCGTCGCCTCGATGGCGGCGGTGAAGGTTCCCGAAAGACCATGGCCGGGCCTCCGCGAGCGGACGTCGGCCATCCCCCTTCCCTCGTCCCGCTCCAGCCCTTCGCGGCGTTCACGCCGCGGCGGCACGCGCATGGCGGGGCAGCGGGCAGAACGACCCGCAGTCGGCCATGCCGGGCAGCAGATAGCGCAGACAGCAGATCTTGCGCTGGCAGCCTTCCATCGGCGCGAGCGCGGAGGGCCGCAAGGCGCCGTCGAGCGGGTTCTTCCGCCCCGCCGGCGTCAGGACCGAGGTCAGCAGCGCCTGCGCCGCGAGGAGGCCTTCGCGATCGACGCGCGGATCGGCCGCGCATTGCTGGACGCTCCAGGCCAAGCTGACGGCCGCATTGTTCCAGAGCAGCTTGGCCGCGACTCCGAAATGGGCCGCCAGCAGGGCGATCAGCGGCGAGAGATGCCCTTCGATGAGCGCCTCGAATCCCGCCTCGGCCCGGCAGGGCGCCAGCGGGCGATCCGGCGGGACCACGATGCCCGCCGTGCAGCCATTGTCGTGCAGGGCGAAGCGTCCCTCCTGCAGGGTGAGCGGCAGGGCGATTCCGGCCAGCAACTGGGCCACGGTGGCCGGGACGACGGTGTTGGAGAAGTGCCACTGGCTCCACATCGAGACGACGGCCCGCGGCTCGCCGCCGGGTTGCGTCGCCCCGAAGCGCTCGATCAGCTCGCGTAGCGTCGCCAACTCCAGCAGGCGGGGCCCCTCCAGATGAGGCGCCCCATCGTCGACGCGCAGGCTGCCGGCGAAGCGGGCGAGATCCCCGGCGAAGCAGCCCGCCAGATCGGACACCGTCAGGGCGGAGGCCACGACGCCCCTCAGCCCGAACGAGCGCGGGCGAAGCGCGGGATCAGCGTGGCTGCGACGGCGGCGAGCACGGCGGCGGCGGCGAAGCAGGCCGCATAGCCCAGCCTGTCGCCGGCAAACCCGGCGACGCGCCAGCCGACGAGGCTGACGATCGAATCCATGCTCTGGAACAGGGTGAAATCGACGCCGGCCTGGTCGAGCGAGGCGCGGCCCATCAGCTCTGAGTAAAGCGCGACGAAGCCGAGGGCGAGCGTGCCGGCCGAGGCGAGATAGATCGCCATCAGCGCCACCGGCGCATCGACTTTCAGATGGGCGAAGAGCGCGAAGCCGAGCATCACCAGCATCTGGATGCCCAGCGTCCAGGCCATCACGCGATAGGCGCCGATGCGGCGCAGGATCCAGCCGCCGCCGAGCGCGCCGGCCAGCCCGAGCGCGGTGACGCCGAGCCCGTTCAGCGTGCCGATGGCGGTGAGGCTGAGGCCGGCATCGACCAGGAAGGGCCCGACCAGCAGCATCGACACCTTCTGGCCGAGCACATAAAGCGCCACCAGCGCGAGCCCGGAGCGGATTTCGGGGCGCTTCAGGGCAAGCTTCAGGGATTGGGCAGGCGTGTCCTTCCGGGCCGCCACAGTGCCGTCCGGCGTCAGCAGGAACGGCGCCGCGAGCGCCACCAGCGCGCAGGCCATGACCAGCGTCGCCGGCCGCCAGCCCCAGTGGTCGATCAGCACCAGGAAGATGCCGCCGCCGATCGCCGAGCCGAGATAGGCGCCACCGACCTGAGCCGCATTGGCCCAGCCGCGGTCACGCTCGGCGAAGCTCTCGACCGCATGGCCGTCGCAGGCGATGTCGATGGTGGCGGAGGAGAAGGAGGCCACCATCATCGCCACCGTCAGCGGGCCGAGCGCGGTCGGGCCGATCAGCGCGCAGGCGACCACCGCGCCGACCGCAAAGGCTCCGAAGAGCGCGATCGTGCTGCGCGAGCGCCTGATACCGCCATGGGGCGAGCGGAAGCGCTCGATCGCCGGCGCCCAGAGGAACTTGAAGGACCAGGGCAGGACGGTGAGCAGGATGAAGGCGATGTCGTCGAGCGAGGCACCGCTCTTGCGCATCACCGCGGGCAGGCCCGTGAAGATGACGCCGCCGATGACGCTCTGCGCCACATAGAGGCCGCCCAGCCCGATGACGAGCCGGGCGACCGGGGCCCGCGGCGCAGCCCCGGCGATGCCCGCGCCCGCCGCCGCACTCACCAGCGGTACCGCAGGCTGGCGAGGACCTTGCGGCCCTGGTTGAAGTAGCAATAGCCGGCGGTGCAGACCTGATCGACCTTGTCGAGCAGGTTCTGGGCGTTCACCTGCGCGCTGATGCCCTTCAGCCGCGGATCGAGCTTCTCGAAATCATAGGTCAGCCGGGCATCGACATAGGCCGTCGCGCTGTTGCGGATGATCAGGCGATTGTAGTCGTCGCCGAAATTGGCGCCGGTGTAGCGAACGCCCGCGCCGAGCCCCAGGCCGCGCAGCGGGCCGGTCGCGATGTCGTAGCCAGCCCAGACCGAGAAGGCGTGCTTCGGGACGCTGTTGATCTGGTTGCCGACCGTGTCGGGTGAGAGCTTGGTGATCTCGGTGTCGGTATAGGCATAAGCAGCCTGCAGGCTGACCCCGTTGCCGAGCGAGGTCGTCGCGTCGATCTCGAAGCCGCGCGACTCGAAGTCGAGCTGGGTCTGGCGGTTTACCGCATCGACCACGGTGTAGACGATGCCGTCGGTCTGCTTCAGCCAGAAGACCGAGGCGTTGATGAAGGCGTTGTAGCCCGGCACGGCATATTTCACGCCGGCCTCCGCCTGCTCACCCTTGGTCGGCTTGGCGACGCCGCCATTCAGCACGGTGCCGGGATTGGGGTTGAAGGAGGTGCCGTAGCTGACATAGGGCGTCAGCCCGAAATCGGTGACGTAGCTCAGCCCGGCGCGGCCGGTGAAGGCGCCCTCATCCTGCTTCGAGGGCGCGGTGCCGGGCACCGCATAGCTGCTCGAGAGCCAGTCGTGCCGGCCGCTCAGCAGCAGGCGCCACGGCCCCATCTTCATTTCGTCCTGGAGATAGGCTCCGATCAGCGTCTGGCGCTGCTTCGTCGGCTCGGGCAGCGCCGGATCTGAGATGCTGGCGAAGTTGTAGCCGATGCGCGAGCCGTAGCTGGAGCGCCCGATATCGAGGCCGGTCAGCACCGTGTGGCTGACCGGACCGGTGCGCAGCAGCGTCTTGAGGTAGGTGTCGGTCGAGATCGCGTCGAGATCCTCCTTCACCCGCCCGGCATAGGTCGTCGTGCCGAACTTCTCGTCGGTCGAGAGCGTCGAGACGCGCAGGTTCTGGTGGAACGAGACCGTGTCCGAGAATTTGTGCTCGAACTCGTAGCCGATGCGGCCCTGCTTCTGGGTGAAGTCGTTATAGGTCGGGTTGAACAGGATGGCGCGCTTGGCGCCAATCGTCGGGAAGATAACCGTCCCGTCCCTGAGCCTGAATGTGCCGTAGTTGTTGTCATAGGCGGTGGAGCCGCCGGTCTGGGAATCCATGTACTCGCCGAGGATGGTGAGCTTGGTGCTGTCGTTCGGCTTGAAGGTGATGGCCGGCGCGATGAAGACGCGGTCGTCGGGGACGCCGGGCAGGCTGGTGTTGGAATTCCGCAGCAGGCCGGTGATGCGATAGAGAACCGTGCCGGCCTGATTGGCCGGGCCGCCGAGGTCGAAATTGATCTGCCGGCGGTTGAAGGATCCGCCCTGGATCTCGACCTCGCCGAACCTCGTCTCGGTCGGGCGCTTCGAGATCGCGTCGATGATGCCGACCGAGGCGCTGGCGCCATAGAGCGAGGAGGCCGGACCTTTGAGGATCGAGATCGACTCGATGCCATAGGGCTCCAGGCGGAACAGGCCGCTGGGGCTGTTGAAGTCCCGCAAGCCGTCGCGGAAGACGCCGGTATAGGTGATGTCGACGCCGCGGATGGTGAAGCTGTCGAAGCGCGGATCGAAGCCGTAGCCCCCCGTGCGGACGCCCGGGGTGTAGCCCAGCGCCTCCGTCAGCGACTGCGGGCGGCGCTCCTCCAGCTGCCTCTGGGTGACGGTGTTGATGGTCTGCGGCGTCTCCGCCACCGGCGTCTCGGTCTTGGTGGCGGTGCGGGTGGTCTTGGCGACGAAGCCGTCATTGGCCACGACGCCGGTGGCGCCGCTGCCGGCGCGGCGGGCCGCCTCACCCTGGACGACGATCTCGTCCAACTGTTCGACCCGCGCCTGCTGCGCGCTCGCCGGCAGGGTGGGAACAAGGGCGGCAACGGCCGACAGCGCCATGATCGAGCGGTTCATCCAACGTCTCCAGAAGGTCGGCTTTCCGGAGCCCTAGCCCAATGATGAACATTGGATCAACACAGAATTGGATCATAACTGTAAATAGACGTTTCAATACTTGATTAGAATAATTAAAAACAAAGATATGACGATTGGTAACATCGCATCGATCAGCGGAATTCGTTGATCGTCATATTTTAAACTTTTCACTTTTTTGCGCGAAACCATCGCCACGGTTCGCGCCGCCGAGCTCAGAGCCGCCCGGCCGCGGGGCGGAAGAGCCGGCCCCTCTCGGCCACCAGCACGATTGCGAGCGCCACGAGCCCGCAAAGGGCGAAGCCGAGCGTCAGCGGCACGACCGTGCCGTCGAAATGCTGGCCGATGTAGAAGCCCAGCAAAGCGCCGACGATCGTCGTGACGAAGCCCTGAACGGAGGAGGCCGTGCCGGCGACATGGCCGAGCGGGTCCATCGCCATGGCGCCGAAATTCGGTGCGACCAGCCCGAAGCAGAACATCGCACCGGCCTGGAACGCGGCGAAGCTCCAGAGCGATTCATAGCCCCACCAGGCGACCACGGCGTGCGCGCCGGTCAGGCCGATATAGACCAGCAGTGCGCCATGGGAGACGCGGCGCATGCCCAGCCGGCCGACGATGCGCGCGTTCAGCAGCGAGGCGGCCGCCATGAACATCGCGATCAGCGCGAAGATGGTGGTGAACCATTCGGGCGCGCGGAAGACGTCGACGAAGACCTGCTGGGCGGAATTGATGAAGCCGAAGAGGCCGCCGAGCACGAAGGCCATCGCCAGCATGTAGCCGACGGCGAGCCGCGTCGTCAGCGTCGTGCGGAAGGCGGCGACGACGGTCGCGACCTCGATGGGCTTGCGATCCTCGGGACTTTGCGTCTCGCGCAGGCTGAGGACGACCCAGAGCATCACCAGCGCACCGAAGATCGTCAGCACGCCGAAGATCCAGCGCCAGGGCGCCACCAGCAGGATCGCCTGGCCGATCGAGGGCGCGAGAATCGGCACGGCGAGAAAGACGATCATCGCCAGCGACATCACGCGCGCCATGTCGCGGCCGGAATAGCAGTCGCGCACGATCGAGACGACCAGCACGCGCGTCGCCGCCGCACCGATGCCCTGAACGACACGGGCCACCATCATCGCCTCGAAGGATCCGGCGAAGGCTGCGGCGACGCTGGCTGCGACATAGACGACGAGGCCGAAGAGCAGCACCGGCCGGCGGCCGAAGCGGTCGGACAAGGTGCCATAGACGATCTGTGCACAGCCGAAGCCGAGCAGATAGGCGGTGATGATCCATTGCCGGTCATTGGCCCCGGCGACGCCGAGCGCCTCCGCCATCTGCGGCAAGGCGGGCAGCATCGAGTCGATCGCCAGCGCATTGGCCGCCATCAGCGCGGCCATCAGCGCGACGAAGTAACGAAAGCTCATGCCGTGGCGGGGCCCGGCGGTCATGGAAGCGTCGGTCATGGCAGCCTGTCCGGGCGCCCTCGCCTGACGGCGGGCGCAGTGGTCGTAAGCCCCTGCCTGCCGCTCTAGGGCTTCGCGAAACGCGTGACAACCCGGCCTGTCCCGGTCTCGCCATGCGCAGGGCGCGTGAGGCTCGCGCCGCGTCATGCCCGGCTCAAGCCTCGTGCACGCATCACCGGTCGAAGGCTTCGTCGGCGGGCGGCAACCTGTTATCGTCCCGGCAGGCTGGGGAGCGGGGATACGATGGTCGAGACAGGGGCGACGCGACGTGTCGCCATGGCGCAAGGACTGATGACGGTCGAGGGTTCGCCCGACCGCTACGTCCAGGGACTGGGGCGATCGGTGCGCCTCGTCGCCGGGCGCCTGCGCATGGTGGCCGGCTTCGCCCTGCGCGACGGGCAGGTCGAGGATGCGTCGCGGATCGAGGGACAGGCCCGGCTCGTCGGAGACCGGCTGATGCGCGCGGGTTTTCCCGGGGAGGCCGCGTCGCTGGCGCTGACCGTCCGGCCGCTCGCTGCGACGGGGCAGGCCCGCGCCCTGCTGGTCCTGAGCTTTCGCGAGACCGAGGATCAGCCGGAGGGCGCCTATCTCGCCGAGATCTATGCGCCGCAGCGTGTGTTCGACGGTCTTGCCGGTGCCATCGCCGGAGGGCGGGGGCAAACGCTGTCGATCGCGGCGGTGACGAGCCTATGGGTGCGCGAGAGCGAGCGTGAAACCCCGCCCGGCGTAGCGCTGTCCTGGTTTCTGGGCATCGACGGCGATGGACGGGAGAGCGCGCCGGCGCGAGGGCTCGTCGAGAGCCTGGAATGGCATCCGAGCGGCGCCGACGAAGCCCCGCCCCCTCCCTCTTCCGGGGAAGAGCCCGCCGATGCGGTTCCGGACCTGCTCGCCCGGATCGACTGGAGCCTCAAGCAGATCGCGCTAGTCCTGATGTTCCTGCTGATCGTGGTGGCGCTGAAGTGAACCGCCGGATCAGCGCTCGTGCCGGCGGATGCGCCGGACCATCTCGTTGAGGGCCAGCAGCACCAGCGCCAGGATGAAGGGTAGGATGTAGTAGATGATGCGGAAGATCAGCAGCGCGCCGAGCACATGTTCGAAAGGCAAGCGGCTGAGCGCGACCAGCATCGTCGCCTCGAAGACACCCAGACCGCCCGGTGCATGGCTGGCGATGCCGACCAGACAGGCGAAGACGTAGACGGCGAGGAAGGTCGGGTAGTCGATGCCGTGGCCGCCCGGCAGCAGGACGAAGAGCACGGCCGCCGCCGCGCAGACCTCGGCCGCACCCAGGAACATCTGGCCGAGCGTGATGGCGAGGCCCGGCAGCGGCAGGTTCCAGCCGCGCACGCGGATGGTGCGCTCGCCGCTCGCGATCCAGATTAGATAGCCGATGGTGCCGATCGCCACCGCTGCTCCCACCGCCTGCACGACCAGCGGCGAGGTTCGCGCCAGCGTCGCGACCGAGGGCGTGGCATAGAAAAGGCTGACGCAGAGGATGGCGCCGAGGCCGAGCCAGAAGGTCAGGCCGGCGATGACGGTGAGGCTCGCCACCTCCGAGGCCCGCACGCCCTTGGGCGAATAGATCCAGTAGCGCACGGTGCCGCCGGTCACGATCGGGAAGCCCAGCGTGAAGGAGACCGAATAGCTGGTGAAGGAGGCGAGCGCCGTCGTGCGATAGGGGATCGACAGGCCGAGCCGCTTCAGCGCCAGCGCGTCATATCCGGTCAACAGCACATAACTCAGGGCCGTGAAACCACAGGCGAGCCCGAGCTGGCGCAGGCTGGCATTGGCGAAGGCGTTGGCGAGTTCGCCGGGTTCGATTTCCTGGACGATGTACCAGAGCACCACCAGCGAGGCGCCGAAGATGACGATGCTGGCGAGCGGCCCCAGCCACCACCAGCGGCTGCGCCGACGCGGCGGCATTCCAGGCTCGAGCGGGCCGAACGACATGCGCACTCATGGACGGTTCTGGCACCGGGCCGAAGGGCCGGCGGCGCCGATTGCGGACACGAGGCGCAAGCGGGCCCCGGCCGGAGACATAGCGCCTGCGCGCCAATGCACAAGGCGGACCGGCGCGACGAATACGCGCCATGATCCGCGCGCGGGGGCGCCTCAGCCCGTCTTGCGGAAGACGCGCAGCGTCTTGAAGGACGCCACCTCCTCGACCGGAGCGGTCTTGGCCCAGTCGGCGATGATGGGCTCGGCCGTCGCATAGGCGAAGGAGCCGGTGTAGAACAGCAAGTAGCCGCCGATGTCGGTCTGGTTCGTGAAGAGGTCGATCACTTCGCGATCCGTCAGAGCTCCATAGGCATCGTTCGCCTCGGTGCGGAACTCGCAGGCGTGGAACAGCGTGACGATGTCGAAGCGCGGCAGCAGCCTGGCATTGCTGGTGTAGATGTCGCCGAAATAGGCGCTGTAGGTCTTGGTGATGGTCGGGTTGCCGGTCGCGAGCTTGACGAAGGCGTCATATTCCTTCGGCGAGGCGGTGATGCCCAGCACGGTGCAGTCGAGCTCCGGCTCGGCGCAGCGGATGCCGACATAGTGATGGCCGCCGGTGCCGAAATGGTAGACGCGCTGGCCCGTGAGCCCGAGCTCCTCGAGCCATTCGACGAAATGCACGTCACAGGGGCATTGCTCGACGCGCAGCCCCCAATAGACGTCCCAGATGTTCATCGCGGCGTTGGTCATGGTCACAGGCTCCAGAAGGCGGTGAGGGTCATTCGATGGGGCCGGCATGCGCGGGCATGGCGGCGGCCGACGGATCGGCGACCGGACGAGGCGCTATGCGCACGACGCCGCCGGCGCGCTTCAGCAGCAGCCGATGGGTCGCCGCTTCGGCGAAGCCGGCGCCCTGACCGAAGGCGATGATGATGGCGTTGGGCCGCGCAGCGCGCAGATGGCCGAGCAGTTCGAGCGCGGCGTCCGTGTCGAAGGCGCTCGTGGCCTCGTCCAGCAGGACGATGTCGGGCTGCTCCAGCTCGGCCCGGGCCAGCGCGAGACGCTGCCGGTCGCCGGTGGCGAGTTCCCGGTCCCAGTCGCGGGTCTCGTCGAGCATGGGGGCGAGCGAGGAGAGGCCGTACCGGCGCAGGACCGTCTGAAGCTGATCCTCGGGCAAGGTGCGGCCGGTTTCGAGGATGGCGCGCAGGCTGCCTTCCGAGAGGTGCAGCTTGTGCGGCACGGCCGTGACGAAGGCGGCGGGCGGCACCCGGATCTCGCCGCGCCCCCAGGGCCAGAGGCCGGCCACGGCCTGGATCAGCGCGGCCTTGCCGAGCCCGAGCTCGCCCGAGACATGAAGGGTCGCACCGGGCGCCAGGACACAGGAGATGTCGGCGACGAGCGTTCGCCCGTCGCGGTCGATCAGGGTGACGTCTTCGAGATGCAGCTCGCCGTCGGCGCTCGGCGCGATCGCGAGATGCTCGCCCGGCGGCTCGTGGTCGACGCGCTCCAGCGCATCGGCCAGCTCGTTGACGCGCCTCGCCGCCGCCAGCCATTCGGCGATGCGCATGAAGTTGTCGAGCACCCAGTTGAAGGCGTTCTGCACGGCCACGAAGGCGGCGGCGACCTGTACGACGCCGCCCAGCGACATGTCCCCGGACAGGTATTTGGGCGCGGCCAGCAACAGCGGCACCACCGGCACCAGCGCGCCGCTGCCATTGGTGATCCAGGTCAGCCGGCCGCGCTGGCGGATCATGGCCAGCCAGCGGCCGACGAGACTGTCATAGGTCCGCGCGACGGCGCGGCGCTCGCCGGCCTCGGTCCGTGACAGGGCAATGGTCTCGCCATGGTCGCGGATCCGCATGAGCGAGAAGCGCAGGCGCGCCTCGCCCTCGTTGCGGGCGGCGATGAGGCCGGGCAGCTTGCGCCCGACCACCGTGATCAGCCCCGAGACCAGCACGGCATAGACGATCGCGGCGAGGACGAGATAGGCCGGAATCACCACCGTCGTGCCGCCCGCCTCGAAGGTCAGCGCGCCGCCGATTTGCCAGAGGATCTCGATGAAGGTGATGATGGTGATGACAGCCGAGAGCAGGCCGATCGCGAAATCGACCACCGGCTCGGTCGCCCAGCGCACGTCGTCGGCGATGCGGTATTCGGGATTGGCGGGCTCGTAGCCGGAGAGACTGAGCCGGAAGAAGCGGCGCTGCCCCACCCAGGAATCGGCCAGCCGCGCCGTCACCCATTGCCGCCAATGGACCTGGAACGTCTCGCGCGAGACCAGGATCACCACGCCGAGTCCCGCCACGATCAGCACCAGCACCGGGAAGACCGCCATGGCGATCAGCGCGCTCTCGCTGTCGCGCTTCTCCAGCGCGTCGAAGAACCAGCCGTTCCAACGGTTGACGGTGACGTTGGCGAAGACGGAGAGAATGATGGCGGTGGCGAGCAACAGGGACCAGAACCAGGCCCGGCCCGCGGTCTGCCCGCGCCAGAAGCCGCCGGTGAGCCGCGCGAAGCGCAACGCCACCTGCCGATCCCCGGGCACAGCCGCCACCCCCGGCACTCCGCTCGCCGCCTGCACGAACCGACAATCCCCAGCCGCCGGTTTTCCGGCCTTTGCCGACAGGCTGACTGGGGTCGAATGAACTCAGAATGAACGGGAACCACGCGGCGGAGGCGGCGTTCCCGCCTCAACAGCCAGGGAGGCCCCCATGCCACGCGGAGACAAATCCGCCTACACGGGCAAGCAGAAGCGCAAGGCAGCGCATATCGCGGAGAGCTACGAGGCGCGCGGCATCCCGCAGGACGAGGCCGAGCAGCGGGCCTGGGCCACCGTCAACAAGGAGAGCGGCGGCGGCAACAGGAGCGGCTCCGGGCGCGGCAAGCCGGACAACCACAGCGCCTCGAAGCGCGGCGGGGAGATCGGTGGCAAGGCATCCGCTGCGCGCAGTGCCGAGGAGCGCTCGGCCTCGGCCAGGAAGGCGGCCGCAACGCGCAAGAAGCGCGCGGCGGCCTCCTGAATCGAAGCCTCAGCCGCCGATGTTGAAGGCGGCGAGCGCCGCCATGTTGACGATGTCGCTGTCCTTAGCGCCGAGCGGCACGATCTGGATCGGCTTGTCGAGGCCGACGATCAGCGGGCCGATCACGGTCGATCCGCCGAGTTCCTGCAGCATCTTGGTCGAGATCGAGGCCGAGTGGAAGGCCGGCATGATCAGCACATTGGCCGGCCCGCTCAGGCGGCAGAACGGATATTGGGCCATCAGATCGCGATTAAGCGCCACGTCGGCGGCCATCTCGCCGTCATACTCGAAGTCGACACGCTGGGCGTCGAGCAGTTTCACCGCCTCGCGCACCTTTTCCGAGCGCTCGCCCGCCGGGTGTCCGAAGGTGGAAAACGCCAGCATCGCGACCTTGGGCTCATAGCCCAGCCGCCGGGCCACACCCGCAGCCTCGATCGCGATCTCGGAGAGTTCCTTGGCCGTCGGCATCTCGGTGATGGCGGTGTCGGCAACGAGCACCGTGCGCTCGCGCGAGAGCACGATCGAGACGCCGATGACGCGATGGCCGGGCTTCTCGTCGATGACACGGCGGACCTCCTCCAGCGCGATCGAGTAGTTGCGGGTCACGCCGGTGACCATCGCATCCGCATCGCCCAGCGCGACCATGGCGGCGGCGAAATGGTTGCGGTCCTGATTGATCAGGCGCTGGCAGTCGCGGAACAGGTAGCCCTGCCGCTGGAGGCGCTCATAGAGATACTGGGCATAGGCCGTGTTGCGCTTGGAGAGCCGCGCATTCTGGACCGAGATGCCCTTGGTCTCGAGGTCGATGCCGAGGAAGGTGGCGGTTTCGTAGACGCGCTCCTCGCGGCCGACCAGGATGGCGTGGCCGAGGCCCTGGTTGACGAAGGAGACGGCGGCGCGGATGACCTGCTCCTCCTCGCCCTCGGCGAAGACGACACGCTTGGGATAGCGCCGGACGCGCTCGAAGATGCGGTTCAGCGTGCCGGCGACGGGATCGCGCCGCGCCGAGAGCTGCGCCTTGTAGGCGTTCATATCGACGATCGGCTTGCCGGCGACGCCGGTTTCCATCGCCGCCTTGGCGACGGCCATCGGCACGACCTGGATCAGCCGCGGATCGAAGGGCACCGGGATGATGTAGTCCTTGCCATAGCGCGGCCGCGAGCCCTGATAGGCGGCGGCGACCTCGTCGGGCACGTCCTCGCGGGCGAGAGAGGCCAGTGCCTCGGCGGCGGCGATCTTCATCTCCATGTTGATGGTCTTGGCGCGCACATCGAGCGCGCCGCGGAAAATGAAGGGGAAGCCGAGGACGTTGTTGACCTGGTTGGGATAGTCGGAGCGGCCCGTCGCCATGATGGCGTCGTCGCGCACGGCGTGGACCTGCTCCGGCGTGATTTCCGGATCGGGATTGGCCATGGCGAAGATGATCGGGTCCTTCGCCATCGAAGCGACCATCTCGGGCGTCACCGCGCCCTTCTGCGACAGGCCGAAGAAGGCGTCCGCCCCGTCCAGGGCCTGAGCCAGGGTGCGCCGGTCGGTCACGGCCGCATGGGCCGATTTCCACTGGTTCATGCCCTCGGTGCGACCCTGGTAGATCACGCCCTTGGTGTCGCAGAGGATGACGTTGTCGGGTTTGAAGCCCATCGCCTTGAGCAGCTCGGTGCAGGCGATCGAAGCGGCCCCCGCGCCGTTGATGACAAGGCGGGTCGTCTTGACGTCGCGCCCGGTGAGATCGAGCGCGTTGATCAGCCCGGCGGCGGCGATGATCGCCGTGCCGTGCTGGTCGTCATGGAAGACCGGGATGTCCATGAGCTCGCGCAGGCGCTGCTCGATCATGAAGCATTCGGGGGCCTTGATGTCCTCGAGATTGATGCCGCCGAAGGAGGGGCCGAGATAGCGCACCGCCTCGATGAACTTGTCGGCATCCTCGGTGTCGACCTCGAGATCGATCGAATCGACGTCGGCGAAACGCTTGAACAGGACGGCCTTGCCCTCCATCACCGGCTTGGAGGCGAGCGCGCCGAGATTGCCGAGGCCGAGGATCGCGGTGCCGTTCGAGATCACCGCGACGAGGTTGCCGCGCGCCGTGTAGTCATAGGAGCGGGTCGGATCTTCCGCGATCGCGAGTACCGGCACGGCGACGCCCGGCGAATAGGCGAGAGACAGATCGCGCTGCGTCGCCATCGGCACCGTCGCGACGATCTCGAGCTTGCCCGGACGACCCTCCGAGTGAAAAAGCAGGGCTTCCTGGTCCGTGAAAGTGGGGCGGGTGCGTTTGATCGGCGGCTGCTCGGGCATGGGATTGTTCTTTTTTGTCGGCGTTTCCTGGGGAGGCGGACCATAGGCAAGCGCTCCCGCGGCCACAAGCCGGGGTGGCGGGGATCACGCATGCGGGCGCAGGCGGTTGCCGGCGGCACAGGGGGACGAGCGGCCCGTTTTCAGAGCTGGCGGCGGACGCTGGCGACGAACTGACCGACATAGACGTCGAGTGCGCCCGTCTTCTCCTCGACGGTACGCGCCGCTTCGACGACGAGACGCGCGGCCTCGCCCGTGACATGAGCCTCGTCGCCAACCGAGCCGACATTGCTGGTCACCAGCACGGCATTGCCGGCGACGGCCTGCGCATCGGCCGCAATGGTGGATGCGAGATCCGCCTGCCGGTTGACGACGCGGGCGATGACGCCGGCGTTCTGCTCCATGTCGCCCATGGTTCGGTCCATGAAGGCGACCGCGCCCGAGGCCGTCGCCGCGGCGGCCCGGATGTCCTGGAGCGTCGCGGCGATGTCACGCGTCGCCTTCTGCGTCTGCTCGGCGAGGTTCTTGACCTCGCCTGCCACGACCGCGAAGCCGCGACCGGCGGCGCCGGCGCGCGCGGCCTCGATGGTGGCGTTGAGGGCCAGCAGATTGGTGCGCGAGGCGATGTCCTCGATGAAGTTCAGCACGCTGCTGGCCTTGTCGGCCGCGGTTTCGAGCCCGGCGACATCGCGCTGCGAGTCGCGGACGTAGCAGGCCGCCTCATGGGCCGAGCGGTCCGCATGGTCCGCCTGGCGGTTCAGCTCGCGGATCGACGCATCGATCTCCTCGGCCGCCTGCGCGACGCTGGCGATGCGGCCCGAGGCGCTTTCGACCTCCTGCGTCGCCGCGACCGCCCGGCTCGTCGTGTTGTCGGCGCTTCGCATCATCGCGCTCGCGGCCTCGTGCATGCTGCGGGCCGAGCGGGCGACGTCACCCAGCGCCTTGCCGACCGTGACTTCGAGCTGGCCCGCGAGCTCGTCGAGTTGCCGGCGGCGGGAAGCTTCGATTTCGGCACGTCGCGCCTCGAGCGTCTGCTCGTCGGTCACGTCGAACAGGATGCCGTCCCAGATCATCGTGCCGTCTGGCAGGCGTCGCATCGTCGCCTCGCTGCGCAACGCGACGATGTGCCCGTCCTTGCCATGGTAGCGCAGATGCAGGCGCCAGTTGTCGCTCGGGTCGAAGCCGTCCCGGCAGGCCTCCTCGAAGCGGGCGCGATCCTCCGGGATCATGCGATCGATCCAGACCTTCGCGTCGCGCTCGACATCCTCTTGCTTCAGCCCCAGCAGATCGCCGAGCTGGAAGGAGGCGAACCGGTAGCTGACGCGGCCGTCGGGCGAAAGGATGCGCTGATAGAGCGTGCCGGGAACGCGTTCTGCCAGATTGCGGAACCGATAGGCCATCTCGCGGCGCTCGGCGTCGATCAGAACGATCAGCGCGCCCAGCGTCGCGCCGGCCACATTGACGACCAGTGTCGGCGGCAGCGCCTGGGTGTAGACCGTCCAGATCATCCCGGCATCCGGCAGCAGCAGCGGCGTCGGCAGCAGGACGGCGGCGGCGGCGAGCGCGATCAGGGGGATGTCGCTTCTGACGATGCTGCGCTCGCCGCGCGGCCTGCGCCAGTAGATGGCGAGGCCGAAAGCCCCGCTGAGGAGGATGCCGGCGATGCCCATGGTCATGCCCGAGCCGCCCTGCCAGAAGCGCAGCAGCGACAGCGGCAGCACCGTGGCGCCGGCGGCAAGCGGCCCGCCGACGACACCGGCGAGCAGCGCCGCGATGTTGCGGGAGCTGACGCTCACCCCCGGCGCGATCATGAAGGGGTGCGCCATGCTGGCGAGGCCCGCAGCCGCGAAGAGCAGGCCGACCACCACCGCGCGCAACATCGTGTAATGCGCGATCCTCGCCGTCACGACGGTCACGGCGAGCGCGGCCAGCAGAATGAAGGACAGGCTCTCGACGAGCGCGATGACCAGCTGCATCAGCAGGCCCCCGACGAGGGCCGGAGCCGGCCGATCGGAGCGGGAGCAAGATAGCCAGGCGCTCGCATGGCGGGCTCCCTAGAGCCTGCGCCGCAGGCTGCCGACGAACTCGCCGACATAGCGGTCGAGCGAGGCGGTCTGCTCGTCGACCTTGCGGGCGACATCGAGAACGCGCTCGGCGGCGTCGCCCGTGACGGAGACCTCCTCGGCCACCGAGCCGACGCTGGATGTGACGGCGGTGGTGCTGCCCGCCACCGCCTGCGCATCGGCAGTGATGGTGGACGCGATGTCGGCCTGGCGGCTGACGACCCCGGCGATCGCGCCCGAGGTCTGCTCGATCGTCGTCATCGTCGCCTCGATCTGGGCGACGGCGTCGGACGCGGTCGCCGCGGCGCCGCGAATGTCCTGGAGCGTCGCGGCGATGTCACGCGTCGCCTTCTGCGTCTGCTCGGCCAGATTCTTGACCTCGCCCGCCACGACCGCGAAGCCGCGACCGGCGGCACCGGCGCGCGCGGCCTCGATCGTGGCGTTGAGGGCCAGCAGATTGGTGCGCGAGGCGATATCCTCGATGAAGTCCAGCACCGAGCGGACCTTGTCGGCCGCGGCACCGAGCCCGGCGACGTCCTGTCGGGTCGTGCGGACATAGCTCGCAGCATCCCGCACCGTCTGGTCGGCATGGGCGGTCTGGCGCGTCAGTTCGCGGATCGAGGCCTCGATCTCCTCGGCGGCGATGGCCACGCTGCCGACGCGGCGGGAGGCGAGATCGGCCTGGCGGGTCACCTCACCCGCCCGCAACGCCGTGTTGTGGGCGCTGCCCGCCATTGCGTTGGCGGCGTCATGCATGCCGCGGACCGAGGATGCGACCTCCTGGAGGGCCCTGCCGACTTTCGCCTCGAGCTGCACCGCGAGCTCCTCGACGGCGGCCTTGCGATCCTCGTCCATCTCCTGGCGCTGCTGGGCCAGCGTGCGTTCGGCGGTCACGTCGGTCATGATGCCGTCCCAGCAGATCGATCCGTCCGAGAGACGCCGCGGTGCCGCGTCCGTCCGCAACCAGATCAGCGAGCCGTCGTCGCGGATATGCCGTGCCTCGAAGCGCCAGGGCTTGAGGGTCCGCTCGGCCACCGCGGCGGCGTTGGCTTTGGCCAGAAACTCCCGATCCTCGGGGACCATCCAGCGCAGCCAGCTTTCCGGGTGGCGCTCGACCTCCTCGCGCGTCACGTCGAGGAACTGTTCGATGCGGGAATTGGCCAGCTTGTGCTGGATCGTGCCGTCCGGTCGCAGGATTTTCTGATAGATCACGCCCGGCATGTTGGCCGTACAGGCCTCCAGCCGCAGCATCGCCTCGACGCGTTGATGGTCGCTCTTGATGATGAAGCCGATCAGCAAGGCGCCAACGACGTTGACCGCCGTGGCCGCCGGTCCCGAGATCGCGACGATCAGGTCCCAGGCGCGCGGAAAGGGCACATAGGCGGTGATGACCGCGATCGGCATCCAGGCCGCCACGAGGCTCAACCCGACGAAGCCCCCCATGGTCAGGCTGCGGGCCGTGCGCCTGAGCCAGAGCGAGACGCCCAGCCCGATGAGGGAGCACAGCACCAGCCCGACGACGCCGGCTTCCGCTCCCACCCCTCCGATATAGAGCCGCACGCAGGCCAACCCCGCGGTCGAGATCGCGGCGGCGACCGGGCCGCCGAGAGGACCGGCAAGAACCGCGGCGATGTTGCGGAAATCGAGCAGGATGCCAGGCTCGACGACGATCGGATCGAACATGCTGGCGCTGCCGCCGGCCGCGATGATCACGCCGACGACGATCTGACTGAGCCGAGGGTAGTCACCCAGCCGCTGCATCGCGAGCGGCACCAGCACGGCCGCGACGATGAGGTACCCGAGACCCCTGGTCAGTTCCAGTAGCATATCGTCAGGCCTGCTGCGGCTGAGAACGGCGTCCGCATGATCTACCGCGATTGCTGCTAACGAATCCTGAACCTTGTTGCGTTGCAGGATCACGCCACGCGCATCCACACCAAATTGGGCGCCAAACGGGACGGCCCGGCTTCCCGCGGTTCCCAATACGGGCCCGAAACGCTAGCGTCCCGCCACAATGCACCGCGCCAGCCCGTCCCTCGCCGATCCCGCCGATCGGCCCGCCTCGCTCGTGGCCGCAGGCCGCGAGGACAGTCCGCGCGTCACGCCGATGATGGCGCAGTACATCGAGATCAAGGCCGCCAATCCCGACTGCCTTCTGTTCTATCGCATGGGCGACTTCTACGAGCTGTTCTTCCACGACGCCGAGATCGCCTCGCGGACGCTCGGCATCGTGCTGACCAAGCGCGGCAAGCATCAGGGCGACGACATCCCGATGTGCGGGGTGCCGGTCGATCGCGCCGACGACTATCTGCAGCGGCTGATCGCCGCCGGGCACCGCGTCGCCGTCTGCGAACAGATCGAGGATCCGGCGGAGGCGAAGAAGCGGGGGCCGAAATCCGTGGTGCGGCGCGACGTGGTGCGCCTCGTCACGCCCGGCACCATCACCGAGGAGCGCCTGCTCGAACCCGGCCGCGCCAGCCTGCTGGTCGCCGTCGCCAGGCGCAAGCTCGGCGACGCCAGCGCCCTCTACGGGATCGCCGCGATCGACATCTCGACAGGGCGGTTCAGCGTCATGGAGGCACCGCAGGAGCGGCTCGCGATCGAGTTCGCCCGGCTCGAGCCGCGCGAGATCGTCTGCCCCGACGCGATCCATGACGATCCGGCCCTGCGGGCCTTCTGGCTCGACCTCGGCCTGCCGGTCACCCCACTGGCCCGCGAGGGGCTCGACGCCGCCTCGGCAGAGCGGCGACTCAGGGAGTTCTTCGGCGTCGCCACGCTCGACGCTTTCGGCCAATTCAGCCGCGCCGAGATCGCGGCCGCCGGTGCGGCGCTCGCCTATGTCGAGCGGACGCAATTCGGCGCCCGCCCGCCGCTTTCGCCGCCCGTGCGCGATTCCGGCTCCGACACGATGCTGATCGATGCGGCGACACGGGCCAATCTCGAACTGACGCGAACCCTGTCGGGCGAACGGGGCGGCAGCCTGCTCGCGACGATCGACCGCACGGTGACGCCCGGCGGGGCACGGCTGCTGGCCGAGCGCCTGGCCGGGCCGCTGACCGACCCGCAGGCGATCGCGGCGCGCCATGACGCGGTGGCCGCGCTCGTGGCCG
>NZ_JAUXYO010000122.1 GCF_030694325.1 Allobosea sp. | reverse complement strand
GCCTGCCGCTGATGGCCCGCGCGCTGCTGGCCGAGGATGTGCCGGCCCGCCTGATCGCGGCGGTGATCGCGCGCGAGGTCGGGGCGCTGACGCGGCGCGCGGCGCTGCTCGCCGAGGCGGAGCTTCTGGCGGAGGGCGCGGGACCGGCGCCCTGCGCCTATGCGGTGCTCGTCCTCGGCTCGGCCGGGCGCGGCGAGAGCCTGCTGGCGATGGACCAGGACAATGCGCTCGTCTTCGCGGAGGGGGAGCCGGAGGGTGAGGCCGACCGCTGGTTCGCGCGGCTCGGCGCGCGCATGGCCGCGATCCTCGACGAGGTCGGCGTGCCCTTGTGCAAGGGCGGGGTGATGGGCTCGGAGCCCGCCTTCCGCGGCTCGCTCGCGACCTGGCGCCAGCGCATCGCGCAATGGCTCGGCCGCTCCAGCCCGGACGATCTTCTCAGCGTCGACATCGTCTTCGATTTCAAGGCCGTGCATGGCGACAAGGCGATGGCGGAGCGGCTCTGGCGCGATGCCTGGACGGCCGCCAAGGGACAGATCCCCTTCCTCAAGCTGCTGGCGGAGAATGCCGGCCAGCCGGCGGCGGGGCTGACCCTGTTCGGGGGTTTGCGGACCGAGGATGATGGCCGCATCGACCTGAAGCGCACGGGGCTGAAGGACATCGTCACCACGGCGCGGGTGCTGGCGCTGCATCACGGCCTGCCGCGCCACGCGACGCAGGCACGGCTCGAGGCGGTGGCGGGACTCGGCGCGGGCGGCGCGAGCGATCTCGCCGAGATCGACCGCGACCATGCGCTGCTCCTCGACTGCATCCTGAGCCAGCAGCTCGCCGACATCGCCGAGGGCCTGAGCCCGTCCAACCGGGTCGCGCCCGGCACCATCGGCAAGGCCCGCACGGCGGAGCTGAAGCGCGCGCTCGGGCGGCTCTCGATCCTCGACGATCTGCGCCGCGACCAGCTCTCGGGGTGATCACCGGCAAATCCGTGCTAGAGGTGGCCGCGATTTCCGGATGTTTCGACCAGGCAGCATGACCTACACGATCGGCCTCGCCACCACCTTCCACGATCCCGCCATCGCGATCATCGGCCCCGACGGCGAGGTCCTCTTCGCCGAGGCGACCGAGCGCTATCTCCAGTTCAAGCGCGCGCCGAACTGCGAGCCCGACACCGCACCGCGGATGGAATCGCTGCTGAAGCGCTACATCCCCGCCGATGCGCAGGTCGCGATCGCGACGAGCTGGGGCGAGGACTTCACCGGCTTCCTCGACCAGATGAGCCGCGCCGGCTCGTTTTCGCTCGACGCGCTGCTCAAGCTCTCGCCGGAGCTGAACCGCTCGCTGGTGCCTGAGCGCACCGAGCGCGCGCTCATCGCCTCGCTGCATCAGGGCCAGCAGCGCGCCGGCATCGGCACCCTGCTTGGGCTCGACCGCGCCTTCGGCAAGGCCAACGTCACCGGTCTTACCCGCTTCGGCCATCACCTCAGCCATGCCGCCTATGCCTGCTGGTCCTCGCCCTTCACCGACGCCGCCTGCCTCGTCGTCGACGGCATGGGCGAGACCGGGGCGTCCGCCATCTTCGCGCTGGAGGGCGGGCGCATCCGCGAGGTCAAGCGCCATCGCGGGCGTGAATCGATCGGCTTCTATTTCGGCCTCGTCACCGACCTCGCCGGCTTCGACCAGGCCAAGGGCGAGGAATGGAAGATCATGGGGCTCGCGCCCTATGGCCGGACCGACGAGCGGCTGATGGCGCTGCTGCGCCGGCTCTATACGATCGAGGGCCACAGGCTCTCCTTCGCCAAGGCGGATGTCGTGCGGGCGGTGGCGGCGGAGATCCTGAGCCTGCGGCCGGCGGACGCGCTCGACAGCGGCTGGGCCGATCTCGCCCGCTGCGGGCAGGATGTCTTCGCGGAGATGATGGAGGCGCTGCTGGGGGAGACGGCGGCGCTGGTTCCGTCGCCCAACCTCGTGCTGGCCGGCGGCTGCGCGCTCAACTCCTCCTTCAACGGCAGGATCGCCGGGCGGCACGGCTTCGCGGAGGTCTTCGTGCCCTCGGCGCCGGCCGACGACGGCAATGCGATCGGCGCCGCCTGGCTCAGCCATGCCCAGCGCAATCCGGCCTGGCGCGCGCCCAAGGGGCCGCTCTCGCCCTATCTCGGCTCCACCGTCTCGACGGAAGCCCTCGAGCGGATGCAGGCCTGGGAGCCGCGGCTGCGCCGGCTCGCGCCCGACGAGGTCGCGCCGGTGACCGCGAAGCTGCTCACCGAGGGCAAGCTGATCGGCTGGGTGCAGGGGCGGGCGGAGTTCGGGCCGCGCGCGCTCGGCAACCGCTCGATCATCGCCGACCCGCGCCCGGCCGACGCCAAGGACATCCTCAACGCCAAGGTGAAGTACCGCGAGGCCTTCCGGCCCTTCGCGCCCTCGATCCTGGCCGAGCAGGCGCCGAACTGGTTCGAGAACTACCAGGACGCGCCCTATATGGAGCGCACGCTCACCTGGAAGCAGGCGGTGCGCGCCCGCGTGCCCGCCGTGGTGCATGAGGACGCGACGGGTCGGCTGCAGAGCGTCACCGCGCAGCGCAACCCGCGCTATCACGCGCTGATTGCGGCCTTCCACGCGCTGACGGGGGTGCCGGTGATCCTCAACACCTCCTTCAACATCATGGGCAAGCCGATCCTGCACAGTGCGGAGGATGCGATCCTGATGTTCTACACCAGCGGGCTCGATGCGCTGGTGATCGAGGACTGGCTTTTGGTGAAGTAGCGGCGACGGGCTGCGCCGGGACCATGACCTTGCCCACAGAGGGCCTCGCCGCAGCGCAGCATGGCTCCGGCGCGATGGGCGTCATGATCTGCACGCCGCCCGGCGCCATTGACCGCGGCGCGCCGAAGGATCAAGCGTCGGCCCCATGACCACACTCTCGATGCCGGCCACCGAGCGCCGCCCGCTGATCCCGATCCTCGTCGCGCTCAGCGCGGCGCATCTGCTGAACGACCTGCTTCAGTCGATGATCCCGGCGCTCTACCCCCTGATCAAGGAGAATTTTCGGCTCGATTTTGCCCAGATCGGCCTGATCACGCTGGCCTTCCAGGTCACCTCCTCGCTGCTCCAGCCCCTGCTCGGCTGGCTGACCGACAGGCGACCCTGGCCCTATGCGATGGTCGCCGGCATGGGCGCGACGCTGCTCGGCCTGATGACGCTCGCCTTCGCGACGAGCTATCCGATGGTGCTGGGCGCCGCCGCGCTGGTCGGCCTCGGCTCGGCCGTGTTCCATCCGGAAGCGACGCGCATGGCGCGCCATGCCGCCGCCGGCCGCCAGGGCCTGGCGCAGGGGCTGTTCCAGGTCGGCGGCCATGCCGGCTATGCGATCGGCCCGCTGCTGGCGGCGGCGATCGTCGTGCCGCGCGGCCAGGCGAGCCTGGCCTGGTTCTCGATCGTCGTGCTCGTCGCGATGATGCTGATGTCCTGGACCGCCTCGCGCTACAGCGCCTTCCGCCGCGCCCAGCCGAAAGGCCAGAGCGACGAGACCGCCGCGCACGGCCTCTCGCGCCGGCGCGTGCTCTTCGCGATGACGATCCTGATCCTGCTCCTGGTCTCGAAGAACGGCTACAACGCCGCCTTCACCTCCTACTACACCTTCTACCTGATGACGCGCTTCGAGGTGACGGTGCAGCTCTCGCAGATCATGCTGTTCCTCTATCTGCTGGTCTCGACCTTCGGCGTCATCATCGGCGGCATGGTGGGCGACCGCATCGGCCGCGACCGGGTGATCTGGCTGTCCATCGTGGGGTCTTTGCCCTTCGCGCTGATGCTGCCGCATGCCGATTTGTTCTGGACCGGCGTGCTCAGCGTGATCATCAGCTTCGTGATGGCGAGCGCCTTCTCGGCGATCCTGATCTACGCCATCGATCTCGTGCCACACCGTGTCGGACTGGTCGGCGGGCTGTTCTACGGGTTGTCCTTCGGGCTCGCCGGCATCGCGGCCGCCGTGCTCGGCGCGCTGGCCGACAAGATCGGCATCGTCGAGGTCTTCCGCATGACGGCCTGGCTGCCGGCGCTGGGCCTGCTCACCTTCCTGCTGCCGAAATCGCGGCGGGGGTGAAGCCGAACGTCATGCTCGGGCTCGACCCGAGCATCTCTCTCAGGAAGCGGGCGCCTCTATCGGCGCGAGATTCCCGGGTCGCCGCGCCGCGGCGCCCGAGAATGACGCGCCGGTCTCTCATGCCATGTACTGCCCGCCATTGACCGCGAAGGTCGCGCCCGTGGCGAAGGCGCCCTGCTCGGAGGCGAGGAAGACCACCATCGCGGCGATCTCCTCGGGCTTCCCGAGGCGGCCGACCGGAATGCCCGCGATCACGCGCTGAAGGGCGGCTTCAGGCATGGCGGCGACCATGTCGGTGCCGATATAGCCAGGCGTGATCGCGTTGACGGTGATGCCCTTGTTGGCGTTCTCCTGCGCCAGCGCCTTGACGAAGCCGATGTCGCCGGCCTTGGCGGCGGAGTAGTTGACCTGCCCCATCTGGCCTTTCTGGCCGTTGATCGAGGAGATCACGATGATACGGCCGAAGGAGCGGGCGCGCATGCCCTCGATCACCGGGCGCGTCATGTTGAACAGCGAGTCGAGATTGGTGCGGATCACGTCCGACCACTGCTCGCGCGTCATCTTGTGGAAGAAGCCGTCGCGGGTGATGCCGGCATTGTTGACGAGGATGTCGATCGGCCCGAGATCGGCCTCGACCTTGGCGATGCCCGCCGCGCAGGCGTCGTAATCGCCGACATCCCATTTGAACACCGGGATCCCGGTCTCGGCCTGGAACTTGGCGGCCGCCTCGTCATTGCCGGCATAGCTGGCGGCGACCTTGTGGCCGGCCTCCTGCAGGGCTCGGCTGATCGCCGCCCCGATCCCGCGCGTTCCCCCCGTGACAAGAGCCACCTTCGTCATGCTTCGTCCCTCCTCATGGCGGCGTGGGCGCCGCGCTTTAGAATTTCACAGTGATCGATCGCCGGGTCGGGTCCGAATGGACGCGACCATGGCAATCTATTGTTCCGACAGCTTCAGATCGGGCGCGTAGGCACCCTCGACGTCCTTGATGATGGCCTGGCCGCAGACGACGCGTTGCTCCTTGGCGTCAAAGGTCAGGGTCGGATGCCCGTAAAGCACCCAGCCCCGGCTCAGCGCCTCCGAGACGCGATGGCAAAAGGAGGCGTCATCGGTCCCGGTCAGATAGCGATAGAGCGTCGTCTGGCGCGCCATCCCTCTCTCAGCGCTCCAGCGCCATGGCGACACCCATGCCGCCGCCGATGCACAGCGTGGCGAGACCCTTCTTGGCGTCGCGCTTGATCATCTCGTGCACCAGCGTGACGAGCACGCGCGCGCCCGAGGCGCCGATCGGATGGCCGATCGCGATCGCGCCGCCATTGACGTTGACGATCTCGGGATTCCAGCCGAGATCCTTGTTCACCGCCAGCGCCTGCGCCGCAAAGGCCTCGTTGGCTTCGACGAGATCGAGATCGGAGACAGACCAGCCGGCCTTCTCCAGCGCCTTGCGCGTCGCCGGGATCGGGCCCGAGCCCATGATCGCCGGATCGACGCCCGCCGTCGCCCAGGAGGCGATGCGCGCGAGCGGTTTCAGGCCGCGCTTGGCGGCTTCCTTCGCCGACATGATCACCAGCGCCGCCGCGCCGTCATTGATACCCGACGCGTTGCCGGCGGTGACGGTGCCGTCCTTCGAGAAGGCCGGCTTGAGCTTGGCCATGGCCTCGATCGTCGCACCGTGGCGGGGATACTCGTCGGTGTCGACGACGATGTCGCCCTTGCGGGTCGAAACGGTGAAGGGAACGATCTCGTCCTTGAACTTGCCGGCCTTCTGCGCGGCCTCGGCCTTGTTCTGCGAGGCGACGGCGAAGGCGTCCTGCTCCTCGCGGGTGATCTGCCACTTGGTCGCGACGTTCTCGGCGGTGGTGCCCATATGGTAGCCGTGGAAGGCGTCCCAGAGCCCGTCCTTGATCATCGTGTCGGTGAACTTCAAGTCGCCCATCTTGGTGCCGGAGCGCAGATGCGCGGCGTGCTGGGCCATCGACATCGATTCCTGCCCGCCGGCAACGATGATGTCGGCATCGCCATTGGCGATCTGCTGCAGGCCGATCGCCACCGTGCGCAGGCCCGAGCCGCAGAGCTGGTTGAGGCCCCAGGCGGTCTTCTCCTGCGGGATGCCGGCGATCATCGCGGCCTGGCGGGCCGGGTTCTGGCCCTGACCAGCGGTCAGGATCTGACCCATGATGACCTCGTCGACATCGGCGGGATCGACCTTGGCGCGCGCCAGCGCCTCCTTGATCGCCGCGGCGCCGAGCTCATGGGCGGGCGTGTTGGCGAAGGCGCCGTTGAAGGCGCCGACGGCGGTACGCGCCGCGCTGACGATCACGATGTCCGTATCGGCCATGGGGGAATTCCTCAGCTGGTTGTCGCGACGCCCGGCCCGGGCCGGGCGCCTGTTCGGCAGGCACCTTCGAAGCCCGCCGCGCCGCCGTCAAGTCAGCCGAAAGAGAGGGCCGCGCGTAAACATGCGGCAGCCGATCCTTGAGATGCCGCAAAGACATGCCGCACCGCCCATGCTGTGATCGCCGTTTCCGGCCCGTCGCTCAAAAAACTTGCGACGGGCGCGGCAGCGGCTACCATCGCTGCCGGGAGACCGTCAGTCCGGCCGTCGCGCGATCTTCGCGGAAGGCTACGGACCAACGTGCAGGATTCTGATGGCCAGCGACAAAGAACCGACCGTCATCAAAAAATACGCCAACCGCCGTCTCTACCACACCGGTACGAGTTCTTACGTGACTCTGGAGGATCTCGCAGGCCTCGTGCGCGGCGGCGAGGATTTCGTGGTCTATGACGCAAAGTCCGGCGAGGACATCACTCGCTCGGTCCTGGCGCAGATCATCTTCGACGAGGAGTCCAAGGACGGGCAGAACCTGCTGCCGATCGCCTTCCTGCGCCAGCTCATCCGCTTCTACGGCGACAGCATGCAGGCGCTGGTGCCGCGCTATCTCGAGTTCTCGATGGACAGCCTGACCAAGGACCAGAACCAGTTCCGCGAGCAGATGACCAAGGCCTTCTCGGGCGGCGCGCTCGGCAGCGGCGCCATGGACGCGCTACAGGCCCAGACGCGCGCCAACATGGCGATGTTCACCGAGGCGTTCCGGGTGTTCAATCCGTTCGCCGCCGCGGCCGCCGCCAAGGCACAGGAAGAGGGCGCCGCCTCCGGCGCTGCCAAGGGCGACGATCTCGGCGATCTCAAGCGCGAGCTGAGCGAGATGCGCGACCGGCTGGACAAGCTCGCCAAGACCAAGTGAGGGGCGGTTCGACTTTCCGCCTTTATCGCGAGCGCACGACCATCCATCGGAAACGCGCTGTCATCCTGGACAAGCGGCGAAGCCGCGCCGTCCGGGATCCATCACAAGGCTCGCGGTGCCTAATGATGGATCCCGGGTCGACCTGCGGTCGCCCAGGATGACGGAACCGGTTTTAGCGGCGGGAGCTAGCCGACAGCGGCCCTTGCAGCCGCACCAGCGGCCGGCCGCCGCAGCTCCGCCTTGCCCACCAGATGCCCCTGGAGATAGGTGACGCCCCAATCGGCGAGCAGCCGCGCCTGCATCTCGTCGTCGACCCACTCCGCCACCGTATCGACGCCGAGATGACGGGCGAGGTCGATCAGCGTGCGGACATAGAAGCGGTCGTCGGTCGAGCGGCGCAGGTTCTGCGTGAAGGTGCCGTCGATCTTGAGCACGTCGATCGGAAAGGCGCGCAGATGCCGCAGCGAGGTGTGGCCGGCGCCGAAATCGTCGATCGCCACCCGCGCCCCGCGCTCCTTGATCTGGCCGAGCAGCCGCGCGATGCGGGTCGGATTCTCGATCGTCGCCGTCTCGGTGATCTCGACGATCAGCCGCTCGGCGACGCCCCGCGCGCCGCTGGTGCAGGCGAGAAACGCATCGAGCCACTCTGGATCGGAGAGCGAGCGCGGCGAGACGTTGACCGAGAGCGACAGCGACGGCTCTTCCGCCAGCAGACCGACGGCGAGTTCGAGGACGCGATGGTCGAACAGGCGCACCAGCCCGCGCCGCTCCAGCATCGGGATCAGCTCGGCGGTGGCGAAGAAGGCGCCGTCCTTTCCGAAGGAGACGCGCAGCAGCGCCTCGTGGAACGAGACCTCGCGCGACTGCGCCTTGACGACCGGCTGCAGTGCCAGCTCGATCCGCCGCTCGTTGAGCGCGGCCAGCGCGCTGACGTCGAAGCCGGTGGCGCCGTCGTTCCGCTCGCGGCTCTCCTGCCGCCGGGCGATCACGGCGGTGTCGGAAGACCCCGCCTTGGCACCGGCGAGCGCGTTCTCGGCAGCCGAGAGCAGCGTGCCGGCATGGTTCGACAGGTCGGGGGCGATCGCGGCGCCGACACGCAGCCGCACCAGCGCGATGCCGCGCGCAGTTTCGATGGCGGCCTGCGCCACGGCCTTGCCGAAGCGCCTGGCGGCCGCATCGACCTGATTCTGCGGGCAGCCGGTGAGCAGGATGGCGAAGCGGTTGCCGGAATAGCGCACGAGATAGTCGCGCCGGCGCGTCACAGAGCGCAGCCGCTCCTGCACCACGGCGATGATCTCGTCGGTGGCTTCATGGCCGAAATCGTCGTTGAGCCGCGCCAGCTCGTCGATCGCTGCGACCAGGATGACCACATTGCGCTCGGCCGGCAGATGCTCGGAGAGCGCCGAGGACAGACGGTCGAGCAGGGCCGAGCGGTCGCCGAGTTCGCCGGTCTGGCCGAGCAGTTCATCGGAGCGGACCTGCCGCTCGAGACGGAGCATGCCACGCGCGCAGGCCGGGCGGCCATCCGTGCCGGCGAACCAGCGCCCGGAATCCTCGACCCACATCTGGCGACCGGCCAGTTCGGCGGCGTAGCGCGTGCGGTAGATCACGCCCTCGCCCTCGTCGTGACCGCCGGAGGAGAACACCGCATCATAGCGGCTGCGGCCGCTGCCGGGCTCGACCAGCCCGGCGAATCCCAGGCCCCGCGCCATCGCCGCCTCTGGAATCGGCCCCAGCACCTCGCCCGCATTCGGGCCCCAGCTCAGGGTGTCGCTCTGGATGTCCCAGCTGTAGACGACCTCGCCGATCGAGGAGAGCAGGTTGCGCGGATCGACGCGGGCCTCGTCACGGGCATTGAAGATCGACGGCACCGGCATCGGTGAACAGCCTCGGGAGAGCGGAACCACGCCGCGACCGGAGGGCGCGCGGGCGAAGACGAGATGTTCCGAAACGATGCGGTGATCGGCCTTAATACACCGTTAAGGTTGGCCGGGCGCTTGCAACTTTGCCACCGGGCGCAGCGACTGCGTATCGGAGTGGCACATGGCCGAATCGGCACATCGCGAGCAGGCGGGAGAGAAGATCGCGGCGGGTTCCGCGATGCTGCTGCTGCAGCTCGCCGCCAGCCAGGCCGAGATCGGCCCCTTCGCCCGCCGCGGTCGCGAGACCCCGCAGATGGCGGCCCATCTCTACCGCGCGGCCGCCCTTCGCGTCCGCACCGGCACGACCCGGCACAGCTGAACCCGCCCCCGAGCGGGCCTGTCCCGACCGCCACCAACGAAAAAAGCCGGCCTTGCGGCCGGCTCGTGACGCTGCAGGACAGCGCATCGATGTCGAAGGCCCGAGGGGCCCCGGCCTCTCAGGCCTCGGTCTTGGCCTTCAGGACCTGGCGGCCGCGATACATGCCCGACTTCAAGTCGACATGGTGCGGGCGGCGCAGTTCGCCGGAGTTCTTGTCTTCGATATAGGTGGGCTGCTTCAGCGCGTCGGCCGAGCGGCGCATGCCCCGCTTCGACGGCGACGTCTTTCTCTTCGGAACGGCCATTGTACTCTCCATCGTGCCGCCGCCCGGAAGCGCGGCCCGCAGGCCACGCCACCGCCACGACGACGGATCAATCTCGTGAGGCGTTGCCCATACACGCTGCCGTGGCCGATGGCTAGTGCCCAATCCCGGTTTTCGCCGAGCCCACATCGCCACGGGCGCTCACGACGGGACCGCGCAGTCGGCGAGCGGGCCGATCTGGCCGACGCGGCGCTGGATCCGCGCCGTTCCCGCCTGCAGGCCCCGGCTCGGCCGGGCGGGATTGCGCAGCAGTGGATTAGGCAGCGCCGCCGCCAGCCGCGCCGCCTCGGTCGAGGTCAGCCGCGCCGCCGGCTTGCCGAAATAGCGCTGGGCCGCGGCTTCCGCGCCATAGAGCCCCTCCCCCCATTCGGCGACGTTGAGATAGACCTCGACCACCCGCGGCTTCCCCCAGGCGAAATCGATCGCCATCGCCAGCGGAATCTCCAGCGCCTTGCGGACATAGGAGCGGCCCGGCCAGAGGAAGACGTTCTTCGCCGTCTGCATGGTCAGCGTCGAGGCGCCGCGCGAGGGTCCCTCCTCATCCTCCATCACCGCGTTGAGCTCGACCCAGTCGACGCCGCGATGGCTGCAATAGCGCTGGTCCTCGGCCGCGATTACGGCCCGGATCAGGTTCGGCGAAATCTCCGCGAGCGGCACCCATTGCCGCTCGACCGGCTGCAGCGTCAGCCAACGCCCGATCATCAGCGTCGAGGGTACGGGTATGAAGGCGTAGAGCAGGATCGCGATCAGGAGCAGAACGGGCAACGCCAACAGAGCGAGCCAGACGGTCCGCAGCCAGCGCCCCACAGGGCTTCGCCGCCTCTCCGCCCGTTCGCCCGCCATCGCCGTCATCCCCCGCCTCCGCGCCAGCCTCCGGCTTGACGGTTCGGCCGCTCTCCGGCAAGCCCCGCCGGTCAGCGAACGCGAGGCCCGCGCATGAGTTCCGCTTCCACCCGCGAGACGCCGGCCACCGACGCCTTGGCTGCCCGGCTGGCCTCGACCGCCGACGCGATCGAGGTCCTGCTCGACGACCTGCTGGGCGAAACCCTGCGCCAAGGCGAGATCGCCAGGCCGGCGCGGCTTCTGGCGGCGATGCGCCATGGCGCGCTCGGCGGCGGCAAGCGGCTGCGGCCCTTCCTGACGGTCGAGACCGCCCGCCTCTTCGGCGTCGCGCCGCAGGCCGCCCTGCGCGCCGGCGCGGCCGTGGAGCTGGTGCACTGCTACTCGCTCGTCCATGACGACCTGCCTGCCATGGATGACGACGACACCCGTCGCGGCCGCCCGACCGTCCACAAGGCCTTTGACGAGGCGAGCGCGATCCTGGCCGGTGACACGCTGCTGACCTATGCCTTCGAGGTGCTGGCCGACCCCGCGACCCACCCTTCCGGCGAGATCCGGGCCGCGCTGGTGCTGGCGCTGGCGCAGGCATCAGGTCTGGGCGGCATGGCCGGCGGGCAGATGCTCGACCTCGCGGCCGAGGGCCGTTTCGGCAGCGGCGAGCCCGCCGCTCTCTCGCAGGCCGAGATCCGCCGGCTCCAGGCGATGAAGACCGGCGCGCTGCTGGCGGCGAGCGTCGAGATGGGGGCCATCCTCGGCGGCGCCTCGCCCGCGCAGCGCGCGGCCCTTACCGCCTATGGCCGGGCGCTCGGCGCAGCCTTCCAGGTCGCCGACGACATTCTCGACGTCGAGGCCAGCCCCGAGCAGCTCGGCAAGGCGACCGCCAAGGACCAGGACAAGGGTAAGGGCACGCTGGTGCAGGCGCTCGGGCTCGACGCCGCCAAGCGCGAGCGCGACGGCCTCAGTGCGGCGGCGGTAGAAGCGCTCGCAGGCTTCGGGCCGGAGGCGGACACGCTGCGGGCGGCGGCCCGGTTTGCGGCTGAGCGCACGAGCTGAGAGTTCGGTCGACCCCGAACCCTCATCCCGGGGAGCGTTCCGCAGGAATGCATCTCGAAGGATGCTGCTTGACGCTCCGGCGATCGATGGCCTTTCCATCGAGACGCCGCTGATGCGCCCTCTAAGGACGAGCGCCGGGCCGCGACACTGCCCTTAAGCATCTTGCAAATTTAGGCCTCAACAACGGTCGATCATTGTGCTTCGGTCAACGTTCATTCGTAAACGTCTGTCAGCTGAAGATCGTATTGTGACGCATTATTTTCGAGGCTGCCACAAGAGATTGGCAAGCAGGGACAAACTGTTCCGAGATCAATGAATTTGATCAGAGGCGTTGACAGTTTATTAGTCGATCAACGCTATGAACGTCGCGGATGAAGTGTGAAGAATTGGAAAAATACATCACCTCGTTGTCTGAGCCAAACCGCAGATGGCCATTGAAAGCATCGAGGTGGCATAAAACGTCGCCGAGATGAGAGATGGTATTCAGAAGGCGATCCAGCCTGAAATCGATAACAATAAAAAACAGGAATCGATCATGACGGTGACATCGAATGATTTCAGTGACGCCGTGATCGTCATGGCGCATCCAGATGACGAAATTCTCTTCGCGAGCTCCATTCTCGCATCCGCCAAGAAGGTCATCATCTGCTACAATCAGGCGCCCAACAGCTGCTCGATCAGCCAGGGTCGCCAGACGGTGTTTCAGCAGTTTCCACTGAAAACCGCAGTCAGCCTCAATATGATCGAATCCGATACCTACCAGACGACCGACTGGCGCAAGCCGGTCGAGACCGTCTACGGCATCCACTGCGGTCGCAACGGCGACGCTTATGCGAGAAATTTCCATCTGCTGACGGCGGCGCTGGAGGAGCATCTGAGCGCGGGCGACCTCGTCGTCACCCATAATCCCTGGGGTGAATACGGCCACGAAGAGCATGTGCAGGTGTTCCGCGCCGTCTCCCACATCAAGCGCCAGCGTGATTTCCGGCTGTTCGTCAGCGGCTATGTCAGCGACCGGGTGCTCTACTTCATGCAGCGCAACAGCCCCCGCCTCGGTGCACCATCTGCCTTGCTGCGCACCGACAAGGCGCTCGGCGCGCGTCTGATGCAGCACTACAAGGCGCATGACTGCTGGACATGGCAAGACGGCTACAACTGGCCGGAATACGAGTGCTTCTACGAGGTGAGCGATCCGGACGCTCCCTTGCGCGCCGATGAGGCAACGATGTCATCGCTGCCGGTGAACGTCATCTGGCTCGACGAACATGCCCTGGCCTGGAGCCGGGTGTTGCGCAGGGCGAAGCGGCGGGTCGGCACGATGCTCCATAGCCTGGTCCGGCCGACGCATCCGCAGCCGGTGCGCGGGGCTGGCCTCACCTACGGCCATCTTGAAGTGCCGACTCCGCAGCGAAACTCACTGGGCAGGATGATGTCGGCCTGGCTGTCGTCGCGCCGAAGGCTGCTGGACATCGCGCTGCTCTGCAGCGCCTGCCTGCTCGCCGAACCCTCCATCGCGGCCTCCTGACGCCGCGCCCCTTTCACCGCGAGCAGCCGGTTCCAGTAGCGGCGCTCGTGGGGCTTGGCGCGAATCGGAAGACCCGAGAGCACGGCCCCTCTCAGCCGATCTCGGCGCCCCTACCGCCAGCGCCCGAACGCGTCCGCCAGGGTCTGCCCGCCCGACACACCCTTCTCGAAGGTGATAATGCCGCGCTTGCCGGAGGCGAAGCGCACAGGCACGTCGATCCAGGCCCGGTTCAGGATGAGGTCGACATTGCGCGTGACCTCGACGGGCACGTTCGACAGCGCGGCGACGAAGAGGTTCTCGCCCAGCGCCGAATTGATCGCCGAGAGCGGCGCGCCGCGCTCGCTCTCCTCGGTCTTGAACTGCGGCACGCCGACCTCGCGCACCGCTTCCGTCGCCGGATCACCGATGCTGGAAAAGCGCATGCCGATGATGTGGGAGGCCGGGAAAGCGTTGTCGGTGTTGCGGCGGATGGTGAAATCGAGCGTCAGCCCGCTCTCGATGATCTCTACGGTCGCACGCACGATCGTTTCGACCGGACGGCCCTGGCCGACGCTCTCGCTGTCGAGCCGCCAGAAGACGCGGCCGTTGACGGCCCGAGGCGCCTGCGGGGCAGCCGGATCCTCGATGTAGAGGATGGCGCGCTGCGCGACGGCGATCTCCTGAGACGGCGCGATGCCGCCTGTCGGCTGCCGCGTGACAGGCGCCGGGGCACCCGACTCGCCGACCCGCTCGGCGATCTTGCCGGCATTGTCAGCCTGCGCCCGCGGGGCGGGCGCCTCGACGGCTGGTCGCGCCGCCGTGTCGGGCGGGGCGACCTTGTTGACGTAATAGGCCGTCACCGCGATCGCGGCCACCGCGACCGCGACGCCGCCCGCGACGATGGCGGTG
>NZ_JAUXYO010000115.1 GCF_030694325.1 Allobosea sp. | reverse complement strand
CCTGAAGAACGACAACATCGTCTATATCGGCGACCTGATCCAGAAGTCGGAGGGCGAGATGCTGCGCACCCCGAACTTCGGCCGCAAGTCGCTGAACGAGATCAAGGAAGTGCTCGCCACCATGGGCCTCCACCTCGGCATGGACGTCACCGGCTGGCCGCCGGAGAACATCGAAGAGCTCGCGAAGCGCTTCGAGGAGCACTACTGATCCAACCGGCGCGGGTTTGATCCCGCGCCGCCATCCCGCCCGGTGCATGAGCGCCGGAGCATAAAGAACGGCCGTACCGTGGCACGGCGGCCGTAAATTACGAAGGAGCCACCCCATGCGTCACGGTTTCCGCGGTCGTCGTTTCAACCGCTCGGCCGAGCATCGCAAGGCGATGTTCGCCAACATGTCCCAGGCCCTGATCAAGCACGAGCAGATCACCACGACGCTGCCGAAGGCTAAGGACCTGCGTCCGGTCGTCGAGAAGCTGATCACGCTCGCCAAGCGCGGCGATCTGCATGCCCGCCGCCAGGCGATCGCGCAGATCAAGGACGTCGCCCTGGTCGGCAAGCTCTTTGCGGTGCTCGGGCCCCGCTACAAGGAGCGCAATGGCGGCTATCTGCGCATCATGAAGGCGGGCTTCCGCTTCGGCGACAACGCCCCGCTCGCCGTGATCGAGTTCGTCGATCGCGATGTCGAGGCCAAGGGCAAGGATTCCGGCCCGGTCTTCACGGCGGAAGACGAGGCGGCCTGAGGTTTTCCTCGGTCCGGCAGTTTCGAAGGGCGGCCCTCGGGTCGCCCTTTTGCGTTGGCGGGGTGAGGCCGACGCGGTGCGATCCCTTGGCGATGTGCGGCTTCGCGATTACGCTTTCCGCCAATCAAGCAAGACGGCGCCGCCGCGCCGCCGGGGGGAAGCGATCATGAAAGCGATGAAGACGGCCGGTCTGATCCTGGCAGCTGCAACGGCATTCGCCGCCCCGGCGCCCGCCACCGCGCAGGACTACCCTTCCAAGACGATCACCATGATCGTGCCCTTCGCGGCCGGCGGCTCGTCGGATGTGATCGCGCGGCTCGTCGGCGACGAGATGGGGCGCGTGCTCGGGCAGCGCATCGTGATGGAGAACATGGGCGGGGCGGGCGGTGCGACCGCCCTGTCGAGGGCCTCGCGCGCCGAGCCCGACGGCTACACCATCGTGATCGGCAACAGCGGCACCAACGCCGCCTCCTACACTATCTATCCGGAGCTGAAATACACCAACGCGGATTTCGCGCCGGTCGGGCTCGTCGCCAAGACCTCGCCGATGATCGCGCTGAAGCTCGATTTCCCGGCCAAGACGCTGGCCGAGTTCGTCGCCTATGCGAAGGCCAACCCCGGCAAGGTCAGCCTCGGCCATGCCGGCGTCGGCTCGTCG
>NZ_JAUXYO010000114.1 GCF_030694325.1 Allobosea sp. | reverse complement strand
ACCTGCGCGGGCTGCTGGAGAAGAGCCCTGACGCCGATCTTCTGCGCGAGATGATCGGCTTTGCCGCGCAACGCCTGATGGAGCTGGAGGTCGGCGGCCTAACCGGCGCCGGCTTTGGCGAGAAGAGCCCGGAGCGTCTGGCGCAGCGCAACGGCTACCGCGAGCGCGACTGGGAGACGCGCGCCGGCACGGTCGAGCTGCGCATCCCCAAGCTGAGGAAGGGCAGCTATTTCCCGGGCTTCCTCGAGCCGCGCCGCATGGCAGAGAAGGCCCTGACTGCTGTAATCCAGGAAGCCTATATCCAGGGCATCTCGACCCGCTCGGTCGACGACCTGGTCAAGGCAATGGGCATGAGCGGCATTTCCAAGAGCCAGGTGTCGCGGCTCTGTGAGGAGATCGACGAACGCGTGCAGGTCTTCCTCGATCGGCCCATTGAAGGCGACTGGCCCTATCTCTGGATCGACGCGACCTATGTGAAGGTGCGCCAGGCTGGCCGGATCGTCTCGGTCGCGGTGATCGTCGCCGTCGGCGTCAACAGCGATGGAAGGCGCGAGGTGCTGGGCATGGATATCGGTCCCTCCGAGGCCGAGACCTTCTGGACCGCGTTCCTGCGTAAACTCGCCAGACGCGGCCTTCGCGGCGTCAAGCTCGTCGTCTCCGACAGCCATGAAGGCATCAAGGCGGCCGTCTCGAAGGTCCTCACCGCGACCTGGCAGCGCTGTCGCGTCCACTTCATGCGCAATGCCCTGGCTCATGCCGGTCGATCCGGGCGGCGCGTCGTCTGCGCCTTCATCGCCACGGCGTTTGCTCAGAACGATGCGGCGGCCGCCAGCCAGCAATGGCGAAGGGTGGCCGATCAGCTCCGGCCGACGGTGCCCAAGCTCGCTGCTCTGATGGACACGGCCGAGATCGACGTGCTGGCCTACATGACCTTCCCGACGCAGCATCGCGCCAAGCTGCACAGCACGAACCCGCTGGAGCGCCTCAACGGCGAGATCAAGCGCCGAACCGAGGTCGTCGGCATCTTCCCCAACGAGGCGGCGATCACCCGGCTCGTCGGCGCGATCCTGCTCGAACAGAACGACGAATGGGCCGTCCAGCGAGCCCGCTACATCACGCTGGAAAGCATCGCGCCGATCAGCGATGATCCCATCGTCAGCCTGCCAGCCGTGGCCGCCTGACCAGCCCGGCCAAGCCGGCACCGAGG
>NZ_JAUXYO010000098.1 GCF_030694325.1 Allobosea sp. | reverse complement strand
GTGATCGAAGTCAACGTCCACCCTGCCGCCTCCTGGCGCGAGGCGGTGGACATCACCGCCGGCCTCTACGAGGAGGCCCGCCAGACGCGCCTCGGCGCCGAAAAGTTCATGATCGACGGGCGCCACACCGGCACCGGCGGCGGCAACCATGTCGTGCTCGGCGGCGTCACCCCACCCGACGCGCCGTTCCTGCGCCGGCCGGACCTGCTGAAGAGCCTCGTGCTCTACTGGAACCGCCCCCCCTCGCTGTCCTACCTGTTCTCGGGCCTGTTCATCGGCCCGACGAGCGAGGCGCCGCGCATCGACGAGGCGAGGCACGACGCGCTCTACGAGCTCGAGATCGCGCTGGCGAGCATTCCCGCCCCCGGCGCGCCCGCGATCCCGCTCTGGCTGGTCGACCGGCTGCTGCGCAATCTCCTGGTCGACGTCTCCGGCAACACCCACCGCAGCGAGATCTGCATCGACACGCTCTATTCGCCGGACGGGCCGACGGTCCGGCTCGGACTGATCGAGTTCCGGGGCTTCGAGATGCCGCCGGATGCGCGGATGAGCCTGGCGCAGCAGCTCCTGGTGCGGGCGCTGATCGCCTGGTTCTGGCGCGAGCCGCAGACCGGCCCGCTGGTACGCTGGGGCACGGCGCTGCACGACCGCTTCATGCTGCCCGAGATGGTCTGGCAGGATTTCCGCGAGGTGCTGGCCGATCTCGGCGGCGCCGGCTACGCCTTCGATCCGGTCTGGTTCGAGGCGCAGGCCGAGTTCCGCTTTCCCTTCTTCGGCAAGGTCGAGCATGGCGGCGTCGAGATCGAGATCCGCCAGGCGCTCGAACCCTGGCACGTCATGGGCGAGGAGGGCGCGATCGGCGGTACCGTGCGCTATGTCGATTCCTCGGTCGAGCGGCTCCAGGTCAAGGCGAAGGGGCTGGTGCCCGGGCGGCACCTCGTCACCTGCAATGGCAGGCGCCTGCCGATGACGCCGGCCGGGACCACGGGCGAGAGCGTCGCGGCCGTGCGCTTCAAGGCGTGGCAGCCGGCGTCGGGCCTGCACCCGACGATTCCCGTCCACGCGCCGCTGACCTTCGACATCGTCGACACCTGGGTCGGGCGCTCGCTGGGCGGCTGCGTCTATCACGTCGCCCATCCCGGCGGTCGCAATTATGAGACTCCGCCGGTGAATTCCTACGAAGCGGAGGCGCGGCGGCTCGCACGTTTCGAAGCGATCGGCCATACTCCCGGCGCGCTGGCGATTCCGCCCGAAGAGCGCAGCGCCGAATTCCCGCTGACCCTGGATTTGCGGCGCCCGGCCGGAGTGTAGACCCAAGCGATGGCATTGCAGCGCCGATCCCCCTCCGCGCGCGTGAGGACAGAGCGGCGCAACGCTCTGCTGGCGGATTATCGCCCGCTGCCCGGCGTCTATGACGAGATCGTCGGTGCGGACGGGCACGTTCGCCCGCAATGGGAGCCCTTCCTGACGGAGTGGTGCGCCTTCTCGCCCGACGAGCTGAACCAGCGCTTCGGCCTGGCCGACCGGCATGTCCACGACACCGGGGTCTCCTATCGGGTGCATGGCGACATCGATCCGCGCGACCCCACCGCGGGCGAACGGTCCTGGCCGCTCAGCCATGTCCCGCTCGTGATCACCGGGGCGGAATGGCAGACAATCGCAGCCGGGGTGGCGCAGCGGGCGCAGCTCCTCGGCACGCTGCTCGACGACATCTACGGCCCCGGCGACATGATCGCCAACGGGCTCCTGCCGGCCTCGGTCGTCACCGGCAGCCCGGACTATCTGCGGCCGCTGCAGGGCGCACCCGGGGGCGGGACGCTGCAGCTCTACGCCGCCGATCTCGGGCGCGGACCGGACGGCCGTTGGTGGATCCTCCAGGACCGCACCCAGGCCCCCTCGGGAACGGGCTATGCCCTGGAAAACCGGCTCGCCTTGTCGCGCGCCTTCCCTGACATGTTCCGGACCATGAACATCGAGCGGCTGGCGGCCTTCTTCCAGGGCTTCCGTGCCGGGCTCGTCGCCCGCTCCAAGCGCGTCGAGCCGCGCATCTGCCTGCTGACGCCGGGGCCGCTGAACGAGAGCTATTTCGAGCAGACCTATCTGGCGCGCTATCTCGGCTTCCTGCTCGTCGAGGGCGGCGACCTCGTGATGCGCGAGGGCCGTGTGCATGTGCGTACCATCGCCGGGCTGAAGCGGGCGGACGTGATCTGGCGGCGCATCGACGGGGATTTCGCCGATCCGCTCGAGCTGAACGCCTCCTCCGCACTCGGCGTCGCCGGACTGGTCCAGGCGGTGCGCAAGGGTTCCGTGCATGTCGCCAACGGGCTGGGCTCGGGCGTGGTCGAGGCGCGCGCGCTGATGGGCTTCCTCCCGGCGCTGGGCGAACGCCTTCTCGGCGAGGCGATGATCCTGCCCAATGTCGCGACCTGGTGGTGCGGCCAGCCGCGCGAACGGGCGGTGGTGCTGGAACGCTTCGACGATATGAGCATCGCGCCGGCCTTCCGCAGCGCCGGCGGTGGGCTCGATGCAGGCCCCGTCGTCGTGGCCGACCTCCCGGCCGCCGAGAAGGCGGCGCTGCGCCGCCGGATCGAGGCGCGCGGCATGGATTATGTCGGCCAGGAGGTGGTGCGGCTGTCGACCACGCCGGTGTTCCAGAACGGCCGTCTGCAGCCGCGCCCGATGACGCTGCGCGTCTTCGCCGCCGCCACCCCCGACGGCTGGAAGGTGATGCCCGGCGGCTTCTGCCGCATCTCCGACGAGCGCGACGCGCGCGCCGTCAGCATGCGCAGCGGCGTGCGTTCCAGCGACGTCTGGGTGACGTCGGACGCGCCGGTCGAGCAGGTCTCGCTGCTGCCGGCGCCCGACCGCATCAGCATCCGCCGCGTGACCGGCACGCTCCCGAGCCGAGCGGCCGACAACCTGTTCTGGCTCGGGCGCTATCTGGAGCGGACGGAGGCGACGCTGCGCCTGGTGCGCGCGCTGCTCGGCCGGCTGATCGATACCGACCCGGCGCAAGGTCGCAACGAGACGTTGAAGCGCCTCGCCAATCTGCTGGTGGCCTGGGGCGCGGCGCCCGGCGGCCGCGGCCAGACCCCGGCCAGTCAGGCCTCGGCCGCCCTGCACGCGCTCGACGAGTACGGCTCCGCCATCGCGACCATGCGCGAGGCAAGGCGCACCGCCTCCGTCATTCGCGAGCGGCTGTCGGTCGATGCCTGGCGGCTCTTCGGAGACATGCAGGACCAGCTCACCCTGGCGGATGGGCGCGAGCCCAGCGAAGGCGAGGCCTATGAAATCGCCGACCGGGCGCTGAAGTCCCTCGCCGCCTTCTCGGGGCTCAGCCAGGAGAACATGGTGCGGGGGCCCGGATGGCGCTTTCTCGACATCGGGCGCCGGCTCGAGCGCGGCATCGCGACCTGCCGCTTCGCCCGCCATTTCGCTGAAGCGAACGCGCCGGGCGACGCGCTCGACGCGCTGCTCGATCTGACGGATTCACAAATCACCTATCGCTCGCGTTACCTGCTCGGTGCCAGCCTGCAGCCGGTGCTCGATCTCGTGATGCTCGATCCCTACAATCCGCGCTCCGTGGCCTTCCAGATCGACAGGCTCGACACGGAAATCCGCGATCTGCCGTCGCTGACCGAGGATGGCATGCTGGAAGCGCCACGCCGGCTGATCCTGAAGCTCGCCGCGGAGTGCCGGACGGCGGAGGCCGCGCGGCTCGACCGGACCAGCATCCTGCTGTTCGAGCAATTGCTGATGGGCGTCTCCAGCGCCATCGCCGATCGCTACTTCCTCCAGAACAGCGGCCCGGAAGGCTCGCGCCTCACAGGCATCGCGTGATCTACGACCTTCGGCACATCACGACCTACGCCTATAGCCGTCCGGTCCCCTTCGCCCGCTGCATCCTGCGGCTGCAGCCGCGCGACGATGGCGGACAGAGTGTTTCCCGCAGCGAGCTGACCGTGACCCCGCGCCCGGCCGAGCGCGACGACGGCCTTTGCTTCTTCGGCAACCGGATGACGACGCTGACGATCGCGAAGCCGCATCGTGAGTTGAAGGTCGAGTTGCGCGCGCGTGTCGAGGTCAGGCGGCCCCAGGCGCCCTTCCCCGGCCTGACCCGCAGTTGGGAGGATGTCGGCGAACAGGCTCTGGCCTCGGCCAGCCTCGCTCCCAATTCGCCGGCGCACCACCTCTACCCCAGCCGTCTCGTGCCGCCCGTCGCCGCCGTGACCGATTACGCGCGCAGCAGCTTCGCGCGGAAGCGGCCGGTGCTCGAGGCGGCGACCGAGCTGATGGCGCGCATCCGGGCCGACTTCACCTATGATCCGGAGGCGACCGAGGTCTCGACGCCGCTGGAAGAGGCTTTCCGCGAGCGGCACGGCGTCTGCCAGGATTTCGCCCATGTCATGATCGCGGGGCTGCGTGGGCTCGGACTTCCGGCGGCCTATGTCAGCGGCTATATCCGCACCGTGCCGCCACCGGGCGAGAAGCGGCTCGAAGGCGCCGACGCCAGCCATGCCTGGGTCATGCTCTGGTGCGGGCCGGAGACCGGTTGGATCGGGCTCGACCCGACCAACGACCTGATCGTCGCCGACGATCACATCGTCACCGCCTTCGGCCGCGACTATGCCGACGTCTCCCCACTCGATGGCGTGGTGATCGGGCCGGGCTCGCAGAAGATCGGCGTGGCCGTGGACGTCATCCCGATCGGCTGAGCGCCGGCGGTCGGCCGAAGCACGGCTTTCTTTTTATTGGTTGCCATGGCAACTTGTTGCTCGCGCAGACGCCGGTCCGGCGGCGCGGGGAGGATCTCTTGCGAACCCAGGTCGCCATCATCGGGGCCGGCCCGTCGGGCCTGTTGCTCGGCCAGTTGCTGCATCAGGCCGGCATCGACAGCGTCATCCTCGAACGCAAGAGCCGCGACTATGTGCTCGCGCGCATCCGCGCCGGCGTGCTCGAACAGGGCACGGTCGGCCTGCTCGACAAGGTCGGGGCCAGCGGCCGACTGCACGCGGAGGGCCTGCCGCATGACGGTTTCGACCTGCTCTTCGGCGAACAGCGTCATCGCATCCCCCTGAGCGAGCTGACGGGCGGGCGGCACGTCACCGTCTACGGGCAGACGGAGGTGACGCGCGACCTGATGGACCAGCGCGCCGCGCAGGGCGGCAAGACCATCTTCGAGGCCGAGAACGTGACGCTGCACGGTTTCGACGGCACGAGCCCCTCTGTCACATTTATAGAAGGCGGCCAGCCGCAGCGCTTGGATTGCGACGTCATCGCCGGCTGCGACGGCTATCACGGCGTCGCCCGCGCCAGCATTCCGACGAGCGCGCTGCGCGTGTTCGAGCGGGTCTACCCTTTCGGCTGGCTCGGCATCCTCGCCGACGTGCCTCCGGTCTCCGAAGAGCTGATCTATGCCCGCAGCCAGCGAGGCTTCGCGCTTTGCTCGATGCGGTCGTCCACGCGCAGCCGCTACTATGTCCAGTGCGGCACCGACGAGCGGGTCGATGCCTGGTCCGACCAGCGCTTCTGGGACGAGTTGCGCCGTCGGCTCAATGCCGAAACGGCCGAGGCGTTGGTCACCGGTCCCTCGATCGAAAAGTCGATCGCGCCGCTGCGCTCCTTCGTGGCCGAGCCGATGCGCTTTGGCCGGCTGTTCCTGGCGGGCGACGCCGCGCATATCGTGCCGCCCACCGGCGCGAAAGGGCTCAACCTCGCCGCCAGCGACGTGCATTACCTGTTCGAGGCGCTGCGGGAACTTTTCCTCGACCGGTCGGAAGCCGGAATCGACGCCTATTCGCAGAAGGCGCTGGCACGCGTCTGGAAAGCGGAGCGCTTCTCCTGGTGGCTGACCTCGCTGATGCATCTCTTCCCGGAGCAAAGCCCGTTCGAGCAGCGCATGCAGCAAGCGGAACTCGACTATCTCGTCTCGTCAGAGCACGCGATGGCGGCGCTTGCGGAGAACTATGTCGGGCTGCCCTACTGACGGTCCCGATCAGGCGGCCTGCGGCTCCTGCCGCGTGGCGTGACGCTCGCCCCAGTCCTTCAGGGCGACGATGACCGGTTCGAGCGTTCGCCCTTTCGTCGAGAGGCTGTATTCGACGCGCGGCGGCACCTGCGGATAGACGACGCGGAGGATCAGACCGTCGGCCTCCAGCTCACGCAGTTGTGTGGTGAGCATGCGCTGGGTCACGCCGGGAACGCGCTTGCGGATTTCGTTGAAGCGCAGCGTCCCGCTCATCAGGTGATAGAGCAGGATTCCCTTCCATTTGCCGCCGATCAGCCCCAGCGCGGCCTCGACCGGGCAGCCTTCGGCACAATAGGGCTCCTGAAAGCGGGGCGGCATCACGGTATCCTTTTCGGCACTATCGGCGGAAATTGTGCGTTCTTGCGATATCCGAGAATAGGGGTCATCTCGCCTGCATTGCAACGCAGGAGCCCTCGACCATGCGCGCCATCGGATATCGTGAACCTCAGGACATCAGCGCCGACACCAGCCTGATCGCGCTCGATCTGCCGGAGCCCGTCGCCAGCGGACGCGACCTTCTGGTCGAGGTCAGGGCGATTTCGGTCAATCCGGTCGATACCAAGGTCCGGCGCAATGCGCGCCCCCCGGAGGGCGAAGCCCGCATCCTCGGCTGGGATGCGGCGGGCGTCGTGAAGGCGGTGGGTCCCGAGGTGACGGCCTTCCGGCCCGGCGACGCGGTGTTCTATGCGGGCGCGCTGAACCGCCCCGGCGCCAATATGGAGTTCCATCTCGTCGACGAGCGGATCGTCGGCCCCAAGCCGAAGAGCCTGTCCTTCGCCGAGGCCGCGGCCCTGCCGCTGACGATGATCACGGCTTGGGAGATGCTGTTCGACCGGCTGAAGGTCCGCGATCCCGTGCCGGGCGCGGCGCCGGCGCTTCTCGTCGTCGGCGGCGCGGGCGGGGTCGGGTCGGCGGCGATCCAGCTCGCGCGCCGGCTGACCGATCTCACCGTCATCGCCACCGCCTCGCGGCCCGAGACCCGGGCCTGGGCGAACGAACTCGGCGCGCATCACGTCGTCGACCACAGCCGCCCGCTGGCGGACGAGGTCGCGGCGCTCGGCCTTGGAGCGCCGGGCTTCGTCTTCTTCACCACCCACACCGCCCAGCATCTGCCGGAGGTGCTGAAGCTCATCGCGCCGCAGGGGCGGCTCGGCGTCATCGACGATCCTGCGACGCTCGACGTGATGCCGCTCAAGAACAAGTCGCTGTCGCTGCACTGGGAGCTGATGTTCACCCGCTCGCTGCACCAGACGCCCGACATGCAGGCGCAGGGCGATCTGCTGGCCGAAGTGGCGCGGCTGGTCGATGCGGGCGAGCTGCGCACGACGCTGACCGAGAGCTTCGGCCGGATCGACGTCGCCAATCTCAAGCGGGCCCATGCCCTGCTCGAAAGCGGCCGGGCGAAGGGCAAGATCGTGCTCGAAGGCTTCTGAGCCTCAGGCGGGCGTCGGGAACTCCGAGCCCGCCCATTCCACGGGCACGTCGAGGGTTCCGGCGGCGATCGCTCTCGCCGCGGCCTCGATGCGGCCGCGGATCTCGCTCGGCACGGAGGGGGCCATGATCAGGCGCACCGCCTCCGGGGTCTCGAGCCCGAGCCGCTTGATCTCGCCGGTGGCGAATTTGCCGGCCGTGAAGTCCGCCACCGCATCGAACAGGGCGCGGCCGGAATCGGCGAAGGCGGAGGCGATGAAGACGTCAGGCGCGATCGCGGTCCAGTCGCCGACATTGCCGATCTGCATGACGCCGCGCTCACGGCAGGCGGCGGTGACGCCGTCGCGCCCGGCATTGAGCATGGTGAAGATGACCTGCGCGTCCTTGGCGATCATCGCACGGGCGACCTTCTCCGAGAGGGCGTTGTCGTCCTGATTGCCGGAGAAATTGGTCAGCAGGATCACCTTCGGATCGGCATGGGCAACACCGGCGGCATAGGCGGCGCGGCCCTTCAGTCCCGGCGTCACCCGGATGCCGGACATGTGGCCGACCACGCCGGTGCGGGTCGTCAGGGCCGCCAGCATGCCGGCGAGAAAGGCCGACTGCTCCTGCAGCACCTCATAACTTGCGAGGTTGGTCCCCGTCACGTTGCCCTGGGTCACGGCGAAACGCACCGCCGGGAACTCGGCGGCGACGGCCTTGGCGGCGGCGTTGTTCTGGCCGCCATGGGCGATGACGAGATCGGGGCCGGCGGCGGCGAGTTCGCGCAGCGCGGCCGTCAGTTCCTCCGGCTTGGGCTGGACACCCTGCCGGAAGGCGACCGAGACGCCGAGGCGGGCTTCGGCCAGCTTCAGCCCGTCATAGCCCGCCTGCATGAAGCCGCGATCGTCGATGCGCCCGGCGAAGAGCGCGGCGACCTTCTTCGGGGCCTGAGCCCGCCCGAGAGTCGGCAGGGAGGCGGACGAGATCAGGGCGAGCGCGGTGCGGCGGTTCGGACGAAGCAGGGTCATCGCGGTGGGGTCACTCCGGTTGAGATCAGCCCGAAGCAAAGACCAGATCGGCCCCCGCTGCAATGTCGGAGGACCGGGCGGCGCGGCGGCCGCCCGGTCCAGAGTCGCCTCACGCCAGCGTGTAGGCCGTCTTCACCGTGGTGTAGAACTCCTTGGCGTAGGCGCCCTGCTCGCGGGGGCCGTAGCTCGAGCCCTTCCGGCCGCCGAAGGGCACGTGGTAGTCGACGCCCGCGGTGGCGAGGTTGACCATCACCATGCCGGCCTCGGCATTGCGCTTGAAATGCGTCGCATGCTTCAGCGAGGTCGTGCAGATGCCCGAGGACAGGCCGAACTCGGTATCGTTGGCGATGGCGAGCGCTTCCTCGTAGTCCTTGACCCGGATGATGTTGGCGACCGGGCCGAAAACCTCCTCGCGCGAGATCCGCATGCTGTTCGTGGTCTCGGTGAAGAGCGCCGGCTGGAGGTAGAAGCCGGGCGTCTCGCGGTTCAGCAGTTCGCCGCCCCAGGCCAGCTTGCCGCCCTCGTCCTTGGCGATCTGGATGTATTTCAGGTCCTGGTCGAGCTGGCTCTGGTCGACCACCGGGCCGATATGAGTGCCGGCCTTCAGCGCGTCGTCGACGACGACGCCCTTGAGACGTTCGATGCAGGCCTCGACGAATTTGTCATGGATGCCGGCCTGGACGATCAGGCGCGAGGACGCCGTGCAGCGCTGCCCGGTGGAGAAGAAGGCGCCGGTGACGGCGGCCTCGACCGCGACCTTGAGGTCGGCGTCGTCGAGCACGACGAGCGGGTTCTTGCCGCCCATCTCGAGCTGGACCTTCTTCATCGGCGAGGAGGCGATGCAGGCCTCGGCGACCTTGCGGCCGGTCGCGACCGAGCCCGTGAAGGAGATGGCGTGGACGTCCTTGTGCTGCAGCAGCGCCTGGCCGACGACCGAGCCGCGGCCCATGACAAGGTTGAGCACGCCCTTGGGCAGGCCGGCGCGCTGGATGATGTCGACCAGAGCCCAGGCCGAGCCCGGCACCAGATCGGCCGGCTTGATGACGACGCAGTTGCCGTAGGCGAGCGCCGGGGCGATCTTCCAGGCGGGAATGGCGATCGGGAAGTTCCAGGGCGTGATCATGCCGACGATGCCGACCGGCTCGCGCGTGATCTCGACGCCGACGCCCGGACGCACCGAGGGCAGCGCCTCGCCCGACAGGCGCAGGCACTCGCCGGCGAAGAAGGCGAAGATCTGGCCGGCGCGGCCGGCCTCGCCGATGCCCTCGGCCAGGGTCTTGCCCTCCTCGCGGGAGAGCAGGCGGCCGAGTTCCTCCTTGCGGGCGAGAATCTCGTCGGAGGCCTTCTTCAGGATCTCGTAGCGCTCCTGCGGGCCGGAGCGGCTCCAGGCCGGGAAAGCGGCCTTGGCGGCCGCGACGGCATCGTTGAGCTGTTCGACCGTGCCCTGCGCATATTCGCCGACCACGTCGTTGGTGTCGGAAGGATTGATGTTGCGCGAAGCATTCGTGCCACCGGCCCATTCGCCGGCAATCAGGTTCTTGAACATCTCGGTCATCAGCGGCCTCCCACGGCGTTTTGTGTTCGTGGGGCGGTTTAGCCGCTTTGGGGCGCGATGGCCAATGCGGGCCCGGGCATCGGCCCTGTCCCGCCATGCATGATGGCCGCGCTCAGAACTCGGCGTCGAGCTCTTCGACGTCGTCGGGTTCGGCTTTGGCGGCCTCGACCCAGCGGCGCAGGGCAGGCCAGGCCGAAATCGTCCGGCAATAGGCCTGGCAGGCGGCGTCGAGCGCGACGTCATAGGTCAGGAAGCGCAGGCAGACGGGCGCATACATCGCATCTGCCATCGTCAGCGTCTTGCCGAACAGATAGGGCCCGCCATAGCGCTGCAGGGTGTCGCGCCAGATTTCGGTGACACGGTCGATATCGGCCTGGGCTCCGGCCCAGACCTTGAAGCCGGGATAATGCGCCTTGAGGTTCATCGGCAGCGCCGAGCGCAGATTGGCGAAGCCCGAATGCATCTCGCCGCAGATCGCGCGGCAATGCGCGCGTGCCGCGGCATCCTTCGGAACGAGGCCGGCATCGGGCCTGATCTCGTCGAGATAAGCCGCGATGGCGAGCGTATCCCAGACCTTGATGCCCTCATGGGTCAGGCAGGGCACCAGGAAGGAGGGCGAGAGCAGCAGCAATTCGGCCCGCGTCGAGGGGTCGTCGGCAGAGAGCATGTGCTCCTCCACCTCAAGACCCGCCATCATGCAGAGCAGCCAACCACGCAGCGACCAGGACGAGTAGTTCTTGCTGCTGATGGTCAGT
>NZ_JAUXYO010000096.1 GCF_030694325.1 Allobosea sp. | reverse complement strand
GCTGACCGGCCGGCTGCGCGCCGGCTACAGCGAGTTCTATCGCGACCGCGAGGCCTCACGTCCCGATGGCGAGGGCAATCTGCAGCTGCGGCTCGACGCGACGCGCGACACCCGCATCCTGCTCGAAACCCGGGCCCGGCTCGACACGCAGCGCCCGGGCTCGCCGGATCTGACCGCCGCCGTCGTCGGCCGCCCGCTGGTCTATCAGTACGGCGCCTCGGCCGGCGTCACCCACGACATCAACCGCCTGCAGATGACGCTGCGCGGCTCGGTCGACCGCAGCGACTATGAGGACGGCAAACTGAGCAACGGCGGCATCGTCAGCCAGCGCGACCGTAACCAGACCCAGTACGGCCTGCGCCTGCGCGCAGCCTATGAGGTGACGCCGGGCTTCAAGCCTTTCGTCCAGGGCGAGATCGACACGCGCGACTTCGACCAGGCCATCGATTCGAGCGGTTACCGCCGCTCCTCGGACGGCCTCACAGGCCGCGTCGGCTCGACCTTCGAGATCAGCCGCCAGCTCACCGGCGAGGTCTCCGTCGGCTATCAGGACCGCAAATACGACGACGCCCGCCTGCGTAACCTCAGGGGTCTGATCGGCGATGCCGCGATCCTGTGGTCACCGACGCCGCTCACCACGGTGACGCTGCGCGGCACCTCCGAACTCGGCGACACCACCGTCGCCGGCTCGTCGGGCACCACGGCGCGGCGGGTTTCGCTCGAGGTCGCCCATGCGCTGCGCCGCAACCTCACCGTCACCGCCTTCGGCAGCTTCAATCGCACGGAATATGAGGGGCAGGGGCTGCGCGAGGATTCCTCCAGCATCGGCGCCCGCCTCGACTACAAGCTGACGCGGACATTCTCGGTGCGCGCGAGCTTCACCCATGAGCGGCTGAACTCGAGCGCCCAGGGCTCCGACTACACCGCCAATATCGCGCAGGTGGGCCTGAGGCTGCAGTTCTGACGTTGGCGACTGTCGCTGGAAGCGCTCCGTCATCCCGGACAAGCCGCGAAGCGGCGCAGCTCCGGGATCCATCGTAAAGCTCCGGAGCCCTCCGATGGATCCCGGGTCAAGCCCGGGATGACGGCGTGGGTCCAAGCCTCACGCGGAAAACCCCGCTACTCCATCCCCTCCAGTTCGATGATCATCCCCTCGATCATCGTCAGGCCGATCTGCCAGAAGGCGGGATCGCGCGCGTCGAGCCCGAACGGCGCCAGCAACTCTGCATGGTGCTTGGTGCCGCCGGCCGAGAGCAGGGCGAAATAGCGCTCCTGGAAGCCCTCCGCCGCGTTCTGGTAGACCCCGTAAAGCGAGTTCACCAGGCAATCCCCGAAGGCGTAGGCGTAGACGTAGAAGGGCGAATGGATGAAGTGCGGGATGTAGCACCAGAAGGGCTCGTAGCCCGGGCCGAGCCGGATCGCCGGACCCAGGCTCTCCGCCTGGACGCTCATCCAGAGTTCACACAACGCCTCGGCCGTCAGCTCGCCCGATCTGCGCGCCTCGTGCACCTTCCGCTCGAAGGAGTAGAACGCGATCTGGCGCACCACCGTGTTGATCATGTCCTCGACCTTGGCCGCCAACATCGCCTTGCGCTGCTTGGGGTCCTGCGTGCCGTCGAGCAGCCGCCGGAAGGTCAGCATCTCCCCGAAGACGCTCGCCGTCTCGGCCAGCGTCAGCGGCGTCGGGGCCATCAGCGCACCGTTATGGGCGGCGAGAACCTGATGCACGCCATGCCCGAGCTCATGGGCGAGCGTCATCACGTCGCGCGGCTTGCCCTGGTAATTGACCAGCACATAGGGGTGCGCCGAGGGGACGGTCGGATGAGCGAAGGCGCCGGGCGCCTTGCCGGGCCGCACGGGCGCGTCGATCCACTGCTCGTCGAAGAAGCGCCGCGCGATGCCGGCCATCTCGGGAGAGAAGGCGCCATAGGCGTCGAGCACCGTGTCGCGCGCCTCGGTCCAGGGAATCGTGCGCTGTTCGACCTTCGGCAGCGGCGCGTTGCGGTCCCAGAAATCCAGCGCCTCGCGGCCGAACCACTTCGCTTTAAGCTTGTAATAGCGGTGCGACAGCCGCGGATAGGCCGCGCGAACCGCCGAAACCAGCGCATCCACGACCTCGCGCTCGACGCGGTTGGCGAGATGGCGCGAATCGGCGACGTCCTGGAACTTGCGCCAGCGGTCGGAGATTTCCTTGTCCTTGGCGAGCGTGTTGGTGATCAGCGCGAAGGTCCGCAGCTGGCCACGAAACACCTCGCTCAGCGCCTCGGCGGCGGCCTTGCGCACCGCGCCGTCGGCGTCCTGGAGCTTGTTGAGCGTCGGCTCCAGCGTCAGTTCCTCGCCGCCGATCCGGAAGCGCAGCGAGGCGATGGTCTCGTCGAAGAGCCGGTTCCAGGCGGCGTGCCCGGTCATCGACTTCTCGTGGAAGAGGGCCTCGACCCGGTCCTCGAGCTGGTGCGGCTTGTCCTTGGCGAGATCGTCGAGCCAGGGCTTCCAATGCGAGAGCGGGCCCGTCGCGGCGATCCGGGCGAGATGCTCGGGCTCGATCCGGTTGAGCTCGAGCTCGAAGAACAAAAGCTCCGTCACCGCCGCGTTGAGCTTGTCCTGCGTGTCGCCATAGAATTTGGCGCGCTGGGGATCGGTGGTGTCGCCCGCATAGACGAGGCCCGCATAGGCGCCGATCCGCCCGAGCCGGTCGCTCAGCGCCTCGAAGGCCTTCACCGCCTCGGCCAGTACGGCGCCGCCGTCCTCGCGCTCGGCGAGCGCCCCGAGCTTCCCGCGATAGAGCGCCGCGAAGCTCTGCGATTCGCTCATCGCCCGCTCGAGATCGGCCTTCAGCTCCGGCGACTCCATGCCGGGATAGAGGTGGCGGAGATCCCATTCCGGCAGCGGGCCCAGCGATTTTGCCATGGCCGCCGCGGTTTCGGAGGCTGTCGTCCGCAGGACGCCGTCGCACACCGTCATCATCTCGGGATCACCTCGCAGCCTTCAAACCGGTTCGCCTTCATATGCGCGGGACGGTCGGCGGGATCAATGTGGCTCTGGCCGCGCCGGCGTCGCGGACCGGGCGCTTGCGCTTAAGCGCCGCTTAACCGTTCTGGCCGAGGATGCCCCAGAACGGAACAGCGATTCCATCCCGATGGGCGCGGTTCCCGTCGATTCTGGCTGCCGAGGTGTCATGACTGCCACTGTTCTCGTCGTCGACGACGATCCCGTCCAGCGGCGGTTGCTCGATGCCATGCTCAGGCGCTCCGGCTACGACGTCGCCGTGGCGGAGACCGGGCAGGCCGCCCTCCAGATGCTGACGGGCCCCGACAGCGAGCGCTTCGACGCCGTCGTCCTCGACCTCGTCATGCCCGAACTCGATGGCATGGGCGTGCTCGCAGCACTGCGCGATCGTGCCATCGAGACGCCCGTCATCGTGCAGACCGCCAATGGCTCGATCGAGACCGTGGTCCAGGCGATGCGGGCCGGCGCGGTCGATTTCGTGGTCAAGCCCGTCGGCGCCGAGCGGCTGCAGATCTCGCTGAAGAACGCGCTCAAGCTCGGTGCGCTCGAACACGAGCTGCGCCACATCAAGCGCCGCGCGTCGGGCACGCTGGGCTTCCGCGACCTCGCCACCAAGAGCGCCGACATGGCCCGCGTCGTGCGCCTGGCCGAGCGGGCGGCGAAGTCCAACATTCCGATCCTGATCGAGGGCGAATCCGGCGTCGGCAAGGAGGTGCTCGCCCGCGCCATCCAGGGCTCGAGCGACCGCAAGGGCAAGCCCTTCGTCACCGTCAATTGCGGCGCGATCCCCCACAACCTCGTCGAGTCGATCCTGTTTGGCCACGAGAAGGGCTCCTTCACCGGCGCGACCGAGCGCCAAGTCGGCAAATTCGTCGAAGCCAGCGGCGGCACGCTGTTTCTCGACGAGGTCGGCGAACTGCCGCTCGACGCGCAGGTGAAGCTGCTGCGTGCGATCCAGGAGGGCGAGGTCGACCCCGTCGGAGCCAAGAAGTCGGTGCGCGTCGACATCCGCATCATCTCGGCGACGAACAAGAGCCTGCTCGACCAGGTCAAGGCGGGCGAGTTCCGCGAGGACCTCTATTACCGCCTCAACGTCTTCCCGATCACGCTGCCGCCGCTGCGCCAGCGCCACGAGGACATCGCAGACCTGGCGCGCGGCTTTCTCGCCCGCTTCGCGGCGGAGGAAGGCAAGAAGCTGCGCGGCATCGGCGCCGAGGCGCTTTCCCTCATCAGCGGCTACGACTGGCCGGGCAATGTCCGCCAGCTCGAGAACGCGATGTTCCGGGCCGTCGTGCTGGCCGATGGTGACGAACTGACCGTCGCCGAGTTCCCCCAGATCGCCGCACAGATGCAGGGCTACGACGTCCGCATCCCGCCGGCGCCTGCGCCGCTCGGCCCCGGCGAAACCCGCAGCGAGACGCCCCGCATCATTCAGGTGCCGGTGCGCGACCCCAATGCGCTCGATCTGGTGGCGGGTTCGGACATGCGCACGCTCGACGAACTCGAGCGCGAGATCATCAAATTCGCCCTCGCCCATTACCGCGGGCACATGTCGGAGATCTCGCGCAAGCTCGGCATCGGCCGCTCGACGCTCTACCGCAAGCTCAAGGATTACGGGCTGATCGAGCCCGAAGCCGGCACGGATGAAACCGACGCGGCCTGAGCCGCGACCAACCGAATGGCGGCGCGTGTTGCGCTGCCGCATCTTGTCGAAACCGGCCGATTCACGCAGGAATGCGGCTCTCGGCTATAATTCAGGAATAGCGACCATGCGTCGTCGCCACTGGGCGAATCTGGCTTGCGTCTCGGCTCTGGCCCTGTCCCTGACCGCCACCGTCGCCTCAGCCGAAGGCCCCGCCATCGACCCGACGCTGGGCATTCCGTTGCCGGAACAGCCCGCCCTGCTGCTGCACCCGCACGAGCAGCCGCCCGTCGCGCAGGCAACCGCCAGCGCGGAAGCGGCTCCCGCCGAGAACGCCCCGCAGGTGGGCACGGCGACCGCGCCGGCCTCCGAGCCCGGCATGGTCACCGGCGCGGTAACGCCCTCAGTGCGCCCCGAGGGCAGTCTCGCCACGCCGGAGCTGCCGCCTGCTCTCGTCGCGATGCCCGACGAGCCCGTGACCCTCGATATCCCCGAGATCGAGCTGCCCCCGGTCGATCCGGCGCTCGCGGCGCCGCAGGCCGCTCCCGTGCTGCGCCGTGCCGAGCCGGTGATCGTCCCGCCCGAGCTGCCGAAGGTCGTCGTCGACCTGCCCGCCGGCTCCAACTACGCGGCCGACATCGCCGCCCGCGCCGCCGATGCGCTGGCCCTGCCGCGCCTCGCTGAGCGCGAGCGCGCCGAGATCCTCGCCGCCTATGAGGCCAACGGCCACCGGCCGCTGTGGATCGAGGGGCGCGGCTGGAGCGCCGCCGGATTGCGCCTGACCGAGCGTCTCGGGCGCGCCGGCGAGGACGGACTGCGGCCGGCCGATTATCCGCTCCCCGCCTTCGAGGCGAGCGACAAGGGCAGCCTCGCCGAAGCCGATGTCCGGCTCTCGGCACTGGCCGTGCTCTATGCCCGCGATGCGCGCGGCGCCCGGGTCGATCCGCGCCGCCTCTCGAAGCTGCTGACGCCGACGCTGTCGCTGCCCTCCGCTACCGAGGTGCTCTCGGAACTCGCGGGCGCAGCCGATGCCGGAGCCGTGCTCGCCGCCTACAACCCGCCCCATGAGGGCTATCGCCGGCTGAAGGCCAAGCTCGCCGAACTGCGCGAGCATCTCGACGACACGCCACTCGTGCGCATCCCCGCCGGGCCGGCGCTGAAGCTCGGCATGCGGGACGAGCGCGTGCCGCTGGTGCGTGCAAGGCTCGGACTGGGCCCGACGGAGGAGCCCGTCTTCGACCGCTCCACGGTAACGGCACTCGCCGCCTTCCAGAAGCAGGCGGGGCTGCCCGCGAATGGGATCCTGGGCGCGCAGACGCTGGCTGCGCTGGGCACGCCGGCGACGGCCCGCGGCGAGCAGGACGTCATCGCCCAGATGGAGCGCTGGCGCTGGCTGCCGGGCGATCTCGGCGCCGACCACATCATGGTCAACGTGCCGGAATTCCGGGTCCGCGTTGTCCGCCAGGGCCAGGTCGTCCACGAGACCCGCGCCATCGTCGGCAAGCCGGAGACCGCGACCCCCATCTTCTCGCACAAGATGGACCACGTCATCGTCAATCCGTCCTGGTATGTCCCGCCTTCGATCCTGCGCAAGGAGTTCATACCGGGCCTCGCGGCCGATCCCGAATACGCCGCCAAGCGCGGCTATGTGGTGACGCGCACCAGGGGCGGCGGCATTTCGGTGCGCCAGCCGCCGGGCGAGCGCAACGCGCTCGGCTGGATCAAGTTCATGTTCCCCAACGACCATGCGGTCTATCTGCACGACACGCCCAACCGGCGGCTCTTCGCGCAGGAGCGCCGCGCCTTCAGCCATGGCTGCGTGCGCGTCGACAATCCCTTCCTGCTCGCCGATCAGGTGCTCGGGCCGGAATGGACGCATGAGCGCCTGAAGCGCCTGATCGGATCGGGCGAGCGCCGCATCAATCTGCCCCAGCCGCTGGCGATCCACCTCGTCTACAACACCCATGTCGTGGGCGCGGACGGCGCCCTCACGACCTTCGAGGACCTCTACGGCTTCCACCGCATGGTGCGGCAGGCGCTCGAAACGCGCGGCTGACGCCGAATTGGTGAAACCGGTCGGCGAGCCGGCTCCGTTTCGCCACGATCGGTGCGTAGCGGAGGGGCGCGCAGAAAGGGCTGGCCCGGCAATTGCCGGCTTGCTAACGAGGCGTTAACGCTTCTCCGCAACTGTTCGTTCACGTTCATCACGCGCCGCCCGAGCGGGGCATCGAGACGGGTCAGCAGATTGGGCAGCTCAGACGCCACGCTTTCGGCACGCTCCGCGCGCCCGAAACAGGTCTTCCGCCGGGCCTTGACGCTCGGTGTCGCGGCCGGAGCGCTCCTGCTCGGCGTGCGCGGCACGCAGGATGCGGTCGCCAATGGCGACACGCGGACGATCTCGATCCGCCACATGCACACCAAGGAAGAGATCACCGTCACCTTCAAGCGGGACGGCCGCTATGTCGCCGAGGCGCTTGAGAAGCTGAACTGGACCCTGCGCGACTGGCGCACCGACGAGCCGATTCGGATGGACCCCCGGCTCTTCGACGTCGCCTGGGAGGTCCAGCGCCAGGTTGGCTCCGAGCAGCCCTTCCATGTCGTCTCCGCCTATCGCTCGCCCGGGACCAATTCGATGCTGCGCCGGCGCTCGCGCGCGGTCGCCAAACACAGCCAGCACACGCTCGGCAAGGCGATGGATTTCTACCTGCCGGACGCCGCGACGGCCCGCGTGCGCGAGGCCGGCATGCGGCTTCAGCGCGGCGGTGTCGGCTTCTATCCCGGCGCGCATACTCCCTTCATCCATCTCGACGCCGGCTCGGTGCGTTCCTGGCCGCGCATGACGCGCGACCAGCTCGTGCGCCTCTTCCCGGACGAGAAGACCGTCCACCTTCCGGCCGACGGCCAGCCGCTCGGAGGCTACGAGATCGCCAAGGCGGAGATCCTCTCCAGCGGCGGCGCAGTCGCCGGCTATGCGGCGGCCGATCTCGACGAGGGCGCCGTCATCTCCTCGGGACGCAAGAGCCTGTGGGCCTCGCTGTTCGGGGGCGACGAGGAGGAGGCCGATGCCCGGCCAACCCGCGGCCGCCGCGCGGCGCCGAAGCCGCAGCCCAGCGTCATGGCCTATGCCAACAACAATCCCTATGCCGACAGCAACGCCTCCGATGGCGGGCGCTTCGCCGTCGCCCTGGCGCCGCAGCCGGCACCCGCGACGCGCTCGCTCGCTCAGGAGCGCGCGGAGCGTCTCGCCCCGCGGGCGCCCG